>QJZQ01000093.1 GCA_003246675.1 Nitrospirota bacterium | reverse complement strand
TAATAGTAGCTGTCGTTCTGCTGGTTCGCCTTATTGAGCACGATGCCCACGATTTTCGCCCGGTGCCGGGGCGCAATAACCTTACTGGCCCCGTTGTCGGAGGGTTGTCCGCCGCCACTCACAGAATCGGAAGCGGCGCATAACTGCTTGAGAGTTCTTGTCACCAGCTCTTTATCGTTGAGGCCCGACCCCACGACGAACAAAACTCCGTCGCAAATCTGGGCGATATGGGTCACGTAGGCGAACGCCAGGGCGGGCGGGGTGTCTACGAGTATGATGTCGTATTCATCTTTGAGGACATTCAACATATCGCGAAAAGCAAGGTGCTTCAGATTCTCCATCGATGTTTTACTCATGGAGCCTCCCGCAATGATGGAGATGCCGTCGATCTTTGTTTCCATGATCACTTCATCGAGCGAGTTCTTTTCTTCCATGTAGTTGATCAGGCCCGGCTTGCTCTTGGTCTTGAAGACCTTGTTGACGGTCGGCTTGATAAAATCGGCATCGACGATCAGGACTTTTTTGCCCTGTTGTGCATAGATCACAGCCAGGTTGGCTGTGACGGTGGTCTTCCCTTCATTGGGATTGCTGCTGGAAACCATCAGCACTTGCTTGGGGTTCAGGAACGCGTTGAGCTCCAGGTTCGTTTTGAGGATCCTGAACTCCTCTGAAATGAAGGTGTCCTTGCCTTTGAAAGTGGGGAGAAACTTGGTTTTGTCGGTAAAAATGCTGATCGTTCCCAGGAAGGGCAGAGGGAACTCCCTCTCGATGTCTTTTGCGGTGATCAGGGAATTCTGGTTGGCCTCCAGGGTGTAAGCCACCACACTGCCGCCGAGAAACCCGAAAAACAGCGAAAGAAAAATCATGAAACCCTTTCTCGGTTTGATGGGGTTGGAGGGAATTTCCGCCCGGTCGACAATCCGGTAGTCGCTGCCCTGGCTGGATGAGGAGATGCTGATTTTCTGAAATTGTACCAGCAGGTCGTTGTACAGCTGGTTGTAAGAGTCGAACTCGTTTTTCAGCGCGTTGAATTCGTAATCCTCTTCTCCCAGTTTTCTCATCAGTGATTTTTGCGATTCGAGCGCGCGCTGAGCCGACTTCACATTTTCCTGCGCCACCTTATAGTCCAGCTCGATGGATTTGATCAGGCGGTTGATCTCCGCGGGGAATTTTTCCTCCAGGGATTTGAGAGTCGAATTGAGGGAAATGATTTCCGGGTGCTGCGGCTTGTATTTTTTTGAAAATTCGATGAATTGTTTTTTGGCGGTGGAGTATTCCTCGATCAACTTATGGACCGACCGGGACTTTACTGAATCCGGGATCGATTGCAGGGCTTCCACCGGATCCTGCTTGTTCCTGAGCTGGGAGATCAGAGCATTGAGCCGTTTTTCTTCACTGCGGGCTTCGCGGACGTCCTTGTCGTAGGATTCGATATCCTCGGTGCGGATGTCGCGATTCTTCTTGAAGGCGATCAGGGCATTTTCAGATGTGGCGATCTTTTTTTTCAGATCCACCAGGCTTTCCTGTATCCACTCCTTGGAATCGGCCCCAACCGCCGATGATCGGAAATCGATGTTTCGCTGGATGATCTCGTCGGTGAAGGTGTTCACGATTTCTGCGACCACGGGGGGAGAATACCCCTCGAAGCCGATCTCTACCATGTGGCTGCCTTCGATCAGGTTGATTTTAAGGCGCAGTAAAAATTTATTGATCAGTTCGAAGTAGGGATCTTTTTTCTGGGCTTCCAGTTCCGGGCTATTTTTCCTGAGGCCGATCTGGGTTAACAGGGAATTGATTTCGTCGACGATGGGGCTCCAGTCGATGAAAGATGTCTTCCTGTTAAACTCAGGGCTTTGATCAAGGTTGAGCTTCTGGATGATGGTTTTCGCCAGGGAGCGGCTTTTCAGCATGGCGGTCTGGGTTTGGTAATAATTTTCCCGTTCAGAGTCGAGGGCCATAACCTGCTCCCCGGAAAACACTTCGGGAGTTTTCAGACCAACAACCACGGTGGCATTTGCCCGGTAAACCGGGGTCATGGTGAAGGCATAGTAGATCCCTATAAATCCACATATCAGGAAGGAAGCGATAAGGATCTTTTTCCGTCTGAAAAGAACGCTGAGAACCTCCTGGATTGGAAAAGTGTCCTCTTTCGGCATGTAATCGGATTGGTCGGCCATGTTTGTTTTAGTCGGTAAGGGTTGAAAGACAGTAAGACGAAGTATCCCTTGAAAAATAATTCCGGTATTGCGATTTAAACTTGTGCCATTGAAAGATATTAAATCAGGGTTAATCTAATCCGGCTTTTATAGTGGCTGACATTTGCCCCAATTCTTGCGAGGCGGCGCGGCCGGCTGCGGGGCAAATTAATACCGTGGGGGGTGCATTAAAATCCGTAAAAAATGACCCTCCGGATTATACCTCAAGTCCCGCCTCGCAATAGTGCTTAAGAACCGTAAAAAGAGCAAATTCCCACGCCGATTTTTATGATTTTAACTCAGTTTCTAGGGTATTTCTGTCCCTTTTGTGTAACAGTAGAATGTCGAAACTGTTAACAGATTGAATTTTAAAAGGCTAGCGTTGCCCGGCGGTTTTTGTTTTTCTAGGTGTAAATCTAGTGGCGGTTTTTTCCCGTGTCGTTGGGAAGTTTGGCAAACCGGGAAATCGGGGAGGATCGATCCCCGCGTTACCGGCTCTCAAGGCCCATCATCGTTGACCCTGAAGAGCCAATGGGAGGGACGGGGGAGGAAATTTGTTCCAACGCCGGGAGGGAGCGGTTATGTTTCTCCTGGAATATTGCAGGACGCGCGTCCCCCTGTGCCATGGGGGGAGGCATATACCGTATTGTTGGTATAGCCGGTTTCCACAGGAATGGGTTATATTGATTAATTCAGGCCTCTTAGAGCGGTTCAAGGGGCTGCGGAGCCGGCGGTTCCCCGGGCCCCTGATTCCTCAGGCTGTTTTTTCGTTGAGCGCGGCAGATCATGACAAAAATAGCGGTTATATCCGATGTCCACTCAAACCTTTACGCCCTCCGCGCCGCCGTCGGCTGTATTCAAGAGCAGGGTGCCGACCGGGTAATTTTTCTGGGCGATATGTTGACCTACGGGTGCCATCCCAACGAGGTCGTCGAGAAACTTCTTTGGCTCAAATCCCGTTACCCGATGCACTTTCTGGTGGGAAACCACGATGAATTCTATTTTAACCATAAGTCAGCCGGGTCCCGAGGGTTCGATTATGCTCTGGATTTTATCAAGGAGTCCATCCACTGGACGATCGAGAAGGTGAATTACGATATTGAACGGGAATTCGACTGGGTTGAAAATATATCCATCGATGGAGTCTTTTACGCACATGCCAATCCGGGCCAATCGAGGGACTGGAGCTATATCCGCTCTGCCGAGGACCGGGAGGCGGCTTTCGCCCATCTTGAAAAAAGACAAAGGCGGATCGGGGTTTTCGGCCATGTCCATCGCCACGGCTTGACCGTTAAAAGGAATGGGCAGATCACAATGCCTGGCGACGATTATATTTTTTGTGTGGAAAAGGAGGACAGAGGCCTTATCCTGAATTATTCGGTAGGCCAGCAGCGGGGAGGGCGGCCGGGTTTGCTATTTATCGAAAGCGATGAAAGGCGAGTCAAGGCTTCGCTGGTGGCTATCGATTACTGCGTTGAGCCCCATTTAAAAGCTATAATGGATTCCAGCCTTTCCCGGCCGACGCGGGAAAGGCTGATTTCTTATTTCGAGGAAAAGAGATGATCAAGGCGTTTGTGACGGGAGCGGGAGGCGGGGTTGGCCAGGGAATCATCAAGTCGCTCAGGTTGATCCAGGATCTTGATATCGAGATCCTCGCGGCAGACATGAGCCCGAAGGCCACGGGGCTGTATTTCGCCGATCGGGCGTACCTCGTTCCCGGTGCCGGAGAGGCGAATTACCTGCAAGAGGTCCTTCGCATCCTCAATGAGGAAAATGCGGATTATTATTTTCCCGGAACGGATATCGAGCTGCCGCTGTGTTCGAGGAACAGGGAAATGATCGAAACGAATTCCCGCGCCAACGTGCACATTTCTCCGGTGGAGGCGATCGAGATTGCCAACGATAAGCTCAAGACCTTTCAGTTCCTGAAAAAGCATGGCTTCCCCGCGCCCGAAACCTGGGATGTCAACGACATCGACCGAGTCGAGGATCTGCCGCTGCCCATCATCGCCAAACCGCGCATCGGCTTTCGCTCCATCGGCGTGAAAAAAGTTCATGAATACAGCGAACTGAGGGAGATCATCGCGCATAAAAAGGATTATATCCTGCAGGAGGTGGCCGGCCCGGACGATCAGGAGTACACCTGCACCGTCGTGGCGACAGGGGGGGACTGTTCCGCGCCCGTGGCGCTCAAGCGAACCCTGCGAGCGGGAGATACCTATCGTGCGGAGCCTGTGGAGAGGCCGGAGATCAGGCGGTTGCTTCCGGAAGTGGCCAAGGCTCTGGGGGTGAACGGGTCGTGTAATTTTCAGCTTCGAATCAAGGACGGCGTTCCACTGATTTTCGAGATCAATTGCCGCTTTTCCGGGACCACGCCATTCCTCGCGCAGATCGGCTGCAACCCTGTCGAGTACTATATCAAGAAACGCATGAACCTCTGTTGCGGCTGGAAGCCCCTGGAGGACGTTTCGATCATGCGGTACTGGACGGAGGCGGTGGTGGATAACCGCCTGATTCAAGACCTGGGGGCCGCCGGGAAAATCGCGCCGTGTGTTCTTTCGACTTCCAGACTCATTTGAGCGGTCGCTGGGAGTGGAACGGACACTCATCATTGCTTTAAAAGGCCGGAATTTTCCCTGGTGGGCTCAAGCTCCGGGGGCGTAAAACGTTCAGCCCCATGGCCGCGCCTTTCGTTGCCGCTTCGGGCGCCGCAATCTCTTCGAGGTGTAAATGCTCTTCCCCCCTATGCGCAAAAACTGCTTCTGGTTTGCTGCCGGAGTGGCCTGGTTTGCGCTTGTCCTTTTTCTATCCCTCACCTCTTCGCGGAGCATCATTAGGATGGTGGGTTCCATCCACTTTGGAGAGCAGGCGGCTCATGCCCTCAGTTACGGGTTGCTGGTGTATTGTTTCCTGAAGGCGTTTGATGGGTATTTTCCCGCGTGGACGGTTGGAGGCTTCTGCTTCGGGCTTGGGGTGGCCGTGGAGATTCTGCAGTGGCTCGGCGGCAACCGGGGTTTCGAAGTTATCGATATCGTTTCCAATTTTGCGGGGATTGTTATCGGATACCTGGTCCTTCTGGTGCAGAGGAACAGGCAACTTCTTTTCCGCTGATTTATTTCCCCGTTGACCGGAAAAGGGCAGGGGGGCGGTCCGTGCGCAAAAAAAAACCGCCTGGCCGGTGAGGCCAGGCGGCAAATGACGCGGTTTGATGATTTTAGAAGAAGCTCCGGGGAATGTGGATGATATCGCCCGGTTTGAGGCGCAGGTTTTTCGATAGATCCCCCTCGAAGATCACCTTGTCGAGTTCGACCTGAATTTTCTCGATCTTGCTGTCCTCGTTGGCCCGGTCGATGCGGCGGTACACCTGCGTCAGCTTTGGCTTGGCGGTTCCCGTCAGCCCCTCGGCCATGAGCACCGCGTCGAGCACGGTCATTCCTTCCTGAAAGCTGATGACCTGCGGTTTGAGCACCTCGCCCATGATGTTCACCCGGTTCTCGATATTGTCGTGGATGTAGATGAAGTCGTTGGGCTTCAGCCAGATGTTCTGGCTGAAGTCGTCTTCCTTCACCAGGGCGTAGAAATCGATATCGAGTTTCTTCCCATCCCGAAGAATGTAGGACTTGAGCAGGCCCGCCTTTTCGGTGAAGCCCTTGACGATGGAAAAGGCGTGCAGCAGTGTGATGGGCCGGTTGATCTGGTACGTCCCCGGCTCGTTGACCTCGCCCGCGATGGAGATTTTGATGCTGTTGATCGCCTTGACGATAACGGTGACATTGGCATCGGTGATGAAATTGCGCAGCTGCGTGGTGATTTTATCCTTCAGCTGGGAAGGCGTGAGGCCCTGCGCCATCAAGTCGCCGATCAGGGGAAACGAGATCATGCCGTCGGGGCGGATGGGCATATCGGTGGTGAGTTCGGCATTGCCCCAAACGGAGATTTGCAGCAGATCCTCAGGCCCCAGGATGAATTTGCTGTCCTGTGCGATGAGCGTGTTGTACTCCGGGTCAGCGTCCGCCTCTTGCTTGGGAGTGGCCTCCGCCAAGGGCCGGCCGTCACCCGAAAAACTATCGACCTGTGCGAAAGCCGGGAGGGCCAGACAAAGGATTAACAAAAGACCGATGATACTGAAAAATTTTTTTTTCATTCTGAGGACTCCCTGACAAATGGTTTGATACAGGATTTATATTTATTCATAACCTGGAAGTTATCTGTTGAATGGATCGGCCTTTGTGAGATGAACTCCGCTTCGAGAGTGCCGCCCGCGCAAACGGAAACGGCGGATAGACGCGTTGTTCCCGTGGCTTCGCGACAGGCTGAACAAGGAACCCGGAGAGACTGAAAAAAACGGGCTGCGGCTCAGTGCAACTGAATTCATTTAACCACGTTCTCAAAATTTTTTAAAAGTATAGCTTTGGGGAGTTAAGGATGGATTACTTCCAGGTCACGAACGAGTCACATTTAATCATAAAGTCCGGTCCAAAACCCAGCCAAATCGGAGGTTAAACGGTGCCTCAAGGGCAGGGAGGGCGCTGGGTCGGCGGAGGTTTAAAGAGAGTGCCTCCCGCCGCTTCCCGGGTCAGGATTCGCAAAGGGGGATGCTTTCCGAGCGCTCGTCAAGGATGGTTTGGACGGTTGAGTTCTTGAAGACTTCTTCCATCAATTTCATCGAGTGGTTGATCCTTTTATGCAGGGCGCACAGATTGGTCCCATGCGCACCCAGCTTCAGGGGGCAACTTTCGATCTGCCTCATGGGGTCGACGGTGTTGATGATGTCGAGCAGGGGCAACTGGTCGATGGCTTGAGTCAGGATGTATCCCCCATGCAATCCTCTTTGGGAGCGAACAATCCCGCCCTTGACCAGGGCATGCAGAACCTTCGACAGGTAGTGCTCGGGAACCTTGGTGAGCCGGGCGATTTCTACATTGGTCAGAGGCTTTTCCGGGTTCTGGGCCAAACAAACCACCGCGCGCAGGGCGTATTCCGCTGTTTGAGAAATCATAATTTTGATATCCAGATAATAAGATCTTGACATCTATAATAGCAGGTCTTATATTAAATTGAAATAGCGGATTAGGTTATCTTTTGGTATTTATAATGCTGTCGGGGTAGACCCCCGTGTTTTTATGGTTACATAATAGATAAGTTCATCTTTTTATCCCGTTTAGCCGCGGGAGTCATACAGGAGGTGCTGGATGGATCAGCCGGGCGGTAACGTTGAAAGCTCACCCGTAGATATCGATAGCCAGGCGCGCATACGTCTGATGGTCGATTCATTTTATAGTCATGTCCGGCAGGACGGCCTGCTGGGGCCGATATTTGAGCAGGCCATAGAAGATTGGAGTGCCCACCTGCCGAAGATGTATCTGTTTTGGGAAAAACTTCTTTTCGGGACAGGCGCCTACGAGGGAAACCCGTTTCAGAAGCATGTGGAGTTGCCGGTGGAAAAAGAACATTTCAACCGGTGGGTGGACCTGTTTGTCCAAACGGTGGATGAGCATTTCCTCGGGCCGAAGGCGGAGGAAGTCAAGGCGCTTGCGCGGCGCATCGCCGCTACGTTTCAGTTGCGGATGGGCATGACTCCGGATCACCCGGAGCACGCTGTGCCAAATTACACCCGGGCCAGATAAGTATTCAAGCGGTGGCCCGGAAAGGGTGCAAGACCGCCTCCGTCGGCAGACGAGGGGGAGGGGCGCCCAATCAATTAAACAACCTCTATTTGTCGGAGAAAAAATATGAACTACCCGAACTTGACCGAAGAAAACCAGGTAAAGGACTTTGTGAACGCTAATTTGGAATTGGCGGCCAGGGTCTTCAACGATCTGAATATAGACTTCTGTTGCGGCGGAGGCAGGACGTTGAAATCCGCTTGTGAGGAAAAAGGCCTGGTCCCAGGGGAGGTTCTGGAGAAGTTGAACCAGACCCCAAAGGCTTCCGAAGCAGACGGGGGTGACGACTTGGACGCGTACAGCCTGTCCGAACTTGTGGACCATATCGTGACCGTGCATCATAAATATCTTGAGAAATCGCTTCCGCGCGTGACGGAGACGCTGGAAAAGGTGATCGGCGCGCACGGCAAAAACCATCCGGAACTTTTTGAATTGAAGAAGGCGGTCGTGGCGTTACGTGAAGACCTGGAGCCGCATATGCTGAAAGAGGAAAATATTTTATTTCCAATGATCAAGCAGCTCGATGAAAGCCTGGACGCGGGGGGCGCGCACTGCGGGCCCATCGGAAACCCGATCCGCGTCATGCGCATGGAGCACGACCACGCCGGAGAGATTTTGAAAAGGATCAGAAGCCTGACGCAGGATTTTTCGCCGCCGGCCGACGGCTGCGAGACGTTTAAATTTCTATATAACGCCTTGAGGGAACTGGAGGCGGATGTGCACCTGCATATCCACAAGGAAAATAATCTGCTTTTCCCGGAAGCGCTGAGCACTGTCTCCGCGAACTGAGCGATCGACCGCGCCCGCCGGAGCATCCTCCGGCGGGCGCTTTCGTTGAATGGGCGGCCGCCTCGGCTGAGCCCAAAAGCGGGCATTTAGCGGTTGACAAGGAAAGCTTTCCTGTGGAAAGTGAATCCGTAGAGGTGCGCCGGGTTTTTGCAATGGGCGGGTCAAAACTGCCTGGAACCTGGAAACGAATTCATTTGTCATGTCCTAATAATGGAGGCTGGGAATGAGCAAGGTTGGCGAATATATGAGCACTCAATTATTCTCGATAGGTCTTGGGAAATACGCTTACGAGGCGGTTGACGAAATGTACAAGCATAAGGTCGGCGCGCTTTTGGTGAAGGAGGGCGAAGAGTACGTCGGCATCATCACAAAAACGGATTGGATGCTTCTGGCATTAAAAGGAGAATGCGACCTCAGAAAAGTCCTGGTGTCGTCTCTGATGACAAAAATAGACAGCACCATCGACGAGAAGCAATCGGTTGCCGAGGCGGGGCTGATCGTGGAGCAAAAGGGTGTTCGTCATATCCCGGTGACCCGTAACGGTAAAATCTGCGGTATGTTTTCGGTGAAGGATCTCGAAAAATATTATCTCCAGTTGCATAAGAAAACAGAATTCTAGGTCCGGGATTCTCCCGGTTTATATTGAGCTTCAGGGGAAGGGGAAAACCGCAACGATGCAAAACGACTACCCGGCGCTGAAAGCCCACTATCGTTTTACCAAAGACGACGAGGCTCTGCTTGCCCGCCTGAAACCCGAGCTCGAACCTTTCGCCGATGAATTCCTGGATGGGTTTTACGAGTTCATCTGGGGCTTCGGGGCAACCGCGGACTTTCTCAAGGACCAGGACGTGATCGCCCGCCACCGCGGCAAGATCCGCGAATGGTATGGGGATTTGTTCGGCGGCGTCTACGACATCTCTTACTTTTTAAAGCTTTACAAGATCGGGGAAATTCACGTCAAGCTGGGGTTGCCCACGCATTATGTGAACGCGGCGTTCAACTATGTCCGCGTCTTCATCCTGGGGCGCATTTACAAGCAATCGGCGGGCAGCGGGGATTTGACGGCCAAGCTCAAGGCGGTGGAAAGAATTCTCGATATCAACCTGGACGTGCTGACCAGTTCTTATCGTGAAGAGGAAATGAGCCGGTTCCTGTCTCTTTCCCGCATCGAAAAGACCCTGCTGGCCGGGCTAAAAAAGACCAGCTCCTACTTCAATTATCTGCTGGCCTGCGCCCTGGTCATGGTGGCTTTTTTTGCCATCGGGTTGTTTGGCTATGATGTTTACCTGCTGTTTTCCGGGAAGAACCCGGTGGAGCAAGGCATTCTGACCATTCTGGGCAGTCTGCTGATTCTTTGGGCCGCCATCGAGCTGATCCATCAGGAGATGAATCATTTGCGCGGGGGAAGTTTTGCCCTCGAGGTTTTTATCACGCTCGCCATCGCGGCCCTCATCCGCAAAATCCTCATTTTCTCGCTGTCGCCCGCAAAAACCGTCGATGTGGTGTTGTATGGCGTGCTGGTGCTCTGCCTCGGGGTCTCTTACTGGCTGGTCATGCAGAGAATCAATCCTCTGAAAAAATAATATTCGAGATCACGGGTTGGCGAACCGCCGGCGAGGTCTTTAGCGTGGGAGGGGGCGAGGCGCTCCCGGAGCGTGCTTGCCGGGCAATATCCGCGGTTTTTCCGGCCCTCGCCAAAATGGGGAGATCTTGCGGAAAGACTTTGCCAGGCCGTAATGCTTATTGGTTGATGTAGCGCGAGACCATGTCCAGCAAGCTGACGGTGCCGATGGCGGTATTTTCGTCGACCACCAAAGCGCTTTGCTGGTTCATGCGCTCAAGCAGCCGAATGGCGTAGCGGATGTTCATATCGCCGCGAACCGAGAGGGCCGGCTTTTCCATGATCTCATAAACGTTCACCCGCTCCGGCGACAGGTTGGGTTCGATGACCTGGCGTGCGATGGCGTGCATCGTCACCAGGCCATACTCGTCACCTTCGCTGCGCTTGGTCACGATGAGAGACCCAGAGCTGTTTTTCCTCATTTGGCGGATGGCCTCGGCCACCGTCGCCAGCCCGTCGATGGTTTTCACCTCGGGTATCATGACATCCCGCACTTTATCGTAACTTTTTTCGATCATATCTGATTCTCGATTTCGTGTTCAATGGTTTCCCGTTGTGCGGACAGGCCCACGGCATCTTCAATATTAATCTGCATGGCGATGCCGGCGCCAGATTTTTTATCGAAGTTTCCGATTTCGGCGATTTCTTCCAATATCGGCCGGCACAGGTGCTGTTCCACGATAAACAGAATCATGTCTATCTGTCCTTCCAGGGTCAGCCCGAGAAATGTCTTGGCGGGTTTCAGGCCCTCACCGCGTCCGCTGGTGATGACGGTGGCGCCGGTGGCCCCTTGTTCGCGTGCTTTTTTGATCACTTTATCTGTGTAGTCGTCCGACACCAGAGCAACGATCAATTTCAAGTCCATGGTTCAATCCCTCTCTTTTTGTTGTGGGACCCGTTATGAATAATCCGGTTTCTTTTTAGAGCGTTTTTCTGATATTTGCGCATAACCCATCACGGTGATCATCGGGAACAAGCTGGCCAGGGCAATCAGCCCGAAGCCGTCCATCAGGGGGCTGCGGCCGGGAATGGTGGACGCCAGCCCCAGGCCGAGCGCCGTGACCAGGGGGACGGTGACGGTGGAGGTTGTCACCCCTCCCGAGTCGAACGCAAGCGGCACCAGCCATTTCGGCGCGAAAACCGTTTGCACCACCACCACAAGATAGCCGACGATCATGTAAATATACAAGGGCGTGCCGGAGACGATGCGAAACGCACCGAGAGCGACGCTTGCCGCCACGCCGATGGCCACGGCGATGCGCAAACCCCGGGAACTCACCGCGTTGCCGGACATTTCGCTGGCCTTCATGGCCACGGCGATCAGCGAAGGCTCGGCGATGGTGGTGGCGAAACCGATGGCGGCGGCAAACAGGTAAACCCAATAATAGTCGTACCATTCAAGTTCCCCGGCTTTGCCTGCGCCGATGAACTCCGGCGAGGTGAGCTGCTCCGCCATGGCTTCGCCCAGTGGAAACAGGGCCTGTTCCAGGCCGATGAGAAACAAGGCAAGCCCTAGAACGACAAAGACCAACCCCTCCACGGTTTTTCTGAGGTTGCGAATGGGCCGCCGAAGGACGACGTATTGGAAAAAAAACAGGAGCGCCACGATGGGGGCAACGTCGCGCAGGGTGCCGACGAATATGGAGCCCATTTCCAGCCAGACATTCTCCATGCGCTTAGACCATCATCCCGTAAAGGAGAACGAAGGCGATCGGGAACAGGCTGGCGAAGGCGATAAGGCCGAAGCCGTCGATCATGGGGTTGCGCCCCTTGATCACCGTGGACAAGCCAATGCCGAGCGCCGTGACCAGAGGCACGGTGATGGTGGAGGTCGTCACGCCGCCGGAGTCGTAGGCGATGCCGATGATCTCCTGCGGCGCGAACTCTGTCAGCACCACGATCACCACGTAGCCGGCGATAATGATCCAGTGAAGGGGCCAGCCCTTCACGATCCTGATGACGCCCATCACCAGGGCGAGGCCGACGGATAGAGCCACCGTGTAGCGCAGCCCGTTGGCGTATGCGTTCCGGGCTTGTTCGGTGTTGTCCAGGAAACCGGACAGGGCCTTCACTTCCGCCGCCTTGGCGGCAACGGCGATCAAGGCGGGTTCGGCGATGGTGGTGCCGAAGCCCAGGGAAAAGGCGAACACCATCAGCCAGAGCAAACTGCCGCGCTTGGCGAAAGCCTCCGCCATGCCCTCGCCGAGGGGGAAAAGACTCAGGTTCAGCCCCTGGACGAACAGAGCCAGGCCGAAGACAACGGCTATCAGCCCGGTGAACACCTGGCCGGGGTGAGGGAAGGGTTGCCGCAACACCGCGATCTGAAAAAAACCGATCACCAGGATGATCGGAAGTAAATCTCGCAGGCTGTCCATTAAAGCGCGTCGCATGGTTTTCCAATGGGCATGTGGGACTCATGGCGGAAATCCGTCCGCTCATTTCCGACATTGTAACAGGTAATCCGGAGAGGTCCATCCGCCTATGAGATATCTTTTGCGCCGAGTCGATCAATTTAATAAATTATGAACCCGCATTCGCCGCAGATTATCAATCATATCTTCTTCCTGCATCCGCCCGGGTCTGCTAAAATCCTCCTTGTCCGAAAATCTAATTCACCGGTTTCTTAAAATGATCAAGCGTCAGGACCTGGAAAAATTCGAAGAATCGCATCTTGCGCCGTGGGCGGTGAAGAGCGGCGACAGCCGGGGCCGCCCGCATCGCGAGCGGGAGCACCCTTACCGCACCCGGTTTCAGCGCGATCGCGACCGCGTCATCCACACCTCGGCGTTCCGCCGCCTGGAGTACAAGACCCAGGTGTTCGTGTATCACGAGGGCGACTATTACCGCACTCGTTTGACTCACTCGCTGGAAGTGGCGCAGATCACCCGGTCGATCTGCAAATCGCTGCGCCTGAATGAGGACCTGGCGGAAGCCGTTGCCCTGTCGCACGACCTCGGTCACCCGCCCTTCGGCCACACCGGGCAGGACGTACTCAACGAGTTGATGAAGGAGCACGGCGGCTTCGAGCACAACCGGCAGAGCCTGCGCATCGTCAAGCTCCTGGAAAAAAGATATCCCGAATTCGACGGCCTGAACCTGACCTGGGAGGTGCTGGAGGGCATCTGCAAGCGCGTCAGCGACGAGGAGAACCCGCTCGTCGCCCTCAAGGGTTATCGCTACCCCTCGCTGGAAGCCCAGGTGGTGGACTGTGCCGACGGCATCGCCTACAACGCGCACGACCTGGACGACGGCATCACTTCGGATCTCCTGGAGGTGGAGCCGTTGCGCGGCGTGGCGTTGTGGCGCGAGAACGAGAAAATTCTCGACCAGAAATACAAGAACCTCGATTTCAAGATGAAGAAATACCAGATCGTCCGGCGAATCATCAACGACCTGATCACCGATTTTCGCCAGGCCACCGAAAAAAACTTAAAAAAGCACAAGGTGAAATCCGCCGATGACGTGCGCCGGGCCACTGCGCGGCTGGCGGGTTTTAGCCCGGCGATGGAGAAAAAAAACCGCGAACTCAAGCGCTTCCTGTACGAGAACATGTACAAGCATCGCCGCGTGCGGCGCATGGAATTCAAAGCCAGGCTGTACCTTACGGAATTGTTTCAGGCCTACCTGAACATGCCGGAGCTTCTTCCCGATCCGGTCGTGGACCCCGCCCAGCAGGGCAGCCTCGAGCGCCGGATCTGCGATTACGTGTCCGGCATGACCGACCGTTACGCCATCGAAGAATACAAACAGCTGTTCCTGCCCGAGGCGGACAGTTGAACCGGGCTCCCATGGACGACGACCGCATCCGGTCGATCTGTGTCTATTGCGCGTCCAGCCGTGCGGTGTCGCCGGTGTTCCTGGAGACGGCCACCGAACTCGGCCGGGCGATGGGCCGGGGAGGCATCAACCTGGTGTATGGCGGCGCCTCCATCGGCCTCATGGGGGCTGTGGCGCGCGGAGTGCATCAGGAAGGAGGGCGGGTGGTCGGCGTGTTGCCGCGCTTTTTCATGGTGAAGGATATCCGCTATGACGAGGCGGACGAACTCATCGTCACCGAAGACATGCGCGAGCGCAAGGCGGAGATGGACCGGCGCTCCGATGCTTTCATCGTGCTTCCCGGTGGCATCGGCACTCTGGAAGAGGCGATGGAAATCCTCTCCATGAAGCAGCTCCGGCTGACGGCAAAGCCGCTGGTGTTCATCAACACGATGAATTATTACGATGGGTTGATCAGCCTGTTCGAGGAAATGGTGGACCTCAAGTTCGCGAAACGCGAAACCCTGGATCTCTTCGCGGTGAAGCCGGGCGTGGAAGAGGCGCTGGACTATCTTATGGGCTACCGGCCGCCCAGCATCCACAGCAAATGGCTTTAATGACCCTCTTGAGGGAAGGCCTCAGCTCGCCTGCACCTTGATGTCGGGATGAAGCGCTTCCTGCAGGAAGGTTTCGATGTAGGTCAGGGTGCCGGTGGTGGAGCTTGGGCAGCTGCCGCAGGCGCCCTGGTAGTGCACGCTCAGGGTGTTGCCCTCAATTCCGATGATGTCCAGCCCGCCGCCATCGTTGGCCAGGGCGGGGCGAATCGCCACGTTTAACAGCTCCTCGATCACCCGGGTCTTTTCCTCGTCCGAGCAATTGACGAAATCTTCCTTCTTGAAATTTTCCAGCACCTGAGGCGCGGCGCTGGCTTCTGCGTGGTCGGGCGTCTGGTAGACCTCCAGTTTTTCTTCCAGCAGGTCCCCCAGCTTTTCCATGATGGTGTGCCAGCCCACCACTTTGGACTTGGTGATGGTGACAAAATCTTCCTTGAAGAAAACGTTCTCCACACCGAAAACGTTGAAGAGCGATTCTCCCAGCGGGTCGCCCTTGGCGTCATCGGCGGTGTTGAAGGTTTTGGTCCCCGAAACGATGACCTTGCCGTTCATGATGAACTGAAACGCATCGGGGTTGGGGGTGGGCTGCACCCTCACGACGTGGAAATGGCTCTCCCCCTTCGACGGCGCGGAGGCGGTGGATGTCCCTTCCACCGGGGGGTTGCCCGTGGAATAACCAAACCATTTTTGCATCAATGACCCTAAAAGGCCCATGTTCATTTCTCCTGAATTGATAAGCGAGCGGGGGTAAACCCCAAAGGCGGGTGAGGAAATCACGCGCTTCAGCCGGGGTCACCTAGGCCGGAGCGTGTCCATCACCTCATTAAAGACTTTAACACTTTTTTCGTCGAATAAGGATAAAAATACCGTCTTAAGGCCGGTCGGCCCTCTCAGGTAGTCCCTGAGCGCCGCCATAATCGTATTCGCCGCCTGCTCTAGCGGGAAGCCGAAGACGCCGGTGCTGATGGCCGGCAACGCGAGGCTCCTCAGGCCGAGCTCATCGGCCCTTTTCAGGCTATTGGTGACGGCGCTTTTCAGCTTGGCTTCCTCGTTCCCCTCGCCCCAGCGCGGGCCCACGGCATGGATCACGTAGCGGGCCTTCAGCCGGCCGGCCGTCGTGGCCACCGCTTCTCCCACCGGGCAGGGGGCGAGAGCCTTGCACGCTTCTTCAATCGCCGGGCCGCCGTGTTTACGAATGGCGCCCGCCACCCCGCCGCCCAGGATCAACTGAGAATTGGCCGGGTTGACGATGGCGTCGGCGTCGGACTGGGTGATGTCGCCAGGAACCAGATGAATGTCGGTGTCATGGACTTTAAGGTGCATGGCAGGGAGGGTGATTCACCGCTCCGGCGGCGAATCAGGTGAGGCCGGTGGAGCCAAAGCCGCCCGCGCCCCGGGCGGTGCTGCCCAGGGATTCGACCGGGACGAAGTCCACCGTTTCCACTTTCTGGATGAGGATCTGTGCGATGCGATCGCCGGGTTTCACCTCAAACGCCTCGTCGGTGTGGTTGAACAGGAGGACCTTGATCTCGCCGCGATAGTGACAGTCCACCACGCCGGCGCCGCAATCGATGCCTTTTTTCACGGCAAGGCCACTGCGCGGCCAGATCAGCCCGACATGCCCCTCGGGCAGTTCCAGGCGGATGCCGGTGGCCACGAGTTCGCGGCCGCGCGCGGGGATCACCGCCGGTTCGGCGGCGCAAAGGTCGGCGCCGGCATCTCCGGGATGCTGGTAGGCGGGGGCTCGGGGCCCATCCACCGGGCAAATGAGTTTATTTTCCATGGTCAGCGCTATTGGGAAAAGAGACGCGAAAAATCTCAACTATAGAGCATGGAGCGGCTTCTCGCAAGTGCGCGGGATAAAAATACGCCCTGCTTCGTCGCCTGAGTTTGCCGCTGAACCCTGGAGAATACGAACAACGATCAGTGGAGCTTAACCCGCCCTTGACAAAGTGGGTGAAACCGATCCAGGAAACCCGGCGGAGCGAAAAAGCAGGGCGCAAATCAAAGAAGGGAGGCGGGTTACTATTTTGCCGCCGGACCAGGAAAACCCGACCCGGGAGCAAGGAAAAGGGGCCCCATTATACGCCGATTGGAAGGAACTCTTCTGCCGATTAAAACGTAGGTTTCGGCCGGCGCTCAATGCATTTGGGGGTTTGGGAAGGTTGTTGAGACAGGTGTGCATCCCGCCATTCATTCCCTCTCTTCCAAGAGAAAATCCGGGACACTTGTCATCTACCATGGAGCTTCCTTTTCTAGTAACCCGCCGATGGAAGTTATTCACTGCTTTCTTCATGGGGTGAATTTGGATTTCGCGGCATCCCGGACTAGGAGTGACCGGGATAAAAAAACCTGTTCCGTGTTCCGAAATAGATTCTAAGCTTGGCCGCTATTTTGTGTGACAAGGTGGACGGTACCACTACATATAGTAGCTGTCAAGGTCTAATCGGAGGAATTTTTCAGGTGCGGCATAAGACTTTAATTTTCAAGGGGATATAGTTCTATCGGCGGGCGATTTTGGCATGGTGAAATGGCTGCCCACAATATAAAGGATGGTGCCGGTTTGTACCCATCTGCATATAGTGGGCCAGCGAGGAAAATCGGGTTGCCGAGATGGCGGTGGGGGTAGCCCGCGGGGGTGGGGTGGCTCAGCCTTTAAATTTGTCCAGTTTGTGCGGGATTTCGTCCAGAAAACGGTCGGGGATGACGTACAGCGCGGGGTCTCCCACGACGGAAGCGTAGCGGCCGCCGCTATCCTTCGCCGGCAGCCCCACCGTGACTCCGGCCAGTTTTTCTTCCCCCGTCTTGCCGTACAGAGTGAGGTTCAGCGCCGGAGCGCCGAGGCCGGTGGTGTTTTCTGCCGGGCGTTGGGCCGGGATGGCCAGATATTCGAGCCGCTCCAGCGTCCAGAAGATGTCCTTGACGAGGAATTCCTTGAGAGGCTCGATGTGTTCGGGTTCCTTGAGAACCCAGGCCTCGCCTTTTTTGTGCAGGCGGAAGGTGGCCTCGGGGCTTTCGATCACCAGCCGGCCGACGTCTTCCCTGTTGAATGAAAGGAGTTTTTTGTCCTTGAGGTCATGCGGGGAGCGAAACAGTTTTTTCACGGTATCCTGCCCCAGCACAAACACTTGTGGCTGGCCCTCGCGCCGGGCGAAGATATTCTGGCCGTCGGCGGTGGGGTTGCCGAGTTGCAGTTTCCAGTTTCGGTCTCCGGTCAGGTGAACGCTGAGTTCCCGCGCGGGCGCATCGAGGCCGAACGCGGCGGGGGTTTGCATGTTGAACTGGATGAACTCGCGGATGCGCGCTTCCTTGAGATCCGCAAGCAGGCTGGCAACGGTGGAGGCGTCCGCCGCTCCCGGCGAAGGCCGTAGGATGCGCCAACGCTTCGGGTCGTCCGTTTCGGGCTTAAGGGCCACGGTTGACCCCGAGTCTTTAAGTTCCAGGCTCAGAACCTCGTCTTCCGTGAAGGCGAGCAGGGTTTTGTCCAGAAAATCAATGGAGCTTTTCGACAGGGTGTCGTGGAGCGCCCGGGGAACTCGCACCACGTTCGGCCGCTCACCGGTTTTCCCGTAGAAGCCCTGATTCTCCGCGGCACTGCCGAGGAGGATCGACAGCGCCTGCTTGCCGCCTTCCTGCTCCAGCCGGAGTTCGGTGGCGGGTTTGTCGAGGCCGTAGGGAGCGAGGGATGCGGGCGTCTCGGCAACAAATTCCGCCACCTTTGCCGACCGCACGCTGTTTAGGAAGTGGTTGATTGCGTCGGTGTCGCCCGGGCTCCGGGCTTCGCCGATGACCGTCCATACGTCCTTCTCGCGCCTGAGTTCGAAGGAATGCTCTCCCTGCCTAAGCGCCACCTGGGCGATATCCTCCAGGTTGAAAGGGAGAATGGTTTTGTCGCGTGCATCGAAGAGGGACTTGTCCAGGTTCTCCCGGACCAGGGAAGAGAGCAGGACACGGCTCCGATCCGCGGTTTTGACGTAGAGGCCCTTTCCCATTGGGTGATCGTCGCCCACCTGAAGGGTGCGTTCGCTCCCGTCGGCCAGTTTCACGGTAAGGGAAAGGGGCGGCTCGGCGAGGCCAAATGCGGCGAGGTCCTCCGGTTGCTCCTCCACGACCAGGGAGAAACGGCCGGTGTTCAGCTCGTAAATCAGGTTCTCGGCGGTTTGCGTGTCCGCCTTGTCATCCAGGGGAACGGTGAGCCTCCAGTCGTCCTGGCCGAGGCGCTTTAAGGTGTAGGATGAGTCCTTTCGGGCTACTGTGAGAGTGTCGACCTTTTCGATGTCGAAAGGAAGGATTGTTTCCGCGCGCTCTTTTTCCTCCTGCTGCCGTTCCTCCTGCGGCAGGTCGACCAGAAAGTAATAAAGCGCGATGCCGAGAAAGGCGACGGACAGCCAGAGCGTTCCCTTGAACCTCACAGCTTCCTCCGCCGCCACCAGTTGCGCAGGCCCGCCAGCGCCACGCACCCGGGGATGACCACCATGCCGAGGAAGAAGAGTACCGTGCCGCCGGAGCGGGTCAGTTCGATGGGCGTGTCCTTGCGGTTCCTCGGGCGGATGGAAATCAGGGTTTTCTCTTCGGTCAGCCAGGAACTGGTGTTGAGGAAGAAATCGCCGTTGCCGGAAAAGTTAATGTACTGGTTGCTGGCGAAATCGGCATCGCCCACCACCATCAGGCGGCTTTTCGCCGGCTCCGGGGCTTTGCCGTCGCCTTCGAGGGGCTCCTCGGATTTCTTTTCATTACCGGCCCCGGCCACAACCCTGGAAGCCAGCACCGCCACCGGCACCGGCCCTTTTGTGTCCCGGCCTTCATCGAATTTTACCTGGGTCGAATCCAGCTCGCTTTCCGCCCAGCTGTTGTCTCCGGTGAGGAGGAGTTCGGTGGTTTCCACCCCGTCCATCGGCAGTGCGCGCACCGAGCGCACCACCGGGAAAATGGTCGCCAGCTTGAAATCCCGCGTGATATCGTGCGCGACGTACTGGCTGACGACGGGGGCCGCGAAGTCGCCGCCCATCAGCTTCGATACCGGGTCGATGACGACGTCTTCCTTGAGTTGAATGCCATAACGGGCGAGGGTCGCGTCCATGCCGAAACGGGACTGCGGATCGACGAGAAGAAACACCGCGCCGCCCTTTTCCAGGTACGTTTCGATGGCGGCCTGCTCCTGCGGAGCGATGGGTTTCTCGGGGCCCGCCGCGATGAGCAGGGCCGCGTCGTCGGGGACGGCGCCGGTCTGCAAAAGGAGGAGTTCCTCGACCTCGTAGGCATCCTGCATGAGCAGGCTCTTGGCGGTGGCGTAGCCGGGGCCTTGCGCGTCCTTCAAGTCCTTCTCGCCGTGCCCGGTGAGGAAATAGATTTTCTTTTTCTCGTCCTTGCTGACTTTCAGCAGGGCGTTGGTCAGGTTTTCCTCGCTGGCTTCCTTCACCTTGGCTTCCTGCGCCCCGCTTTCCAGCGCCAGGGTGCCGTAGGTGGTTACCCCGTAGCGCTTGGTGATGGAGGGGCTTTTGTCCGGGTCGACGTAGGTGACGCTGATTTTGTCCGACAGGGAAAGGTAGCCATCGATCAGGTTTCTGAATTCGGCCTTTTCCGGGCCCTGGGTCTGGAAGAACGCGGTGATCTTGACCTCGCGGGGCAGATTCTGGACGATCTTGACGGTTTGTGGCGCCAGGGTGAAGGCGCCGGTCTCGGTGGTGTCGAAGCGCTGGTTGTGGCGGTGCGCGATCAGATTGACGAACACCAGGATGCCGAGAAAAACCAGCGACAGGACGACGCTGTTGAGGCCCATGATTGCAGAGCGCGTTTTCAGCCCGCGTTTGAGCGCCTCGCGTTCCGCGAAGGCGAAGAACAGGGCGAAAGCCACTCCCGTACCGGCGAGGGGCAGAATCACCCGGGTCTGGTCCGGCACGGCGATGTAGAAAAACAGCGCCGAAAAAAAAGAAAACAAGCCGGCCCAGCCGGCGAAAGCAGTCCATCGTTTCATCGCATCATCTCCATCGCTGGGAATCGAGCACCCTGTGGGTCAGAAACAGGAAGAACGCGATAAAGGAAAGGTAGTAAACCACATCGCTGCTGGTGAGGATGCCCTTGAGGAAGCGCTCCAGGTGATCGATCAGCGAAAGATATTCGAGCACCTGGCCGAAGCTTCCTCCGACCACCTGCGAGGTCCAGCCGATGATCCACATGAACAGGCAGAACCCGAAGCCGAGCACCGCCGCGATGATCTGGTTGTCGGTCAGCGACGAGGCGAACACGCCCATGGCGATGTAGCACCCCGCCATCAGAATCAACCCCGCATAGCCGGACAGGATCGGGCCGATCTCCGGCTGCCCCATCCAGAACAGGAAGGCGGTGGAATAGGCCGTGGTGAGGATCATGATCGTCACCAGCCCGAGGCAGGCGAAAAATTTACCGAAGATGATTTCCTTGAGATGCACCGGCGAGGACAACAGCAGGGTGTAGGTCTTGTTTTTCTTCTCCTCGGCGAAACTTCGCATGGTGAGGATGGGGATGATGAGAAGCAGCATCACCGCCATGTTGGCGAACGACGGCTCGACCACCATCTGGTTCAGGTTCATCGAGATGCCCATGCCGCGGAACTGGGCCGCCTGCATACTTTGCATGCCGAACGCGTTCAGGATGGTGAAGAAGATGTAGCCGGACAGGATCAGGAAAACGGTGGTGACAACATAGAACACCGGCGAGTTGAAGAACGATCCCATATCCCGCTTGGCGATTATCCAGGCGTTTTTCATGATTTCACCGCACTTTCTTCCAGTGTCAGCTTGAGGAACACGTCCTCCAGCGTCATCGCGAGCGGTCGAAGCTCGAGCAGGCCCCAGCCCTGGTCCAGAGCGAGGCGGGCGATCGGGTCCTGCAACTGCGAGTCGATTTCGCACTCGATGAGAAACTCGCCCGCTTCCTGCGGCGTCACCGCGAGCACGCGGTCGAGGGCGGTCAGTTTTTCGGCCACGCCGTTCTCGCGCTGGCGTACCTTGAGAATCAGCCGTTCGCTCTTTCGGAGAGAAGAGGTCAGCCCCTCCAGCGAATCCTCCGCGGCGATCTGGCCTTCGTTGATGATGATGACGCGGTTGCAGATCATCGTGACCTCGGGAAGGATATGCGAGCTGAGCAAAATGGTATGCGACTGCGCAAGCTCCTTGATGAGTTTGCGGATTTCGATGATCTGGATCGGGTCCAGGCCCACGGTGGGCTCGTCGAGGATGAGAATTTCCGGTTCGTGAATCATCGACTGCGCGAGACCGACCCGTTGCTGGAATCCTTTCGACAACTTGCCGATGATGCGGTTGCGAACGTCTTTGAGGACGCATTTTTCGACCACCCGGTCCACCGCGCGGGCCACCTGCCCCGTGGGAACCCGGCGTATTTTCGCGGCGAACGCGAGATAGTCCCGCACCGTCATGTCCTGATACACGGGCGGCGTTTCCGGCAGGTAGCCGATCTTTTTGCGGATCGCCAGGGATTCTTCGAATACGTCGTGGTTGCAGATCCTCGCCCGGCCGCTCGTGGCGGGAAGGATGCAGGTGAGGATGTTCATCGTGGTGGATTTTCCCGCACCGTTGGGGCCGAGAAAGCCCACCACCTCGCCGGAGCCGACATGGAACGTCAGGTTGTTGATGGCCGGCCGGGGGCCATAGAATTTGGACAGGTTCTCAACTTCGATCATGAAACCCTCCGTAATGGCGAACAGGCTGTCGGGGAATGAGAAAAACGGCGATGGAAGAAATTACTCAAACGTAGAGAATGACACAAGAATTTTTACCTTTAGAAAAAAATATCATAGCGAAAGAGGGCATTTCAATAAAAAAAGGGGCCTCATCCAGCGCGTGCTTAAGCCTTGAACATGCCGAAAATCCAGATTCCATAACAGGCGGCGAAGGCCAAACCCCATACGAGGGCGGGCTGAGCACGCAAACGGCCGGCGGGGGTGATGGCGCGGAAAATGAATAAAAAGGCGGCGGCCACCCAGCCGAAGAAACCCGCCTCGGCGAGAAAGGCGCCGCTGGCGTGCGGTTGTTTGTCCACGGTGAGCGCTTTAAGAGCGCGCTCTTTTCTCTCTTCGAACGTTTGTTCGGCCTCGGCCTGCGACTGGGCAGGCAGGCGAGCCATGAGAACGGCGATCTTTTCGTTCGAACGTTCGATCCACCTCTGGCCGGGCGTATAAAAGCTGCGCGCCGAATAAAACGCGCTGCGCAGCAGGCGGAAGGCCGCGAGGGCTTCCTCAAGGCGATCGCTTTGTTCGTACGTTTCGGCGATGGCCCATAAGCCGGATGCCGCCTGTTCGGGCATGTCTGACCCCGGCACGAACCACTGGATGGAGCGTTCGAAGTGTGGCACGGCCTTTTCCGGCTTGTTCTTGGCTGCAAGGGAGCGGGCGATTTCCAGTTCCGCCGATGCGTTCATGTAGACCTTGAGGAACGGACCGAGGACCAAAAGAAAAACCATGAGGGCGATGGAGGTCGGAAGAATTTTTTGCGTCATGGTTTTCGGGAGCGAGAAGACTTTCCGGGAAGCCGCCCCGACATCGGCGTGGGTTGGCGGCAGGCCCGTCTGTGGGGCGGAAGGCCGCCCCGGTTGGATGCTGCCGGGTTCGGCAGGGCATTTTCGCTTATTGTACCCGAAAGGGCGGGTGGGCAACAGTTTTAATGTCGGCGGTGAAAAGGCGGAGAATTCCTCCTGCTGCCGTCCGTCTCACCGCGCCTGGGGTTGCCGGGGAACCGTATTTTACTGCAAGAGTTGCAGAACCGACTGGGGAATGAGGTTGGCCTGCCCCACCATGGCGGTGGCGGTTTGCACGAGGATCTGGTTCCGCGTTAGCAAGGCGATTTCTTCGGCGATGTCGGCGTCGCGGATGGCGGATTCGGCGGCGGTGAGGTTTTCCACCGAGATGGACAGGTTGGCGATGGTGCGCACCAGCCGGTTTTGCACCGCGCCCACCTTGCCGCGCCCCGCCGTGACCACGGATATGGAGGCGTTCAGGCTGTCGAGCGCGGTGAGGGCGGCATCGGCGGTGGTGACGCTCAACAGGTCCAGCCCAAGCGAGGTGGAGGTGATGGCCTGAAGATTGACTTCCTGATTCAGGTTGATGCGGCTTTCGGGCGAGGCGTCGATGCCGATCTGGACGAGGATCTGCCCGGCGAGGGGAACCGCCGAAGACAGGGAGCCGTCGACGAGTTTTTGCCCGTTGAACTCGGTGGTGGCGGCGATGCGGTCGATCTCGCGCCTGAGGGCTTCGAATTCCAGTTGGATCGTCTGCCGTTCAGTGGGGCCGACGGTTCCCGTCGCCGCCTGGGAAGCCAGCTCGCGCAGGCGGATCATGATTCCGGATTGTTCGTTGAGCGCACCTTCGGCCACGTTGATGAGGGAAATGCCGTCGTTGGCGTTGCGGACGGCCTGGCGGAGGGCGCGGATGTCGGAGCGCAATGCTTCGGAGATGGCGAGCCCGGCCGCGTCGTCGGCACCGCGGTTGATGCGGATGCCGGAGGCCACGCGCTCGACCGACTGAGCGAGGCGGTCGTTGTTGATACCGAGAAGCCTTTGTGCGTTGAGCGAAGGAATATTTTGAAAAATTCGGATGGCCATCTTGGCAGGATCTCCCTTGAATGCATGGAGCCAACGTTCCGGCTAAATCCGGGGCGGTGGCCCGGGCCGGTTTATCGCCCTCTGATCGGGGCGGTTGTCCTGCCTATCGGGAGATTGAATACGACCTTTACTACTTTTTTTCAGGCACTTTGGTAATGAGGTTGTGGGAAAAGGGAGAAATACCCGGTGAGATTTTTATTAACTAATTGAATAATATGGAGTTATTTGTTTCGCGGGGAAGGCGGAAAAAGGGCGCAGGTGGGGGGTGGAAAAATTTAAAGCCAGGCTCCGCGCGTCCGGGCCGCCGGGGGAGGGGCGGCCCGGACCTTCGAAGGAAACCTCGGTGCCTGTAAAAGCTCCGAGGGGGAGCGCTGCGGTAAAGCGGAAACCGGGATGGCCCGGTTTCCGAACCGGATTAGTTGAGCAGCTGCAGCACAGACTGAGGAATCAGGTTGGCCTGGCCCACCATATTGGTGGCCGCCTGAACCAGAATCTGGTTCCGGGTCAACAGGGCGATTTCCTCGGCGATATCTGCATCGCGAATGGACGATTCGGCGGCGGTGAGGTTTTCCACCGTCACGCCGAGGTTGGCGATGGAGCGCACCAGCCGGTTTTGCACGGCACCCACTTTACCTCGCCCCGCCGTGACGGTGGCGATGGCCGAGTTGATGGAGTCGAGCGCGGTGAGAGCGGCGTCGGCGGTGGAAACCGAAAGTACATCAATCGCCAGGCTGGATGCGGTGATGGCCGTGAGGTCCACTTCGGTGTTCAGGTTGATGCGGCTGTTGGCGCTGCTGTCGATGCCGATCTGGATCAGAATCTGGTTGGTCGCGCCCGAAGCGAGGGAACCGTCGACGAGCTTTTGCCCGTTGAACTCCGTGGTGTTGGCGATACGGTCGATTTCGCTGCGCAGGGCGTTGAACTCCAGTTCGATGGTGGCGCGCTCGGTGTTGCCAACGGTGCCCGTTGCCGCCTGAGAGGACAGCTCGCGAAGCCGGATGAGAATGCCCGACTGCTCGTTGAGCGCGCCTTCGGCAACGTTGATGAGGGAGATACCGTCGTTGGCGTTGCGGATGGCCTGGCGAAGAGCGCGGATGTCAGAGCGAATGGCTTCGGAAATGGCGAGCCCGGCTGCATCGTCGGCGCCGCGGTTGATACGGATGCCGGAAGCCACCCGCTCGACCGACTGGGCGAGGCGGTCGTTGTTGATCCCCAGCAGTCTCTGGGCGTTGAGCGAAGCAATGTTGTTGAATATGCGTACAGCCATTTCCTGATCCTCCACCAAGGTTTGTAAGTAAAACTAACGGTTGATGTAAATTTTAAAGATAAAAAAACTTAATTTTGGGGCACGTTTTTATGCCCAGGGGCCCTCTTTATTCTATCTCTGGATAAGCCCTCTTTAAGCCGCTGAGAGGACTTTATGTCTATATTCATAGCTTGTTTATGTAAATCTTATGTCCCAAAAAAACGGGGAGTCTTTGGGGCGATTAAACCCGGCGACCCGCCGTGAGCCGGCCCTGCTTTTTCAGGCCTTTGTGGCTTTGTCTGGCTTATCGTCCAGGGTATTGATTACTTTAATATTATTTGCGTCCCACCGGCATCCGTGCGGGTCTTTGAGGGGTGTAGAAAAGGCATTACCTCGGTAAGCCGGCCTGAAAAACCATGAAAAACCGCCGATTTTGCACGGTGGCCCGTAAAATGGCAAATTCCCCGACGGTTCAGGCTTTTTTGATGTTATCCTCGGTCGGGCGCGCGGGAAACGGTGGCCCGGTTTCCCCGGGTCTTCCCCTCCCGCCCGATTTCTGCAAACGGCCGGCCTGTTCATGGGCCTGGTCCGCTTCAGCGGTGGTTACCCATGACGGCGAAAAAAAAACCAGAACTCAAGTTGCCCCCCTGTCTCAGGCCGGGAGATCGCGTCGGTGTGGTGGCCCCGGCGGGGCCGGTGGATGCCGACGTGCTGGAAAAAGGTCTGCGCTCCATCGCCCGCATGGGGTGGACCCCTGTCCTGGGGCGGCATGTGGGTTCCCGCGAGCGTTTTCTCGCCGGGTCCGACGCGGAGCGAGCCGAGGATTTGATGCGGATGTTTGAGGACCCCGGTATTCGCGCCATTTTCTGCGCCCGCGGCGGCTACGGAGTCAACCGGGTGCTGCCGTTGCTCCATGCCGCTAAAATCCGCCGCCACCCCAAAATTGTCGTTGGGGCCAGCGACATCACTCTTCTTCTTTTATATCTCAGCCAGCGGTGCTCCCTGGTCGCGTTTCATGGCCCGATGGTGGCTGGAAGTTTTGGCCGTTACGCCATGAAAAAGACCCGCGGCCAGTTCAGCGACCTGCTCACCGGGCAACCCGGGGCGACCCGGCTCCAATGGCCCGGAGCGCGGGCCTTGTGCGAGGGGCGGGCCCAGGGGCCGCTCACGGGCGGATGCCTGACCTTGCTCTGCCGATCTTTGGGCACCCCGTACGAGGTGGACACGCGGGGCAAGATCCTCGTCATCGAGGACGTGAACGAGCCGCCCTACAAGGTGGACGGCATGCTCTGGCAACTCCGGGCCGCGGGAAAATTCAAGGATGTCAAAGGCGTGATCGTGGGAGAAATGGTGGGCTGCGGCAAGGGCCCCGCGGCGAAGCGGTGGCTCGACGAATCGTTCCGCGAGGTGTTTTCGGAGGGCGGGTTTCCGGTGGTGACGAACTTTCCCCTCGGCCACGGCAGGGAAATGTGGACCCTTCCCCTGGGAGTGGACGCCACCCTCGATGCCGAAAACCTTACCCTGTCGCTGGCAAGCTGCGGGGTGGTTTGAGGTGAGGCGGTTCGCCTCAGGCGATGAGCCGGGTGTATATCGCGATGACGGTTAAAAACTGCAGGCTGTGCAGGAGCACGCTGGTCTTGTGCAGAAGGTAGAAAGGCCGCTCCGCCCCCTTGTCTCCGGCGAGCGCCCGGTCGCGATAGCGGTTGATGCGGGGCATCAGAACCACCCAGCCAAAGATAAACAACGCGAACACGCCGAGCAGCGCCCAGCCTTCCGGCCTCTGCCAGAGCAGTCCTCCGGCAATCAGGGCCAGGGCGGCCATCGCCCGGCTGTAAACCGGAAAGGCGCGGCGGATGAATGCGCCGGCGGTTTTCGCGGGAAGCTCGGTGAACACGAGAGGCGTCATGATGAGCGCGAAAAAACCCATGCTCCCCAATAGCAACGCCACGGAAAAGAGGCTGGCGAAATGGATGATCGATTCACTGTCCATGGCTTTCCCTCCTGTGACTAAAGAAGCCCTGCAGGGCATAAAATTTAATATCTCCCGCAGCTCCTGAAAAGGAGCGGGGGGTTTCCGGTAAGGGAACCCGGCGTCCCAGCACTCACAGTCAGAGCCCCGCCAGAGGCATACTGGGTACCGCCGGATCCCCCCATTATTAATTCCTCCCGCGCCGGGCCTCGCCCACCGGGGCAGGCTCAGTGTGCGCTTTCTATCTGCCCGAGGAGCAGGTCCGCCACGCGGTCCAGGTCGTAAGGCCATGCGTAGGTGAAGCGAACTTCAGGATGACGTCGTTTCAGCGTTTCGACGATTTCCGGAATTTCCCTTTCCGAGTGCGAGCCGCCGGGGGTGAACATGGTGGAGACCACGGTTATGTGCCCGGCCCCCGCTTCGATCAATTCCTCGGCGGCCTGTTCGATAGAGGGCGCGCAAAATTCGTTGTAAGCGAGCTTGAGAAGTTTTTCCCCAATGCGCGGGGCGAGGTGTTCTTTCACCCGTTCGAGCCCCGCCTGATATGGGTCTGTTTCCCGAGTGCGCGGCCAGAGGCGGATCTGCCGGTCGATCTCCATTTCCTCGCGGGACGGTGCGCTGCCCGTGTGCTGGCGCGCCCTTTCGAGCTGCATCAGGCGTGCGACCAATTCCCGTGGGCAGTCTGCTGGCAGGCCGCCGTGTCCTACGAGGAGAATGCCTTTTATAGTCTCGGTCATCCTGTTCTCCTGTTCCTTTTAGAGGGTGGCCCTTGCCGGTGTTCATGCGCCAGGGCATTCAACCGTCCGGCAATTTCCTTCCACACCGCAATTTCAGCCTTCCTTCTCTTGCGCGGGCTTTGTCCCGCTCCGCTCCGCACCGAAGATGTGCTCTATCTGGTTCTGGCGGTAGGAAAATATCTTTTCCAGATCCTTGCGGACGATGGGGCCGCCGAGAAGCTCTCCGGGAAGGCCGAAGGGAATTTTATAAATCACCCGGTCCCGCAACAACGTGCCGCCGTTCTTTGCGATGAACTCGTGCGTGTGGTGCCAGTAGGCATAGGGGCCGCGTGTCTGCACGTCGGCGAACCGCGCCGTGGGCTGCCAGTCGGTGATTTGCGATTGCCAGCAAAAAGGGAGCCCGTGCAGGCGCAGCCGGTAATCGATTTTTGTGCCCTCCCGGATCTCGTCCGTGGATTGCCCGACAATGCGGAAGTTCAGGAAATCCGGCGTGAGTGTTTCCAGGTTTCTTGCCTCGCGAAAAAACGCGAAGGCCTTATCGACGGGCTGGGGTATCCATTGCTCCCGCTCAAAATGATGGTACGGCGAATGGGTGATTTCGTTCAGCGCCTCCTTCAGGCCGGAAAAGCTGAACGCGAAACCCGCGCGCTCGATCTTTTGCGACGATACGCGCTGGCTGGCGAGTAAAATATCGGCCATGTCGCCAAAGGCCATCCGCAGGGCAAACGCCGGCACCGGAAAACGGGCCGGGCGCTTGAGCACCGCAGCCAGTGTATCGGTGAATTCCTGCTGCGTGACGGGGGAAGGGCTCGTGGCGTTGTAGGCGCCTTCCATCGACGGCGTCTCGATGGCGTGCACGAACATGCGCGCAAGGTCCGTGGCGTGAACCCAGCTCATCCACTGCCTGCCGTTGCCCAGCCGCCCGCCCAGGCCCAGCCGGAAGGGAGGCAGCATTTTCTGCATGGCTCCACCGCCCTTACCGAGAACCACCCCGGTGCGTAGCGCCACCGCGCGCACGCCGTGGAGCCTGGCGGCAAAAGTTTCCCGCTCCCAATCCTCGCATACCTCAGCCAGAAAACCTTCACCCGCGGGGTTGTCCTCCACGAGCAATCGGTCTTCACCGTCGCCGTAGTAGCCGATGGCCGACGAAGAAACCAGGACCCGCGGACCGCCGGTTTGCCGGCCGAGCGCCGTCACCAGGTGGCGTGTCGAAAGGGTTCGCGATTGCAGGATTTCCCGCTTGCGCTCGTCGCTCCAGCGGCCGCTGGCGATGTTCTCTCCCGCCAGATGGATCACGGCGTCTACGCCGTCGAAGGCCATTTCGGGTGGCGGCGAGGCGATGGGGTCCCACGCGTGAATTTCGCAATGTACCGGGAGCCGGATGGCGGCGGTTTTGGTGTTGCGGGTCAATACGGCAATGTCGTGCCCTCGGGATTGAAGCTCCTTGAGGATAAAGTGACCCACAAACCCCGTGGCTCCTGTGACCAGAACTTTCATGGCGAACCTTCTTTCCTGGAGGAATGAATCAAGCTTTCTTAATACCGCCTGCCGCGTTTTTCCGCATGCTGTTGAAGCGTTCACTCGGCAGGAGATCCATCTGAAATTTTTCCCAGTGGCGGCGCTTGAGCTCTACCGCCGGAATCACTTTTAGGATTTTTCCATTGGGTCGCAAAATTTTAACATCATAGAACATGATACCCTCCTTCCCGGTTTTTCGCCGGGCCCGGTTTATTCTTTATGGAGTTGCCTCATGCGGGTCAACCAGTTGTAGTACTCCTTGAAGGAAGCAAAAGAATTTATTCCTTCGAGGTTCCTGGGGGCTCCGGTGCCCCCGATGGCGATTTCGATGTTCCTGTCCACGCGGCTCCTTAGCTCGGTCAAGCCGTCGATGGCTCGCTCCGGGGCGAGGGTGGGGGCGATGCTGATGGAGACCACCTCGATGGATTCCCCGGAAGCCGTGCGAACGATTTCCTCAACCGGCGTGTCCGGCCCGAGATACATCACCCGGACCTCCGCGAGCGCGGTCACCACCGAACACATCTGCAACCCCAGGCGGTGGGGATCTCCTGGAAGGGTGGTCAACAGGGCCCTGGGGCCTTCCCGGACTTCACTCATCCTTTGCCACCGTTCACAGAGAAACCGTTCCAGCTTTTCCGAGGCAAAATGCTCCTGGGCGATGGTGATCTCGCCGGATTCCCAGGCGGTGCCGAGGCGGCGGACAAACGGCGCCGCCAGTGAAAGGACAAAGTTAAAAGGCCCGCGGATGCCCCATTCATCGTGAAAGCTGTGGGTGAGGGGCCTTTCATCGAATTTCTTAAGCGCATCGATCCACATTTCGATGAGGGCCGTATCGCGGTCGATGTCCCCGGTTTTTGCACTTTGAGTTTGCGCTACCCTGGATGAGTCCGTCCGTTCCAACCCCAGCAGGTTTCTGAGCTCATCCAGAGTACTGCAAACCACCTTCCCCGCCCGGTATCCCGAATCCAGCGCTTGTGCGATGGCTTTCATCCGGGAGACCTCCTCCCTCGGGTACCGGCGGTGGCCGGAAGGCAGCCGGTGAGCGGCTGGCCGGCCGTAGCGTTTTTCCCACATTCTCAGGGTGGGGGCCGCTATGCCGGTCAGCCTGGAGAGTTCACCGATGTTGATAAGATCCTTCATGTTGCTTGTCGGGTTCACTTGCTTACCTTTCTGTTTGGCTTTTTTCTCGTCTTTTCGCATTGTCAGCAATGCACGCGGACGTGGGCGTTTTCACTGTTATTGGTGATCAGGGCGACATCGTCCATGGTGACGGTTTTACCGAGTTGCTTGGCAAAGGCCAGGCTTTCCCGAAGATCGTAACCACGCTTCTCGCTGGCGGTCATTTGATCTTCGGCAAAGCCCTCGACCCCCAGGGAAATGCTGATCTCGGCTTTTTCGTCACCCAGGTTCTCGATGACAAAGTTCGATTCGCAGCTCATCGTCCAGCTGGGTTGCAGGATGCCCTCCTCGGCCATCACGTTCGGCCGGTAGGGGTTGTAGGTGGAGTCCGTTTTGGCCAGCACGGTCTGTGACATCAAGATGGCTCCCATTAACAGGGTCATGCCGGAGATGATCAGGATATTCGTTTTCATGGCTCGTTCTCCCTGGATGCAGGTTGATTGCGGTTAAAGGGTGTCAGGACTTTTTGCCCATGGCGTGGTCGTTCGATTTCGCCACCGTGGTGTTATCCAGCATCTTCACCACTTTCAC
>QJZQ01000116.1 GCA_003246675.1 Nitrospirota bacterium | reverse complement strand
TGGTCACCAACCAGGATAAGGACATTCTGCACAACCCCCATGGTTACTCCGTGGCGGGCGCGAACCGCAAGACCCTGTTCAACAAGCCGCTCCCCAGCCAGGGCGACGTGGCGGACGTGACCGGTTCCGTGAAGCGGCTGAAGGAAGGGAAGGACGATCATTTCTTCCTGCAGTGCGACCAGCACAACTACATGGAAGCCGATGCCCGCATTGTGTGGAACCCGTACTACGCCATCAGCGGCGATGACGGTTCTTTCAAGATCGACGGCATTCCCGCCGGCAAGTACAAAGTGACGGCCTGGCAGCCTTACGTCGGCTCGGTGACGCAGGAAATCACCGTGGGTGACGGGGAAACCGCCGCAAACTTCGAGCTGGCTGTGAAATAAGAAACCGGATTGAATGAATTCCTGAAATCAATATTCCTATCGACAAGGAGGAGATCATGAAAAGGCTGATGACACTGACACTGCTCGCGGCGTTCACCCTGTTCGCGGTGAACTCCGCCCAGGCGGGGGCCGAATGCCCCCAGCCGAGGAAAACCAAAGCGGCTCCGTCGAACATCGCAGGCAAGGATGAAACCGACAAGGCCGACGCCGCCAACGGTAAAATGCTTTATGAGAAGACCGCCAAGCCGATGGCCTGCAAGAACTGTCACGGCGACAAGGGCGACGGCGCGGGCAAGCTCGGTGCGGCGCTGAAGCCGACACCAAGGAACTTCGCCTGCGCTGAAACCATGAAGGACATCTCCGCCGGCCAGATGTTTCATGTCATCAAGCACGGTTCCGCCGGAACGGGCATGGCGCCTCACGGCAAGACCCTGAAGGACAATGAAATCTGGGACGTCGTTAAATACATCCGCAGCACCTGGGTCCGATAGAGCTCCGACCCTCCTTCGGTGGGCAGGCCGCGTAAGCGGCCTGCCTTTTTTTATGGCCTCGGAGAGGGGGGACTCCGGTGAAACTCAGGGCGTCTCGCTCTGCATGGGGATTTCGAAGCTGAAGGTCGAACCTGCGCCGGGGGCGCTTTCGACGCTGAGGCGGCCGTGATGCGCTTCCACCATCTTTTTCGTGATGGCGAGGCCGAGGCCGTGGCTGGGCTCGTCGCCGGTGGGGCGGTTTGCCAGTTTCTGAAAGGGGCCGAAAAGTTTGCCCTGGTCCTCCTCCGAAAGGCCGGGCCCTTCATCGCGGACGCTGAATTTCGCGTGGCCGTCCGCGTCCTCGAGGGCGATGTGGATGTTCTTATCCGGCGGCGAGAATTTGATGGCATTGCTCAGCAGGTTGTCGATGGCCTGGCCGATGCGGCTCGCGTCGAAGGCGAAGGGCGGCAGTTTGGCAAGGGAGGCGTGGAGCACGATATTTTTTTTCTCCGCGAGAAAGCGATGGACACGCAGCCGCTCTTCGACAAGCGCGGCGAGGGAGTCGTTTTTCAGGCACAGGTTCAGATGCCCGCTTTCGATCATCGAAATATTGAGCAGGTCGCCCAGCAGTTCGAGCATGTGGCCGCTGATTTCGTGGATCGCTTCAAGGAATTCGGTGCGCGTCTCCTCGGGCAGCTTGCCGCCCTGATCGAGCAGGATCCGCGCGTATCCGCGGATGGACGTGATGGGGTTTTTCAAATCGTGCGAGGCCATGCCAAGAAATTTATTCTTCAGGTCGTTGACCTCGGTCAACTTGCGGTTTTTATCCTTCATCTCTTCGATCAGGTGCTTTCTTTGCAGATGAAAGCGGACGCGGGTGAGGACCTCCTGTTCGCGGAACGGCTTGGCGATGTAATCGACGGCGCCCAGGGAGAAGCCTTTCACCACATCCTCGGCATCGCTTTTCGCGGTGATGAACAGGACGGGGATGTCTTTCGTGGCCGGGTCGGCCGTGAGCCGGCGGCAGGTCTCGAAGCCGTCGATGCCCGGCATCATGATGTCGAGCAGGATGAGGTCGGGGGCGATTTTTGGAGCCAGGTCGAGCGCCGCCTCGCCGCTTGCGGCCACCGAGATCTGGTGCCCCTCGGCCTCCAGCATCTGGTCCAGCACGTCGATGTTGGCGGGCGTATCGTCCACGATGAGGATGCGGGAGGCTCTCGGCGGATTGTCATGCATCGTGCAGTTTCTCCAGAATGCGTTGAATTTTTCCCATGTCGTAGGTTTCCAGGCAGGGCTGCAGATGGGCCAGCAGGGCCTGGCCCTGCTTTCCCTGTGAGCGCAGATCCGCGAAGCCGGCCTTGAGGTCGGTGAGGCTGGCGCGCTCGGCCGCCTGTTTCAGGCGGTCGATGAGTTCGCGGGGCAGGCGGATGTCGGCAAGGGGCACCTTCTCGCCGCCGTTTTGCGGAGCGCTGTCGTCCTCCCAGGCGACGTGCAGCAGGTCGGTCAGGCAGTCGTAGATCCGCTCGATGGCGAAGGGTTTGGGAATGAAGGCGTCGAACCCGGCCTGAGCGGTGGACTGTTGCTGGTGCTCGAACGCCGAGGCGGAAATCGCCACGATTTTCATCCCGGCGCGGGGGAATTCCCGGCGGATGGTTTCGAGCGCTTCGGCGCCGTTCATCACCGGCATGCGCAGATCCATGAAAACGATATCGGGGCGGGCCGCCCGAATCTGTTCGATAGCCTCCATGCCGTTTTGGGCGCTGGATACTTCGAGGCCGGAGCTTTCCAGGATCTGCGTCAGCACGTCCCGATTATGGGTGTTGTCGTCCACCACCAGTGCGCGGAGGTGGAGCCCCTCGGGCAGGCGGGGGTGGGCCGTTTGCGGCCCGGCCGGGGCCCGCCCCGCCGCTGCGGGCAGGTGGAGGGAGAACGTGAAGCGGGAGCCTTGCCCGGGCCGCGAATCGAGCGCGAGTTTTCCCCCCATCAATTCGATCTGGTTTTTCGCGATGGCGAGGCCGAGGCCGGTTCCCCCAAGGGGCGGGCCTGCCTGCTCCTGATGAAAGGGCTCGAAGATGCGCTCCTGCGATTCGTGCGCGATGCCCTTGCCGCTGTCCACCACTTCGAACAGCGTCCTTTGTCCCGGGGTGACGCTGAGGGTGACCGCGCCTTTGTCGGTGAATTTCACGGCGTTGCCCAGCAGGTTGATGAGAACCTGTTTGATCTTGATCTCGTCGCCGTAGACCCAGGCGGGGGAGGGGCCGGGGAAATGCACGTTCCAGGCGAGGCCCTTTTCCTCGCAGCGCGGTTCGATGATGGAAGATATTCCGCGTATCAGTTCGCCGAGGTCGAACTCGCCCAGATGGAGTTCCATCTTGCCCGCCTCGATCTTGGAAATATCCAGGATGTCGTTGATCAGCGACATCAGGTGGTCGCCGCTCTTCAGAATATTTTCGAGGTTGGCCTTCTGGCCGGCGGCCAGGGTCAGGTTGCGGCTGAGGATCTGCGCGTAACCGAGAATGGCGTTCATCGGCGTGCGGATCTCGTGGCTCATGTTGGCGAGGAAGGTGCTCTTGGCCTGGCTCGCGGTTTCGGCTTCTTCCTTGGCCAGGTGCAGTTCCCTTTCGGCCTGAATGCGGGCCTCGATCTCCTGCTTCAGCTGCTCGTTGGCGCGGGTGAGTTCCTCGGTCCGCGTTCGCACCTGCTGTTCCACCTGCCGGGTGCGCGAGGTCGCCATTCTGAAAATGATGGCGAGGAATACGGCGAAGCCAAGGGTGCTCCCCGCCGCGAGGAAAGCGTAGGCCCGGTTCGGGCCGTTGTGAAACCGGTCGCTCCCCTGCCAGAGCAAAAACCAGGTGCGGCCGGAAACGTTGAGCACGTTCTGCATTTCAAAGCGCGGGTTGGCCAGGGGTTCGCCGTAGAGCTTGTTTTCCGGGTTGAGGTCGCTGCCGTCGTAAATTACGAGGTTGATTCCCGGCACCAGGTAGGGGGTCACCATCTGGTCGATCATTTCCTTGATCTTGTAAAACCCGGCGACGAAGCCTTTCAGATCGCCCGGTCCCAAAATGGGCCGGCCAGGGCCTGCCTCCCCCCGGTAAAACGGCGCGAAGACCACGATGCCCCGGCGATCACCGATGCCGGGGAGAAAAATAATCTGCCTGGAGGCCAGGGGCCGGCCGGTCAGACGCGCCTCGTTCAGGAACTCCCTGAGCACGGGGTGGCTGGCGAGGTCGTACCCCAGAAGCGCCTCGTTGCCGCGGAATGGCTCGGTGTAATACACGGGAAAATACTCCGCGCGGTCCGCCGCTTCCACCAGAGAGCCCCCCGGCCCCGGCTCCCAGATGCGAAAATAGCCCTGGCCAGCCTCTTTCTGCATCTGCTCGTAGGCATCGCGTTCGCGGAAGGTGATGCGGGGCACCCATTTCATGGAATGGATGTAGCTGTTGTTTCTGAGAATTGGCTGCACGTAAACGGAAAACTCTTCCCGGGTAACGCGCTCCGATGCGTTGAACAGGGAGAGAACGCCCAGCAGTTCCTTTTCGATGATCTCCAGCTTGCCGCCGAGGATGAGAACGTTTTCCAGCACTTCCTGTTCCATCTGGCCAATCCAGATCTGCTCCTGCTCTTCCCAGGTGACTTTGAGGACGAGACCCGCGAGCAGCAGGCCGCACAGGAGAATCCAGCGTGTCGGGTTTGAGAAGGTCGTGGATTTTTCCGTCATTGAACCGGGAGCTCGGTGGCGGCCAGGGCCCTGTGCGCCTGAACTGAACATCCCTATTATACGGATTAAACGGGCCGCCCGCGAGCGCCTTTCCCCCTGCCCGGCGCAGGGCCCGGCCGCCCAGGGGCCGATCAGGCAGGAGTGGAAACCGCGCTTCACATTGGGTACACTACTCCGGTTGTTTTTGGCGTGTTAACCCTTGTGCTTGAGGAATGAAACCATGAAGGAATGTCCCTGCGGGTCAGAATTTCCATTCACCGATTGCTGCGGCCCGCTGATTCGGGGCGCCGTGCGTGCCGATACCGCGGAAGACCTGATGCGCTCCCGCTACACCGCCACCGTCCTCGGCGAGGCGGGCTATCTCCACGATACGCTGCACCCCGACGAGCGGCCCGCCAGAAGGGGGAAGGACAAGATGCCGGCGGTACCCTTCAAAAGCCTCACAATCCTTGAATGCAAAAACGGGGAGCGCGGCGATACCGAAGGAGAGGTCAGCTTCCAGGCGGTCTACAGAGATTCCGGAGGCGACAGGGTGCTCAAGGAGTGCTCCCGCTTTTTAAAGGTGGATGGGCGATGGTATTACAGTGATAAGCGGTCCACCATGGAGACGGTTCCCGTGGAGGGCCAAACCGCACAGCCTTTCGTCCGCGAAGGCCCAAAGCTTGGAAGGAACGATCCCTGCTCGTGCGGCAGCGGCAAGAAATTTAAAAAATGCTGCGGTAAGTGACCTTCATGCACATGCACCAGGGGCTATGAACCAGGAAACGCCTGGACAGGGGGTTTTTTCAGGCAAGGGGCCAGCGCACCAGACGGACCTTATCCTGCTTCAGGCGGTCGGCGATTTTTTCGACCTTGCCGGGGGTCAACTTCAGGTGCGGGAACACGGCGCTTACGAAACCCGCGGTCACCGCGTAGCACGGCTCGCCGAAGCGGGGGAGGGGTTCGCCGCCCCAGCCGAATTCACCTTCCTTTGATGTGAAATAGCGAAACAGCATCGTCAGATGCGCCACCAGGCTGTCCACCGCTGCGTCGGCGGGCTTTCCTTTCTTCCATGTGGCAATGACTTTTCGCGGGTATCTGAGCCCGGCGAGGTGCCCTTCGTTGTCCACTTCGTCGCTCCCGGCATCGTAGTTGGCGGCGATGTAGCAGGTCGCAAGGACGGTGCTCTCCAGGTTTGCGGGGGTCAGCTCGTTGCCGGCGTTTTTGAGGCAGCGGAGTTTTTCGAGGGCGCTTTTACCGGCGGGCGAAACGCGGAACCAGGCTTCCCACAACTTGCACTCCTGGACTTCCCTCATCAATTTTCGATGCGGTTTCATGGTGGCCTTTCGCGGCAAGGGTTCACGTGGCCGGTAGAGTATAGCAAACAAAAGTGAAAAATAAACCGCGCCGCCGGGTCCCGTAAAATTTTCCTGGAACCCCCGGGCCCCGGGGCGCATCCTACCCGGCAAACCTTCAGGGGTAAACCATGCTGGAAGAATGGCTGTTATTCAGAAAAGAAATCGAGACCCGGAAGCAAGACCTCGCTGGAGCCGACCTCAGCACCGCCAAGCTGATGCGCGCGGAACTTGCCGAAGCCAATTTTTCCGGGGCCGATTTGTCCGCCGCCTATCTCATCTGCGCCAACCTCTCGCGCGCCAACCTGAGCGGGGCCGACCTCACCGAAGCGGTGCTCAGCGAGGCCAACCTGAGCGGGGCCGACCTGGAAGACGCCGATCTCACCGATGCCTATCTGAACGGGGCGGACCTGAGCGGCGTGAAAAACCTCACCTGCGACCAGGTCGAATCCGCAAACATCGATACCGGGACACGGTTTCCCGATTACCTCAGGGTGGTCTGGACATCGGAATCCCACTTCGAAATCAGCGAGAACCCACAGGGCCAGGCTTAAACCCCGCCGTGTTCATCGGGGGCCGCAAGGGCATGGCCCGCGTGGGCCGCGGGCTGGTTTTGCGCTGGCCGCTGTGGTATAGAAGGGGGCCTGCAAGCAAAGCCGTTCGCGGCGCAATTGTCCACCCCCCTTCGGGATGACCGGTTTGAAAAAATTCAGGCAGCTGATCATCGGCCTCGCGGTGGCCTGCGGAGCGCTTTATTACACCTTGCGCGGTGTGCCGCTGGGCGACTTGTGGGGGTCTTTCGCCGGTGTGCAATACGTTTATCTCCTGCCCGCCACGGCCCTCATCGTGCTCAGCTACTGGGTGCACGCCTGCCGCTGGCGGCTCCTGCTCCTTCCCTTGAAGAAGGTGCCCGTAGCGGGCCTTTACGCGCCGATGATGGTCGGGAACATGGGCAACCTCCTGCCGGCCCGTGCGGGGGAGCTGCTCCGTGCCTACCTTTTCGGCAAAAAATACAACGTACCGTTCTCCGGTGCGTTGGCCACCATCCTCGTGCTGCGCCTGTTCGACCTGGTGCTCCTGCTTTTGCTGGTGGCCTTCACCTTCATCGCCTACGCCGGGGCGTTCGATTCGCCGGTGGGCGATTCCGGGCTGACCTTCGGTGACCTGGCGCTTCAGTTCGGCCGGGCCACCGCCCTTTTGCTCGGGGCGATTCTGATCTTCGCTTATTTTCTGCTGCGGCATGGCGCCGCCACCCGCGCCTGGATCGGGCGAGTGACGAAACCGCTGCCCGTGCGCTGGCGGGAGAAAATCGGGTTTTTGATCGAAGAATTTCTCAGCGGCTTCAGGGCGCTCAAAACCTTCACCCTGTTTTCCCAGGTGGGCGGTCTTTCGCTGCTTGAGCTGGCGGTCAACGTGTTTTCCTTTTATCCGCTCTACTGGGCCTATGAACTGGAAAACAAGAGCCTCGAATCCCTTCTCGTTCTGGCCGTGGTGCTCAGCCTGATCCTCATCGTTCTGCCCGCACCGGCATTCCTGGGTTCCTTTCAGGCGGGCGTGATGATCGCCCTCAATCAACTGTTCGGGGAGGACAAGGTGACGGCGGCGAGTTTCGGCATGGTGGCCTGGGGGCTAAATTTTCTGGTGGTGGTGCTGGTGGGGCTCTATTTTATCTTTCACGAGCATCTCTCCTTGCGCCAGGTGGTGAAAACCGACGCCTTCGACCCTTGAGAGATTTCTCCCGGTTTTTCATGGAGAGGTTCTATTTACATGGATGGTTAATTATTATATAATAGTGCTCATGCGGTCTGTAAAATGATGATAAATGGTAGATCTTGATCCATGGTGGTCAGTTTTGTGGTTAATTGCTGATTTCCGGGTGGTTGATCTTAAAAACTCTGGTTATTCAGGAAGCGGAGCATGCTTAAAAAACGGTTATTCAGGGGGGTCTCTTTCCTGCTTGTTTTCTTGGTGTGCATGACCGTTGTGGAAGTTTATGCCAAGACCCCTTCCCGGTATCCAGGAGCTTCGCACCGCCCGGCCGTTTTTAAGGGCGTGGAAGACACGCTTGAATTTTGGCAGCGCTTTGGTAACGAGCACAAGACTGGCGTTCCCGCCTGGGCCGAGGATTGCAAAAAACCGTCCTTTGCCAAGGCCTCCCCGGAATGGGCCAGGCGATGCTCTGCCCAGCCGGCCGCGTCCACGCCAGCAAGTAACCCTGGAAAGAGCCGCCGCTTTCGTTTCCTGGATGGTGGAGGGCCGTGTCTTAATCCCGCATCCGCCCCATCCCGAAAAGCGTTGCGGGAAACCCCGGTTTTGTTCCCTGCCCGCTGCGAGTGACGCCGGGCGCCCATCGGCACCTTTTCGAGCCGGTCCGGGCCCTGGCCGGCCGTAGCCCCCTTATTTATTCCAGGAACCATTTCCCCGAACGCTCCCGGCCTGTTACAATGAGGCCAGAATAATTCTGTTTTAATCCCCCGCGAAAGGAATGATGGATGAGTAACCCCTGGCACGACGTTGAACCTGGGCCCGATGCCCCTGATAAAATTCTTGCGGTTATCGAGGTTCCCAAGGGCTCGAAGACCAAATATGAACTGGACAAGAAGACGGGAATGATCCGCGTGGATCGTATCCTGTACAGCTCGGTACAGTACCCCGCCAATTACGGTTTCATTCCGCAGACGTATTGCGAGGATAACGACCCGCTGGATATTCTGGTCCTCGGTCAGGAGCCCGTGTACCCCCTGTCGATTCTGACCGCCATTCCTATCGGCCTGATGAAGATGATCGATCAGGGCGAGGCCGATGACAAGGTGATCGCCGTGCACGCCCACGATCCCGAGTACTCGCACTACCGCTGCATCGATGAGCTGCCTCCGCACCGCATGACCGAGGTGCAGCGGTTTTTCGAAGACTACAAGGCCCTGGAGAACAAGAAGGTTTTTGTGGAACGGTTTCTCCCCCGCGAAGAGGCCATCAAGAGTTTCAAGGAAGCGAGGAAGCTCTATCAGGAAACTTTTTCCATGGAGCGGGTTTACTAGGGAGACCGAAGCGGGGCCGGGCAATGAGCGGCCCCGAAGAGAGATGAGAGGCAATCCATGGAATACACGCTGCACCTTGCAATTTTAGCCACTCTAGGCGTTGCTGTGGCGGCGTTCATGCGCTTGTCCCGGCGTGTCCGAGAGAGAGCCCTTTCCCGCGGGAAGGGGCTTTTGCTTTATCTGGGGGTCACCCTGTCGCCGG
>QJZQ01000237.1 GCA_003246675.1 Nitrospirota bacterium | reverse complement strand
TGAAAACCCTGGTAATGGACTGACAGAAACAACAGACAAGCCCGGAGCGGACAAAACATCGCGGCCATTCAGCGATGCATCTGGAAAACCCCGGCGGAAGAGGAATGAAAGGATCGACCCATGGACTACAAATTCACCTACGATAAACTGTTCAACATCCTGTTTCACGTCGGCGTGGTAATCAACGTCGTACTGGTGACCTGGATGATCCTGCTGTTCACCGGCCTGATCTAGCGCCCGCCCTCAGGCGGTCAGGTTGGATTTGCTGGCCTTGACCAGCGATTCCGAGTTCTTCCACGCCAGTCTTTCGCTCGGAATGAGGAAATCCCCCGCCGCGTTGCGAAACGGCCGCCACTGCCCATCCATATAGACCTCGCTCGGGCGGAAGTTGGACTTGTAATTGAGCGATGCGTTGCCCGCGATGTAGTAGCCGAGGTAGAAATGGCGAATCCCCTTCAGGCGTGAAAACTCCAGCTGCTTGAGAACGCTGAAGGTGCCGAGGCTCACCTCCTCGGCGGCGGCGGAATAAAACGTGTAAATCGCCGAGAAAGTCTTATCCGTGTAATCCCCCAGCGCCACGCCCACCAGGCACCCCTCACGGTAGTATTCGAACTCGATGCCGTATTGCGTGTTCACGTAGAACGACAAGCGGAAATTCTGTTCGTCTTCCACATCGTCCTGCAACGGATGAAACCGGTTTTTATGCTCCAGGTACATGCGGAACTTCTCGCGGCTGAACCGGGGCGTGCCGATGCGCGTTTCGATCTCCCGGCACCTCGCAAGCGCCCGCCGCTGGCTGCGATTCATGCGGAACTCATCCGTGCGGACGCGAATGGGAATGCACTGATGACAATTCTGACAGCGCGGCCGGAAAAAATAATCGCCGAAATGCCGCATGCCGTGCGCCAGCAGGTACTCGAATTCAACCTCCGAGATATCCTCCAGGAGGTATTCCTCGAACAACGACCGGCGGTCCCCGAAATAACCGCACTGAAAAGGCTTGGAATCGATGAAATGCGCCAGCATGGCCCTTTACCGCAGGGAGTTATCCTGGCCGAAGCACACCGCCCCGGCAAAATGGAGTCATGAAAATTAAAAAAGCATTATAACACAAACGCCAACCCGCCCAACCAACATCAAAAACAACGACTTGGACACGTAAATCGAGGGGAGTAAAATATACCTCCCCTTCACAAGGGGAGGCTGGAAGGGGTTATAAGTCCTTTCCTGAATGTCGCACAAACCTTAAAACCACCTCCCCCAACCCCTCCTTGGCAAAGAGGGGAGTTCAATGCAGCTGCCTCCCCGCTCTCCATCGGGTGCAAATTGCAATGCCCGCGGAATTATGGTTAACTGACGCCGCCCAGGGCCGCCTGCCCGGCTTAAAGTTGGCCCTGTCAGGTATTGCTTTTAGCTACGACCCATAGACACGCCGCTCTTAAGTAATGCGGCGGGCTCTGTCTAAAAAGGACGCCTTGTTGAAAGTATCCGTCGTCATTCCCACGTTGAACGAGGCCCAGGCGCTGCCTGCGAGTCTGGAGGCGGTGCATTGCCACCGGCCGCACGAGGTGATCGTCGCCGATGGCGGCAGCGACGACGGCACTCAGGACATCGCCCGCCGCGCGGGCTGCCGGGTGGTGGTTTCTCCTCCCGGTCGTGCGATGCAGATGAACGCGGGAGCGCGCGCGGCCACCGGCGATCTGCTGCTCTTCCTGCATGCGGACAGCCGGGTGAGCGAAAAGTGTTTCGCCAGGATGCTCCAGGCCATGAACCGGGGCGAGCGGGTGGGCGGCGCGTTTTCCCTCGCCATCGAATCCGACCTTTGGTCGCTTAAGATGATTTCCCTACTCGCCACGCTTCGTTCGCGCTATCTGCATCTGGTGTACGGCGATCAGGCCATTTTCGTGCGCGCGGGGGCGTTCCGCGAACTCGGCGGGTTTTCCCCTCTCCCTATCTGCGAAGATCTGGATTTTTTCCGCCGCCTGAAAAACCACGGCCCCGTGGTCCTGCTGCGCGAAAAAACTCTCACCTCCGCACGCCGCTGGCGCGCCGAGGGCGTCTTCTTCACCACGGCCCGCAACATCGCCATCGCGGCGCTGTTCCTGCTGGGTTTTTCGCCGAAAATCCTCAGCCGCTGGTACCTCGTCATCCGCTAGAGATTTCCCGGAACTCGTTGAAATTTCCCGGCGCCGCCCTCCGCAAAAATGTTACCCTGCGGGCCTCTCGTCAGCCTCTGCGGGTGACTTTTTAAACCCTTGAAACCTGTTGATCCAGTCCCTATAATCGTTAACAAAGACATCCCGACATTTAACAAGGCATTTGGAAAAGAAATTCTATGGGTAAGAATAAAGGCGGCGGCAACAAAACGAAAAAGAGTTCCAGCCGTATTCTGGCGGGTTTCGTTGTGGTGATCGCCATAGCGCTTTCCGGCGTGTACGTGGCCACCAAGCCCCCGGTGGTGCCTGTCGCCCCGGCGACGGGCCAGCTCATCGAGAAGCGGCCGGTGTTGTCGCCGGCGTTGTTCACCGGCAAGGTGGCGGAGGCGTACCGCGTGGCCGCCGAGATCCCCAAAGTGCTAGACGCCCAGTTCTGCTATTGCCATTGCAAGAAGGAAAAAGGGCACAAGAACCTGCTGACCTGTTTCACCAGCCGCCACGGCTCCAAGTGTGAAACCTGCATCAACGAGGCCCTGTATGCGCACGAGCTTTACAAGCAGGGCAAGACCATCGACGAAATCGTGGTGGCCGTCGACCGGAAGTTTTACCGACCTTACAGAAAATCTTCCCCCTTATGACGACACAAACGGTAGAAAACACTCTCGACACCAAACCGGTCAGCATCTTCATTCCCTACGCGCTGCTGGTGACCGCCCTGCTCTCGATCTTCATTATCTCCATGAACAAGGTGGAGCTCCAGCCCTTCGAAACGGAATACCCCGCCGAGGCTTTTCTCGCACCCAGTTTCGAGTTGCCCACGCTGGCCGGCGGCAAGGTGAGCCTGAAGGATTACCGGGGCAAGGTGGTGTTCATCAATTTCTGGGCGACCTGGTGCGGCACCTGCGAAGTGGAAATGCCGTCGATGGAAAAACTTTATCAGCGCTTCAAGGACGACGGCTTCGAGATGCTCACCATCAGCATCGATAAGGATCAGTCCCTGATTGAACCGTTCATGAAAAAATACGGGCTGACCTTCCCCGTCCTCCTCGATCCGGAGAGCACGGTAGCGAAAAAGGATTATAAAACCACCGGCGTGCCGGAAACCTTCATCGTCAACCGCGAGGGCATCATCGTCCACAAGGCCATCGGCCCGCGCCAGTGGGACAACGATGAAAACATGGCGGCCTTCGCGCAGTTGGTGCTGGGGTCCTGATATGCCCCGCCCGCCGCTCCTTTTCTCCGCGTTCGTTCTTATCGGCCTGATCGGTTGGGCCGGCCACGCGGCGGCGCATGGCGATGCGCATAAAAAACCGGCCGAGGCCCCCTCCGCCCCTTCGCCCTACGCCCTCGAACCCACGCCCGAGGAAAAACCTCTGGAAGGCGACGATCTGCTTTCGCCCTTTGCGCGCAGCGACGCGCTGGGCAGCGGAATGGAAGAAGGCATGGGGCACGATATGGGCGGGCATGAAATGGGCGACCACGATATGGGGCATGACATGCCCGAGGTCGAACCGGCTCGGCACACGGTTGTACCTTCATCGAAAAACGGTTATCCCTGGGCCATCGCGATAACGGCGGTCTCGGGCCTGCTGTTCGGAGCCCTGGCCCTCAGACGCGGGTGATTCTCCAGAAAGGGAGATGCCATGGCGGGTAAATTCTCAGAGATCCTGAAGGAGCGCCTGGGAACCGGCGAGCTCGATTACGAGATCGGCGGGCACGCCAACACCGTCCCCTATTCCCTCGGCGGCATGACGCTCGCCTCGCTGACCGTGCTGGTGCTCACCGGCATGCTGCTCGCCCAGTTCTTCATCCCCGACCCGGAGCGCGCCAACCAGAGCCTGCATTACCTGAACGACCAGGTGTTTCTGGGATGGTACCTGCGCGGCGTTCATTTCTGGGCCGCCGAGGTGCTGACGGTGACGCTGCTCCTGCATATGGTGCGCGTCTTCTGGACCGCGTCCTACAAAAAACCGCGCGAGGTCAACTGGCTGGTGGGCGTTGCCCTGCTGCTCCTGATGATCGGTTTTCTGTTCACCGGCACCGTCATCAAATGGGACCAGGAAGCCTACGAGGCGCTGGCGCATTTCACCTGGGTGGGTGAAAAACTGGGCCTCCTGGGGCTGCCCCTCACCGAGCGCTTCGCCCAGGGCGTGCCGATGATGAGCCGCGTCTACATGTGGCATATTTCCCTGCTTCCCATTGTCACCTTGCCCGTGCTCGGGCTGCACCTGTTTTACATCCGCCACCACAAGTTATCGCCCCTGCCGCAAAGTGCATCGGGCGAAAAGCCGATCCGCTTCACCGATCATCTGATGTATTTGCAGAAGGCCGGGGCCGGCGTCGTCACGCTGATCTGCCTTCTCGCCCTGCTCATCGCGCCGCCGCTCGGCCAGCCGCCGGTGTACGGGCTGGAAGTCACCAAACCGCCGTGGCAGTTCGTCTGGATCTACGCCCTGGAAAACCTGTGGGTGCCTTCGCTGATCGTGGCTCCGCTCATCCTCGTTCTGGGTCTGGTTCTCGTCCCCTTCGTCGACCGCAGCGATAAGCGGCACTGGCGCGACCGCCCCGTGGCGGTGGCAGTGCTGGCGTTGACCCTTCTGCTGATGGGCGGCCTCATCATCTGGGGCAAGGTGACCACCATGACGCATTCCATGTGACCCCGGTTCTCTCCCCATGCGCCCGGCCGTCTCCCTCGAATTGCTCACCAAGAACGATTGTTCGCTGTGCGATATCGCCAAGGCCACCCTGGATAAAGTTTTGCCGGATTACCCCGGCGTGCGCCTGAGCACCACGGATATCGAAACCGACGCGCAGCTCTTCGCCACCTATAAAGAAAAAATCCCGGTGCTGAGAATCAACGGCGAGGATCGCTTTATCTACAAGGTGCACGAAATCACCCTGCGCAAGAACCTCGACAAACTGATGGAAGACACCCCCTGACGCGGAGAATTTTTCCGGGTATAATGAGGGGCCGTGATTCACCCGCAACGACCGCACAGGAAGGAAAGGATCGATGGTAGAAAAAAAATCCCTGACCGAGCAGGAGCTGGCGGAAAAGCTGGCGGCCAGCGCACCGGAATGGAAAACCGGTAAAAACGAAAAGGGCATTTCCTACATCGAGCGGGTCAAGCACGCGGCGAAATACATGGAGGGAATCGAGTTTGTCCGCCGGGTGGCCGAGCTGGCCGAGGAGAATAACCATCATCCCGACATTTTCATCCACTACAAACGCATCACGGTGCGTTACTGGACCCACAGCGCAAGCGGCGTCACCCTCGCCGACGTGCAAATGGCCGGCAAGGTGGACACCCTGTTCTGAAGCACCACGGGAATAATTCCCGCACGGTGAATCCCGAAACCTCTAACCCTCCCCCGCCCGCCATGCCGCTGGCTTCCCGATTCTTCAGGATTTACGACCGGCTGATCTTCCGCCACCCCAAAGCCTGGATCGCCGCAATCGTCCTCATCTCCGTGGGCCTGGGGTTTAAGGTGCCCGATTTCAAGCTCGATGCCTCGGCCGATTCGCTCGTCCTGGAAAACGACGAAGACCTCGCCTACAACCGCAAGATCAACAAACAGTACGGCACCGAGGATTTCCTCATCATCACCTACACGCCGTTCGACGGCCTGCTTTCTCCCCGCTCCATCGAGGGGCTGAAGGGCCTGAAGGAAGAACTGTCCCGGCTGGAACGCGTCAAGTCCGTGGTCAGCATTCTCGACGTGCCGTTGTTCAACAGCCCGCGCATCAAGCTCTCGGATCTCGGCGACAACAACCGCACCCTGGAAACCCCCGGCCTGGACCTGGGCCTGGCGATCCGGGAATTCACCGAAAGCCCGATTTACCGCAAGCTGCTCGCAAGCCCAAACGGCAAAACCACCGCCCTGCTCGCCCTGTACAAGCGCGACGAAAAATATTATTCGCTGCTGGAGCGGCGCAACGACCTGCGGGACAAACGGCGCAGCGAGAACCTCTCCGCCGCAGAGGAAAAGGAACTGGCGGAAGTTTCTTTCGCGTTCAAGCAGTACTTGGCCGAAGTCCTCGCGACCCAGGAGCGGGAGGTGGACGCAGTGCGCGCCATCATCGAAAAATACCGCGACCGGGCGGACATCTTCCTCGGTGGCGTGCCCATGATCGCCACCGACATGATCGACTTCATCCGCAGCGATCTGTCCACCTTCGGCATCGCCGTGTTCGCCCTCATGGTGCTGGTGATGTGGCTGTTTTTCCACGGTGCGCGCTGGGTGGCGCTGCCGCTCCTCACCACCGGCATTGCGGTGTGGGTGGTCATCGGCTGCCTGGGTTGGCTGGACTGGCGGGCGACGGTCATCTCCTCCAATTTCATCTCGATGCTGATTATCATCACCATCTCGCTGACGGTTCACCTCATCGTCCGCTACGGCGAGTTGTATGCCGAGGACCCCACTCGCGAAGCGCCCGCCCTGGTGGGGGACACCGTACGCCACATGTTCCAGCCCTGTTTCTACACCTCCATCACCACCATCGTCGCGTTCACCTCGCTGGTGGTCAGCGGCATCCGCCCCGTCATCGATTTCGGCTGGATCATGACGCTCGGCATCGCGCTCGCGTTCGCCCTGTCCTTCATCCTGTTTCCGGCGTTGCTCCGGCTGATGCGGCCCCGGGCCTCGGTCACCGCGCACGACGTGACGCGGCGCATCACCCGGGCCATCGCCTCTTTTGCCCTGAGCCACCAGAACAAGATCATCACCGGTTTTACCGTTTTCACCGCGTTTGCGGTGTTCGGCATATTCCTCCTCCGGGTAGACAACCGTTTCATCGACTATTTCAAGGAAAGCACGGAAATTTACCAGGGCATGAGTGTCATCGACAAATCGCTCGGCGGGACAACGCCTCTGGACCTCGTTTTAGAGGCCGACCCGGCGTTTTTCGAATACCTCAAGGAAGTGGAGGAAGAAAAGGCTCTGGAGGACCCTTTAGAGGACCCCTTCGCGTCCAAAGAGCCCGTGGAGGAAAACTACTGGTTCCACCCGGACAAGCTGCTCTGGGTGGAAAAAATACACGACCATCTGGAAGCCATGCCGCAAATCGGCAAAGTGCTCTCCATCGCCACCACCCTCAAGGTGGTACGCCAGATCAACGAAGGCCGTGTGCCCGACGATTACGACCTCGCCATCTACCGCAAGCTGCTGCCCGAGGAGGCTCGGAATAATTTTCTCGACCCTTATTTATCGAAGGACGCGAACCAGATCCGCCTCACCCTGCGCATCGAGGAAACCGAACCCACCCTCAACCGGGGCGAGCTGATCGAGAAGATCAACCGTTACCTTATCGACGAAATGGCGGTGGCCCCGGAGCGCATTCATTTCACCGGCATGGCGGTGCTCTACAACAACATGCTGCACAGCCTGTACCGCTCGCAGATCCTCACCCTCGGCATGGTGCTGGCGGCGATTTTTGTCATGTTCGTGATTCTGTTCCGCAACGCCCGCATCGCGCTTCTGGCCACGCTGCCTAACATTTTCTCCGCCGTGTCCGTGCTCGGAATCATGGGCTGGCTCGACATCCCCCTGGACATGATGACCATCACCATCGCCGCCATCACCATCGGCATCGCGGTGGACGACACCATCCACTACGTGCACCGCTTTCAGGAGGAGTTTCCCAAAATTTCGAACTACCGGGAAACGGTGCTGCACTGCCACGGCACCATCGGGCGGGCGATGTATTACACGTCCATCACCATCACCGTCGGCTTTTCCATTCTGGTGCTTTCGAACTTCATCCCCACCATCTACTTCGGCCTGCTGACAGGCACGGCGATGATCCTCGCCATTTTAGGCGACCTTGTTCTGCTGCCCCTGCTGATCGTCGTGTTCAAACCCCTCGGGCCTGAAACGAAAGGTATCTGAAACCCGCCGCCGGAGGAGCCGGGCGCTGCCTGCGAAGAGGCTGCCCTCAGGACTCGTTTTCCTCGCGCAAAATGTCATCCAGGGTCTGCCTGCGGCGGGTGAGCACGAGGGTTTCGCCTTCGACCACCACCTCGGGAATCAGCGGCTGGCTGTTGTAATTGGAGGACATGGCGAACCCATAAGCGCCCGCCCCGCCCACCACGATGAGGTCGCCCGGTTGCGGTTTGGGCAACCTTCTCGCCACCGGTTCCTCGTCTTTTTGCGTGAGCACGTCGCCGGATTCGCAGACCGGCCCGGCGACGATGATGTCCTGCTCGGGGCCGAGGTCATCGCCCACGATCCAGATGGGGTGGTAGGAGCCATAAGCCATCGGGCGTATCAAGTGGCAAAAGCCTATGTTGCCGAGCACATAGTCGAGGCGGCGGCCGTCCTCGTCGAAGGTGTGGTTGAGCGAGCGCACCTCGCCGATGAGGTACCCCGAGCCGGCGACGAAGCGCCGCCCCGGTTCAATCTCGCAGACGATTTTGCGGCCAAAATACTGCTCGAGGTGCTGCGCCCGCTCCTCCAGGATGGCACGGTAGCCGGAGATGTCCTCCTCGGCCTTGCTCGGGTCGTACTGGTAGGGCAAGCCGCCGCCGAAATTGATGGTCTTCAGATCCTCGAACTGTTTGGCAAAATCAACCAGCTTGCCGGTGATGCGCTTCAGGTGCTCCATGTCGCCGCCGGAGCCGATGTGCATGTGCACGCCGGATATGGTGAGACCGTATTTCTCGGCGATGGCCTTGACTTCATCGAGGTTCTGGTACCAGATGCCGTGCTTGCTGTAGGGGCCGCCGGTATTGGTTTTTTTCGAATGACCGTGGCCCTCGCCCGGGTTGATGCGAATGGAAATGCACGGCGAGGCTCCGGGAGTGCGCGCCAGCGCGCGGCCATATTCCTCGACCATGCCGAGGGTGCCGAGGTTGCAGAAAATTTTATTTTCAAGGCAGAAGGCGACATCCTCGGCATTAAAGAACACGTCGCTGGTAAAACAGATGGCCTCCGGCGCAAAGCCCGCACGCAGCGCCCGCTGGACCTCGAAAACACTGACCGCGTCAATCAGCACGCCCTGGGCAAGCATTTCCTTCAGCACGCGGACATTGGAACAGGCCTTCATGGCGTAACGCACAACAGGCGCCAGAGGTTTGATCTCCGCTATGGAGCGGCGAAGCGCCGCGAGGCTGTATACGTAAACCGGAGTGCCGAAGCGGCGGGCAATCTCCTTCACATCCACTTGTTCGATTTTCATTCTCTCTCCTGATCTGGAAAACAGGTTTTCACTCGCAGCCCGGGCCACGGGGTTCTGGATTTTATAGCATAAATTCCGGCCGCCTAGAATTCTTTTAGGAGGCCTACATTTTTGTTTGAAATTCGAGACGAATGTTATAACTTTAAACATTCAACCTTAGGCCACCGATAGCCCCTGGCCGGCCCATGTGGCCCCTCCAGACATCGCCCTGGCCCGCCTCACCTGAACCCGTGGAGTTCGTGTAAATGAAAAAATGGACCACCGAAGAATCCCGCGACCTCTACAATATCGAGGGGTGGGGCTCCGGATATTTCGACATCAACAGCGCAGGGCACATCGTCGTCAAACCCCGGCAAAACGGCAAACAACAAATTGATCTCAAGCATCTCGTCAACGACATCCAGGCCAAAGGCTATTCGCTCCCCGCGCTGATCCGCTTTTCCGACATCCTGAAAACAAGCATCGCCAACCTCGCCGGCGGGTTCCAGAAGGCCATCAAGGAATACGGCTACACCGGCAGCTACCACGGTGTGTACCCCATCAAGGTCAACCAGCAGCGCCAGGTCGTCGAGGAGATCGTCAAATTCGGCCGCCCCTACAACATCGGGCTGGAAGCGGGCTCAAAGCCGGAGCTTCACGCCATCCTGGCGATCATGGACAACCCCAACGCTCTGCTCATCTGCAACGGCTACAAGGACGAACCCTTCATCCGGCTCGCCCTGCTGGGGCAGAAGATCGGCCGGCAGGTCTACATCGTCGTGGAAAAACTCGACGAGCTGGACCTCATCAACCGCGTGGCCAGGGAACTCGACGTGGAACCCAACATCGGCCTGCGCATCAAGCTGGTCAGCGCCGGGTCAGGCCGCTGGGCATCTTCCGGCGGCGAGTACTCCAAGTTCGGGCTCAACACCATGGAACTGGTGGAGGCCCTGAAGATCGCCGAGAGGGAAAACATCCTCCACAACATCAAGCTGATCCACTTCCACCTGGGAAGCCAGATCACCAACATCCGCCGCATCAAGAACAGCCTCAAGGAAGTCGGCCGTTTTTATGCCGAACTGATGCGGGCGGGTTGCAATATCCAGCACATCGACGTCGGCGGCGGCCTGGGCGTGGATTACGATGGCACCCGTTCCACGTTCCACTCCAGCACCAACTACACGGTGCAGGAATACGCCAACGACGTGGTCTACCATCTGCTCGAGGTCTGCGAAGCGGAAGACCTGCCGCACCCCAACATCATCTCCGAATCCGGCCGCGCGATGACGGCTTATCATTCGATCCTCGTGGTCAACGTCCTCGATGTCACCTCGTTTCCCGTTTGGAACGAACAGATCATCATCGAAGAAAACGCGTCCGAAGTGGTGCGGGAAATCTACGACGTCCTCCAGGCCACTTCCAATAAGAACCTGACCGAATCGTGGCACGACGCGGTGCACCTGAAGGAGCAATCGCAGAGCCAATTCCTGATGGGCCTGATCTCCCTGGCCGACCGGGCTCTTGCCGAACGCATTTTCTGGGGCATCTGCCGAAAGATCGAAAAACTCTCGTCGCGCCTCAAGTTCATGCCCGACGAGATCAAGTCGCTCCGGAAAACCCTGGCGGATAAATATTTTTGCAATTTTTCGGTGTTCCAGTCGGTGCCGGACTCCTGGGCCATCGATCAGGTCTTTCCCGTGGTCCCCATTCAGCGCCTGGAGGAAGAGCCCACCCGGGAAGCGACGCTGGAGGACCTCACCTGCGATTCCGATGGCCGCATCGATACCTTCATCGGCAGCCACCGCGGCACAGAAACAACGCTTCGGGTGCATGCGCTGGAACCGGGAGAAGTGTATCAGCTTGGCATTTTCCTGGTCGGCGCTTATCAGGAAATCCTGGGAGACCTGCACAACCTGTTTGGAGATACCAACGCCTTCCACGTCTCCCTCAATGAAGACGGCAGCCTGAATTACGAGCAGATCATCGAGGGAGAGAACGTGACGGATGTGCTGGATTATGTCCAGTTCCGGGCGGATGAACTCGCGGGCCGGGTGGCCGGGTTCCTGATCAGCGCGGTTGAAAAGGGCAACCTCACGCAGCGGGAGGCCGATGACTTTCTGGCCTTTTACAAGGAAGGGCTGAACGGCTACACCTACCTACTCAAACCCCATCACACGTTGAGACGGCAAGAATAAAACAAGCCCGGCCGGGATACAGAACCCGGCCGGGCTTTTTTGTTCAGTGAAACGGTTCAAAACCGCACGTTACTTCGTAGCTGTCGCCTCTTCGCGCAGGGCTTCTTTGCGGCTCAACTTCACTTTGCCCTGGGAATCAACGTCGATCACCTTGACTTTGATCTCGTCGCCTTCCTGGATTTCATCGCTGACACTCTTGATACGCCGCTCGCAGATCTGCGAGATGTGCACGAGGCCATCGGTGCCGGGAAGAATTTCGACGAAGGCGCCGAAATCGACGACCTTCTTAACCGTGCCAAGGTAAATTCGGCCGATCTCGACTTCCTGCACCAGGCTCTGGACGTAATCGATCGCGGCTTTGGCCGCGGCCTCGTCGGTGGAGGCGATGGACACCATGCCGTCATCGTTGATATCGATGGTGACACCGGTCTTCTCGATGATTCCGCGAATGACCTTGCCGCCCGGTCCGATAACGTCGCGGATCTTGTCTTTGGGAATCCGGATGGTGACGATACGCGGAGCGTATTTGGACATCGTCTCACGCGGCACTTCCAGCACCTTGGCCATCTCGCCAAGAATGTGCAGGCGCCCTTCGCGGGCCTGACCGAGGGCGGTGGCCATGAGCGCCTTGTCCAGCCCGCCGATCTTGATGTCCATCTGCAACGCGGTGATGCCGTTACGGGTGCCGGCCACCTTGAAGTCCATATCGCCCAGGTGGTCCTCGCTGCCCAGGATGTCGGACAGGATGGCGATTTGATCGCCTTCCTTGATGAGCCCCATGGCGATGCCCGCCACCGGCTCCTTGATCGGAACGCCCGCATCCATCAGTGCCAGCGAACCGCCGCACACCGAGGCCATGGAGGACGACCCGTTGGATTCAAGAATTTCGGAAACCAGGCGAATGGTGTAAGGAAAGCTTTCCTTCTCCGGCAAAACGGGAATAAGCGACCGCTCGGCGAGCATGCCGTGGCCGATTTCCCGCCGCCCGGGGCCGGCGAGAAACTTGACTTCGCCGGTACAAAAAGCCGGGAAGTTGTAATGCAGCATGAACGACTTCGAGCCCTTGAACTCCAGGCTGTCCATCCGCTGCTCATCCATGCCCGTGCCCAAAGTAGCGGCCACCAGCGCCTGCGTTTCACCACGAGTGAAAACAGAGGAACCGTGGCTCCTCGCCAGGTAGCCGACCTGGATGCTGATGGGGCGGATGTCGGTGAGCCCGCGGCCGTCGATGCGGGTTTTCTTCTCCAGGATGAGCCGGCGAACCGCTTCCTTCTCGATGTCGTGGAGAAATTCTCCCAGTTGCTTCTTGACCCCATCGTCGCCCTCGGAGTTGAGTTCCTGGGCGAGGGTTTCCTTGATCGCCTGCATCTCATCGGACCGTTCCTGCTTACCGGCGATCTGCATGGCGGCTTCGACCTTCGCGGCCACCAGTTCTTTCACGCGCGTGCCAAGAGCTTCGTCGACATTGGCTTCGGCCAAGGCAACCTTTTCCTTGCCGAGCCGCCGGCGCAATTCTTCCTGAATCTCGATCAATTTCTTGATCCGCTCGTGCCCGAAGGCGAGCGCGTCCATCATTTCATCCTCGCTGACCTCTTTCGCACCCGCCTCGACCATAACGATGCCGTCTTTGGTGCCGGCCATCACGAGGTTCAGGTCGCTCTCCTTCGATTCATCGTAGGTGGGGTTGAAGACGAATTCTCCATTCACCCGGCCCACGCGCGCTCCGGCGATGGGGTTGTGAAACGGGATGTCGGAAACGAGGAGCGATGCCGATGCGCCTGTGATAGCGACGACATCAGCCGGGTTCACCTGGTCGTGGGATACCACGAGGCAGATGACCTGCGTCTCGTTTCTGAAGCCATCGGGAAACAGCGGCCGGATGGGCCGGTCGATCAGGCGGCAGACCAGGGTCTCGAGTTCGCCCGGCCGCGCTTCACGCCTGAAAAAACTGCCGGGGATCTTCCCGGCAGCGTAGGTTTTTTCCCTGTAGTCAACTGTCAGCGGGAAGAAGTCCACCTCTTCCCTGGGTTTCTTGGCCATGGTCGCCGCCACGAGGACCATCGTGTCCCCCTGCCGCACCACTACCGAACCGCCGGCCTGCTTGGCCAGGGTTCCCGATTCTATGGATATTGTCTTCCCGTCAATTTCTATCTCAACTTTTTCCATTCAACGTCTCCAATTTCTTTTTATCGCCTTATGCCGAGTTGCGCGATGATGTTTTGGTACCGGCCAGCATCTTCCGCCTTCAGATGATCCAGCAGCTTGCGCCTTTGGCTGACAAGCATGAGCAGACCACGCCGGGAATGGTGATCCTTGGCGTGGGTTTTGAAATGCTCCGTCAGGTCGACGATCCTCTTGGTCAAAAGAGCGATCTGCACCTCGGAGGAACCGGTATCTGTTTCATGCTTTTTGTGAACCGAAATGATTGAAACTTTTTCTTCCTTCTTCAGAGCCATGATTACTCCTCCCCTCGATTAAAAAAAACCACCGAAGGACGACTGGCAAATGTTTTCGCAGAGGAATTCCGTGTTCCCGGCCACGCCGTCCTGAAACCGGCTCCGGCGGAACTCCTCTGCGAAAACATTCCAATCTTCCTGCGGTTGGCATTGCTCATATTATTTATTTAAACCAGCACACGTTTTAGTTTAAACGCAGTGTCTCCCGGCTCCAGCTCCTTGAACCCCTCTTCATTCACCACCGGCTCCACCACCGCCAGCAGGTGATCGCCACCATTCATGACCCTAAGCTCCATCCCCGGCTCGAACTTGCACGGAAACGTTTCCAGGGATGATTTCGAAAGCGCCTGCCCATGGGCCAGGGAACTGACAAAATCCTTCTTGACCCGAATTTCTGGAAGAAAATCGAGGGCACGTTCCTGGGGGATAAGCTTCTGGGGCAGGCTGCCATCGCCGACGGCGGCAACGAGATCTTCCAGGGTCAGGCCGTTCTCCAGATCGAACATGCCTACCCGGGTTCTCGTCAGCCGGGTCATGTGGGCACCGCACCCCAACTGGCGGCCCATATCATGGCACAGAGTCCTGACATAGGTGCCTGCGGAGCACTCCACCTCAAATTCCACCCGGTCCCCCGACTTTCGCAGGAAATCAATGCGATAAACGCGAATGGAGACGGGCTTCCTCTCGATAGTAATACCATTTCTGGCCAATTTGTAAAGAGGAATTCCTTTTTTCTTCTTCGCCGAAAACATCGGCGGCACCTGAAGCTGCTCTCCCAGGAAGCTTTCCACCACCGCCTGCGCGGCCTCCGCGCTCACCCCTCCGGCCTCCCCCTGTTCGATCACTTTCCCCGTGGCGTCCTGGGTATCGGTGGCCGTGCCGAGCTCCATTTCGGCCCGGTAAACCTTGCTCAGGGGAGACAGAAACTGGATAATCCGCGTCGCCCGGTTGAGGCAAATCGGCAGCACGCCTTCGGCCATCGGGTCCAGGGTTCCGATGTGGCCCGCCTTCTTGGCCTTGAGGATAGCTTTCACCCGGTCCACCACCTGGAACGACGTGAGCCCCTGGGGCTTCAATAAATTGACGATGCTATCCTGGGTGTAACTCATTGAGAATCTTGGTTATTCTTTCGACGTGTTCGGCGTTGTCATCGCGCCTGAATTCCAGTTCGGGGATGTACCGCAGGTACAGTTTCTTCCCCAGGGCGCCGCGGATGAACCCACGCGCGCTTTTCAACCCCTCCAGGGTCTGTTGCTTCTCTTCTTCGGTGCCCAGAATGCTGACGAAGACCCTGGCATGCTTAAGGTTGTCGGTCACCTCCACCTTGGTCAGAGTGGCGAAGCCGATCCTCGGGTCCTTGATCCCCTGCTGGATGAGGGCGGAAATCTCCTCGAGCAACAGTTCCTGAATTCGCTGCGATCGTTTGAAGCGCATCATGATAATTTTGTCTCCCGGTCGCTGTCGGTGAGGCGCACGAGGCGGACTTCATGATCGACAACCTCCGCCAGGTTCATTCTTTCAATGGCGCGCAACACCTGCTCCATCAGCCCTTCGAGGTATCTCGAATCACTCCCCACCGCGGCGAACCCCAGGTGAAGGCTCTGCCACAGATCCTGGTCGGCCACTTCCGCGATGGAAATATTGAATTTATTTTTCAGCCGGTCCCGAATCGCGTTGGCAATCCGGCGTTTTTCCTTAAGCGTACGGTTGCCGTGCAAATGGAACCGGATGGAACAGCACGCCACGATCATTTCGGGTTTCCGAAACGGGCCCTCAGGTCACGATCTCGTCGAGAACAAACGGTTCGACGATATCGCCCTGCTTGAGGTCCTGATACTTATCCAGGCACAGCCCGCACTCGTAACCGGCAAGAACCTCCTTGACGTCTTCCTTGAAGCGCCGGATCGAGGCGATCTTGCCCTGATAAACCACCACGTTGTCGCGGATCAGGCGCGCCTCCATGTTACGTTCGACCTTGCCGGAGATGACCTGACAGCCGGCGATGGAACCCACCTTCGGCAGGGTGAAAACCTCCCGCACCTCGGCCCGGCCGACGATGCGCTCCTTGAACTTGGGTTCGAGCAGGCCGTCCATGGCCTTTTTCATTTCGTTGATGGCGTCGTAAATCACCCGGTACAGGCGGATCTCCACATTGTCCCGCGTCGCCAGCTGGCTCGCCTTGTCCGTGGGCCGCACATTGAAGCCGATGATGATGGCATTGGACGCCGTGGCCAGAAGAACGTCGGACTCGGTGATGCCGCCCACGGCCTCGTGGATGATGCGGATGCGCACTTCGTCGGACCCGAGCTTGGTGAACGCCTCGCGGACGGCGAGCAGGGAACCCTGCACATCGGCTTTGGTGATGAGGTTGAGTTCCTTGATCTTGCCTTCAAGAATCTGCTGGTGCAGATCGTCCATGGTGACGCGAGTGGTTTTCGCGAGAAGCTGTTCCCGTTGCTGCTGCAGCCTCTGGTCGCTCAGCTGGCGCGCCTTTTTCTCATCGCCCACCACCATGAACTTGTCGCCCGGCTGCGGCACGTCGGGCAAGCCGACGACTTCCACCGGGGTGGCTGGCGGCGCCTTTTTCATTTTGGCGCCCTTGTCGTTGATGAGCGCACGGACCTTGCCGAACAAAGGGCCGACGATGAACGGGTCGCCCACTCGGAGGGTGCCCGCTTCCACCACCAGCGTGGCCACGGGGCCGCGGCCCTTGTCGAGTTTGGATTCGATCACCACGCCCCGGGCGCGGAGGTTGGGGTTGGCCTTGAGGTCCATGATCTCCGCCTGCAGGAGGATCATCTCCAACAAACTGTCGATGCCCAGTTTCTGCAGGGCGGAAACTTCGGTGAAGATGGTCTGCCCGCCCCAGTCTTCCGGCAGCAGGCCGAGATCGGCCAGTTGTTTCTTCACCTCGTCGGGGCGCGCGTCGGCCTTGTCGATCTTGTTGATCGCCACGAGGATGGGAACCCCGGCGGCGTTGGCATGGTCGATGGCTTCCCGCGTCTGCGGCTTGATGCCGTCGTCCGCGGCAACCACCAGAACCACGATGTCGGTCACCTGCGCACCGCGGGCTCGCATGGCGGTGAACGCCTCGTGTCCGGGAGTGTCCAGAAAGGTGATGGCGGAACCCTTGATCTTCGCCTGGTAGGCGCCGATATGCTGGGTGATGCCGCCCGCCTCGCTCTTGGTCAGGTTGGTCTCGCGAATCGCGTCGAGAAGCGAGGTCTTGCCGTGATCGACATGCCCCATGATGGTGACGATGGGCGCGCGGTGTATATTGTCCGCCGGCAGATCCTGCTCTTCTTCTTCAAAGTCGAGCTCCACCTCGGGCTTGGCGACTTCGACTTCGAAGCCACGCCTGTCCGCCACCTTGCTTGCGACGTCAAAATCCAGACTTTGATTGATGGTGGCCATGATGCCGAGCCCCATCAGTTCCTTGATCACATCGTTGGCGGTGCACTTCAAAAGTTCGGCCAGCTCCCTGACTTGCAGGTTTTCCGGCAATTGCACCACTTCGAAGGTTTCCTCCCCTGGCGCCGGAGGAGCAGGCTCCACCACCGGAGCCGGAGGAGCTTTTTTGCGCGCGGGCAAAGGCTTTTCGGGCTTGGGCTTTTCGACCTTGGTTTTGACCGGCTTGGTCTTTTTACCGACTGGCTTGACCGGGGCCTCCTCCATCTTGACGATCTTGAGCCCCGCCTTGCGGGGCGCGCGGGCTTCTTGCTGCGGCCTGTCTTTCGGCGCCGCCGGCTTAGCGGCCTGCGCTTCTCTTCTCACCGGCTTCTTTTCCCGCCGGGCCTTTTCTTCGGCCTCTTTGGCTTTTTTCTCCGCCTCTTTGGCTTTTCTCTCGGCCTCACGGGCCTTTTTCTCCGCCTCTTTGGCTTTTTTCTCCGCCTCTTTTATCTTTCTCTCGGCTTCCTTCTTCGCCTCTTCCTCTTTTGCCTTTTCCTCGGCCTCTTTTACCTTTTTCTCAACCTTGGCCTGGGCCTTGGCGGCCATCGCCTTGGAGACGGTCTTCACCGTGGCTTTGGGCTTGCCCGGGGTGACCTTGGCCTTGATAACGCGGACGGCACTGCTCTTTTCACTCGCAGCGGGAGAAAACATCTTCCGGATCACATCGGCGGTTTCTTCATCCACCGAGCTCATGTAATTCTTGACCGGGATGTCTTTCGCGTGCAACGCGTCGATGATCTGATCGTTCTGAACGCTCAGCTCAAGCGCCAGCTTATTGATGCGAATCTTAGCCAAACAAATCCTCCTTACTGCAAATTTAATCCCCGGAAAATCCGCCAGGGTTTCAGGGCCGTAACCCTTTCACGGGCACCGCCCGCCGGCCGCCATGCCCACGGGGGGCTGCCGCCGGCTCTATGGACCATCACCCGATGTTTCCCATCTCCGTCATCCGTTGCCGGGCCTGTTCGATGACCTGCCGGGCAACATCTTCGTCAATGCCATCGAGAGCGGTCAGCTCTTCGACGGGGGTGACGGAAAGTTCCGCCATGGTCTGGAACTCGTTTTCGAGCAAAAGATCGATGACCGCAGGGGCCACCCCAACGAGTTCCCGCACGCTGATATCTTCTTCCTCAACCTCTTCTTCCAACGCTTCTTCTGCGTCCGGCTTTTCTTCGGCTTTTTCCGGGGGTTCTTCCAGAGCGGCTTCGCCGCCCTCCTCAGCCAACACGGCATCCTGCTCCCCGGCGGCTGCCTCCTCGACGGCCTCTTCTCCCGGCGCGGCTTCCGCCACCTCGGCAACCTCGACCATCGACCGGCAAAGTTCTATTATGGCCTCCGCCTTCTTCGGCCCCACCCCACTCAGCTCGACGAGGCCTTCCACACCGCGCTTAAGCGCCTCGTCCACCGTCTCGATATTGCTGGTGAACAGAATGGTCATCACCTTTTCGCCAAGTCCCTTGGCATTTTTTACGGCTTCCAGAAAATCCACCCGCGGCTTGGCCGGAGCGCTAAGGAACGCCGAAGCGGCCCCAAGGCCAATGCCTTCGGATTCGCCCTTGATGTCGATCTTCCATTTGACGAGCTTGGCGGCCAGGCGCACGTTCTGCCCCTTTTTGCCGATGGCGAGGGACATTTGATCGTCGGCCACGATGACGGTCATGTGGTTCTTTTCCCGGTCCATGATGATGCGCGAAATCTTCGCCGGGCTGAGCGCGTTGCGGAGATAGGTCTGCGGGTCCTCGGAATACTCGACGATATCGATTTTCTCGCCGCGCAGCTCCTGGACGATGGACTGCACCCGCATGCCGCGCATGCCGACACAGGCCCCGACGGCGTCGATATCGCGGTCGTTGGTCCGCACCGCGATTTTCGTGCGGCCATTGGGCTCGCGCACGATGCCCATGATCTCCACCATGCCCTCGCTGATTTCGGGAACTTCCAGCTCGAACAACCGCTGGATGAGGCCCACGTGCGTCCGCGACAGGATGACGCTTGCGTGCTTGGGCGTTTTTCGGACATCCAGGACGTAGGCGCGGATTCTCTCGCCGCGGTTGAACGTTTCCCGGAATACCTGCTCCCGCCGGGGCAGAATGCCCTCGGCCTTGCCGAGTTCGACAATCAGGTCGCCATGCTCGTAGCGCTGCACGATGCCGTTGATGAGTTCGCCCTTCTTATCGATATAGTCGCGGTAGGTGATGTCGATCTCCGCCTCGCGCACTTTTTGCAGGATCACCTGCTTGGCCAGCTGGGCGGCGATGCGGCCGTAGTTCTCCAGGAACTGGCGCACGGCAAGATGGTCCCCCACTTCGACGTCGGACAGCATCTCGCGGGCTTCCGCCAGGCTGATCTCCTCGTGCGGGTTCTGGACGGTCTCGACCACCGTTTTTTCCGAGTACACTTCCACTTCCCCGGTCTCTTCGTTCAACTCGCTGGTCAAATTCCGGGCATACGGCAGCCGTTTGGTGGCGGCGGCCACCATGGCGCTGGTCAGCGCTTCGATAAGGACTTCTTTCTCGATGCCCTTCTCGCGGCTGAGTTGATCTATGATGTTAATTACTTCGCTGCTCATGATATCTGGCTTTAAAACTCAATAATTAATCGGGCCTGGGCGATGTCCTTCAGGGGAATTTCCCTCTCGGTCCCTGCATCGTCCAGATAAAGAGTCTGATTCTGAAAACCCGTGATCCGCCCCTCGAAAACTTTCCGGTTCTCGATGGACGAATACGTTTTAACGGTGATCCGCTTGTTCATGAATCTTAAAAAATCCCGCTCGTTTTTCAAGGGGCGGTCGAGGCCCGGCGATGAAACCTCCAGGACGTACTGGGAGGGCACCAGGTTTTCCACTTCGATCAGGTCCTCGACTTTGCGGCTGATCGACTGGCAATCGTCGACGGTGACGCCTCCCGGCGTTCTGTCGATCAGAATCCTGAGCGTCCACTCCCGCCCGGTTTTCCTGTACTCCACATCGACAAGCTCAAGGCCTTCTTCCGCAACCAGCGGCGCCACAAGTTCCAGAACCGTCTGAGCTATTGAACCTTTTGACATATCTCCAACAGAGCCTTTGCGATGGCGCGCGGGCGCTATCGGGCTACCGAAACCCGGCAAATACTAAAAAAAAATGCGGGGTATAAACCCGCATTTCACCAACGAGCCATGGTTTGTCGATTGATGTTACTAAATCGGCGATTTTGTTGCAAGGAAATTCTGTAACGCCCTCCCCGGCCAGGGGGGGTTACAGGGTCTTCAGGAGAGCCACCACTTTTTCTGCCGCCCCGGCCAGCGGCTGAACCTCGGAAACATTGGTTTTCCGGACCTTAAACTCGACCTTGCCGTCATCGAGGTTTTTCGGACCGAGAATGATTTGCAGCGGTGCGCCGAGCAGGTCGGCATCGTTCAGTTTGACGCCGAGCCGGTCGGAGCGGTCGTCGAGCAGCGCTTCCACCCCCGCGTCCCACAGAGCCCGGTAGAGGGCGTCGCTTGCCTCGCGGACCTTCTCATTGGAGTAATTGACCGGGATGACGGCCACCTGGAACGGCGCGATGGGCACCGGCCACACAATGCCCTTCTCATCGTGGTTCTGCTCGATGGCGGCGGCGGCGGTGCGCCCCACGCCGATCCCGTAACAACCCATCTCCATGGGTTTTTCACTGCCGTTAGGGTCGAGGTAGTTCGCTTTCATGGCGCGGCTGTACTTGGTGCCGAGAATGAAGATGTGCCCCACTTCGATGCCGCGCCTCACCTGGTAGGTTCCGGCGCAGCGCGGACAGGGGTCGCCCGCCCGCACATCGCGCAGGTCGCCGGATTTCTCCACCTTGAAATCCCGCCCGGGGGACACCCCGGCGAAATGAGCGTCCGGCTTGTTGGCGCCGGCGACAAAACTCTTGAGCTGCATGACTTCGTGGTCGGCAAAAACCTTAAGGTTAAGTCCCACCGGACCCACGTAACCTACGGGAGGACAGTCATTTTTCGCAATGTCGGCCTCGCTGGCGGGGTGGGCCCATTCGCAGCCGATGAGGTTTTTCAGCTTGATGGGGTTAAGCTCCCGGTCGCCGCGCACCAGCCCGGCCACCAGGCCGCGATCGGTGTCGAAGAGCAGCGTCTTGACGATGCGCGCGGCCGGCTGAGACAAAAACTCCCCGACCTCGGCCACCGATTTTTTCCCCGGCGTGGCCACTTCCCTGAGCGCCTCCTCCGGCTGGCTGTCCTCTCCCTCGGGCGGCCGGGCTTCGGCCATTTCCAGGTTGGATGCGTAGTCGCACCTGTCGCAGAACCCCACACGGTCCTCCCCCGAATCGGCAAGAACGGCGAACTCGTGCGAAAAGCTGCCGCCGATGGTTCCCGAGTCGGCCTGCACCTTGACGAAAGTGAGCCCGCAGCGCTTGAAGATATTGCTGTAAGCCTGGGCCATCTGGCCGTAGGTTTCGCGCGCGCTTTCCACATCGGCATGAAAGCTGTAGGCGTCCTTCATCATGAATTCGCGGCCGCGCATGATGCCGAAGCGCGGGCGCACCTCGTCGCGGAATTTGGTCTGAATCTGGTACAGCGTGAGCGGCAGATGCCGGTACGACTTGACCTCCCGGCGCACAATGTCGGTGACGACCTCTTCGTGCGTCGGCCCGTAACAGAATTCCCGGTCGTGCCGGTCCTTGATGCGCAAAAGCTCCTTGCCGTAAAAATTCCAGCGGCCGCTTTCCACCCACAGTTCCGAAGGCTGGATGCTCGGCATGAACACCTCCTGCCCGCCGATGCCGTCCATCTCCTCGCGGATGATACGCTCGATTTTCCTCAGCACGCGCAGCCCGAGCGGGAGGATCGTGTAGATCCCCGAGGCGAGCTGGCGGATCATCCCCGCCCGCACCATGAGCTTGTGGCTCACCACCTCGGCGTCGGCGGGGGATTCCTTGAGGGTAGGAATGAACATCTGGGAATAGCGCATTGCGTGTCCTGTCTTCGTATGATTTTATAAAAATTCGTTGGCCAGCTTGAGGTCCTCGGCCTGATGGATTTCCAGCCAGCCCTGATGGATCTCCAGAAAATGCACCCGGAACCCGCGATCGATCATCTCCTGGATGATGTCCGTGAAGTTCAGGCGCGCCACATCCTCGGCCTCGTGAAACCGGCCCTGGAAGTTGCCGATGCAATCCTCGTAGGTCGCCACCAGCTGCTCGGCCCCCGTGCGCGAAAACCGGGCCAGGCCGATGAATTCGTGCGTGGCGGCCCCGGGTGAAATCGTAGCGCCGATCCTTTCGACCAGGCTTTCCCCCGCAAAGCTGAGCTTGCGCCGGGTCGGCCGGTGCTTGCGCTTGCTGACAATGAAGTCCAGCGCCTTGCCGCCTTCGTATTTATGATACTGCGTGGTGTTGTCGGCCACCAGAACGATGTCCTCGCGGCAATCGAGGAGCTTGGCGATGATGTGGTCCTCAAGCAGAATGTCGGCGTATAACATCAGGAACCCATTCTGCATTTTCTCACGCGCCACCATGAGGCTGTGCATCATCGACCCGTTTTTATAATCCTTGTTTTCAAGAATGGCAACCCCCTCGGCGCGCATTTTATCGCGGGCGTAGCCGGCCACCACCGTGATGTCGTTCAGGTGATTGGCCGCGAGAGAAGCAACCTGCCTGTCGAGCAGGGTGCGCCCGGCGATTTCCAGCATCGCCTTGGGCCGGCCGTTCAAGAGGGGCTTGAGTTCCTCGTCCTCGCCCGCGGCGGGGATGATGACGGCCATCTGGCTCGACGGCCCGTCGCGCTGGTCCTTTTCCTTGACGTCGAGAAAACCCACCGCCCGGAATATTTCCCGCACCGGGGCGCACAGGGGGTCGGCCTCCAGCGAGCGCTGGTTGAGCAGGATGTTCCGGGTGACCTCGGTCATGGCCTGGTAAGCCGCGCGCAGGAGATGATTCGCGTAGATCACGACGTCGAACCCGGCTTCGGCCAGCTCGTCCTCGGTGAGGTGGTTGTAGGTGGTCGGCACGCAGATCAGCGGCTTATTGAGGCCAAGCTCCGCCAGCAGCGCACGGTAGGCCTCGGCGAAGCTGAACAACTGGTCGGGGCTCTTGGACTTGGAGTGGATCATGACGCCATCGACGCCGGCCAGAAGATAGGTGCGCGCCCGCATGAGCGCGTCCTCCAGGGGCAGGCCGGCGATGAAGCTTTCGATCCTCGCGATGATGAGAAACTCTTCCGTCAACTGCACTTGCTTGCCACGGCGGATTTTCTGGGCGAACACCTCGGGGTCCTGCAGGGTCTGCGACACCCCCGCCTCCAGGCTGTTGCGCTTGGGGAACACCTTGTCCTCGATGATGACCGCCGAAACGCCCGCGCGTTCGAGCTTCGACACCATGTACTCGAAGTTGTTCGCGTCTCCTCCCGTGTCGCCGTCGACGATCATCGGCTTTTCGGTGACCGCCAGAATTTCCTGGATCGTCGCCAGGCGCGAGTCGAACCCCACCACTTCGATATCGGGATGGCCCTTGGAGGCCGAGTCGGTCAGGCTGCTTTCCCAGAGGGCGTCGAACTCGCGGCTCACACGCTCCCCCTTTTCCTCGCCTTCGACACGGGCGCCGCCCGCGATGATGCCGCTCAGGCCATTATGCGCTTCGATCACGCGGATCAGCCGCTTTTCGCCAAGCATGGCCGCAAGCTTGCCGCGCCGGGCTTCGGGCAAAATATTGTTCAGCAGGGTCATGGTTCGACGCTCAGTTGTTCCCGTATCCAGGAAGGTAAATAAACCGCCTCCAGGTCGAACCGGGAAAGCGCTTGCAAAATGATGTTCACCTGCTCTTCGGGCCGCAGCCGCCGGTCGAGCAGGATGAGATCCCGTCCCTTCACCCGGCAGTAGCCGCCGCGCGAGGGAAACTCGTCGTCATCCAGGTTGCCCGCCTCAATGGCGATGCCCAGTTTGGCGGCGGCGGTTTTCAGGTCTTCCAATTGCTGTTCAGGGTCCATCGGCAGGTGACAAGTGGGTGGGGGCCGCCTCCGGCCACTGTTCGGTTGGACGATGAAGTTATCTTATTTTTCGGCTAGTTAAGCTATATTAGCCAACAATTCGCATGATGTCATTATAGAAAGCGAATATCATCAGGCCGATGAGCATGAACAGGCCCACCTGCTGCGCCCGCTCGCGGCTTTTTTCGCTCAGGGGGCGGCCCTTGATCAGCTCCACCAGAAAAAACAGGATGTGTCCGCCATCGAGCACCGGAATCGGCAGCAGGTTGAGCAGACCGAGGTTGATGCTGAGCAACGCCGTCAGGCGAATGAGTTCGCTTAAGCCCTGCTCGGCGTACTCGCCGTAAACCTGGAATATCAGTATGGGGCCGCCGATGGTGTCGGCGGAAATGGACCCCACCAGCAGGCTCTTCAGGCTGACGCCGATCATGTACGTGAGCCGGCCGGTTTCCACGATGCCGCGCCAGATGCCGCCGAACAGACCGTATTGTTCGAGCACCATTTCGCCGCTCATGCCAATGCCGATCAGGCCGATCTCGACCTTGTTCCCCTGCTCGTCCTCCACCACCTTGGATTCCGGGGTGAGGGGAACCAGGATTTCCTCGCCGTTTCTATCGATGCGGAAGGTCACCTCTTGCCCCGGTTTGTCCACCGCGGCGGGCTTGAGTTCCGCCCAGCCCAGAATCGGCGCATCATCCACCGCCAACAGGCGGTCGCCCTCCTTGAGCCCGGCGCGGTCGGCCGGCGAACCCTCCTTGACGAAGGTGATATGCGTCACCAACGGGCTGATGCCAATGAGGCCGACGTTTTCCTTGTCGCCAAACAGGGTGGTGATCTCTTCCGAAACCGGGGTGATGGTGAAGTCCAGCGGCCCGGGGGCCCCTTTCCTCTCGACTTTGAAGTTGAGCGCCTGGCCGGGGGCGTTGTGGACGATTTTCTGCAAATCGTCCCAGAACCGCACCTCTTTGCCGTCGATGGCGACGACCCGGTCCCCCGCCTGGAGGCCCGCCACCTGGGCCGGGGAGTTTTCCTTAATGGCGCCCGTCACCAGGCCAAGGGTTTCCACCCCCACCATGTAAACTACGCAATAAATGAGCACCGCAAAGAGAATATTGAACAAGGGTCCGGCGAAAGCGATGGCCATGCGGGAAAGCACGGGAGCGCCCGCGAAGGTGCCCTCTTCCTGCAACGAGGCTTCGTCGTAGTCCTCCCCCTTCATTTTGACGTAGCCGCCAAGGGGAATGGCCGAGATGAGGTATTCGGTGCCGCCGGACTTGAAGCCCAGAATCTTCGGCCCGAAACCGAGGCTGAATTTTTCCACCACCACGCCCACCTTGCGGGCCACCAGGAAATGCCCCAGTTCGTGGACGAAAATCAGGGCCGCGAGGCCGGCGAGAAACACCAGCATCTTCAGTCCAAAACCGGCGATGGCGTCGAGGGAAAACAGGGACGTTTCAAGCATGTTTTATTCCGGAATAGGGATTAAGGGTTGCCTGTGTAATCCAGGAGCTCCGCATCTGCGGGAATTTGAAACTGGAAGGCTGAGTCAGGAATATCGATATTAATTTGTATATTTTGGAACCGCATTTCTGTCCGGTTGCCTAATTTATCATACACCGTCGATCCCACGATTTGGAAGTTTTTATTCTCCGTGTGCAGGAGGAGTTTTTCCAGGGTCTGGTCTTCCTGTTTCGGCGCCAGCACCAGCGTGGTTTCCCCGGTTTCGCGCACCACCCGCATCACATCGAACGAATCGGTCAACTTGCCGCGGCCCGCCAGGAAAAGGGCCGGGGTGTTGGAGGAATATATCCCTTCCAGCGCCATTTTGGTGACCTGACGCTCCTCCGGCAGGTAGAGCCAGAGGATCTTCCGGTCGCTCACCAGCACCTGCGGGTCGGGCGCGTTGTACACCCACTTCATGCGCCCGGGTTTCTTGATCTCCACCTCCCCCTTCGCCTCCAGGGTCTGGTTCATCATCTTGACGTAGGATTTTTGCACAAAGGCGGCACGGAAGGTGACGGTCTCCTCATACTTTTTCTGGATGGCCAGGATAACCTTTTCCTCGTCGCTCACAGCCCAGGCCGGAGCCGCCAGAGGACCGGCCTGGAGCAGGCCGACAAACAGGGTCAGATACGCTAAATTACGAATGATGGAGAGCAATCAGTTTTCCTTTTCAGATACGTTACGGCCCGAGAGGGTCAGGCGGCCCTCCATGAACAGCCGGATGGCGCGCGGGTAGAGAAGATGCTCCTGTTCTAAAATCCGCCGGGCCAGCGCGTCGGCATCGTCGCCGTCCAGAACCGGGACGGCACTCTGCAGGATGATGGCCCCGCCATCCACCGTCTCGTCGACGAAGTGGACGCTGCAGCCGGATAGTTTCACGCCGTAATCGAGGGCCTGCTGCTGCGGGTGGAGGCCGGGAAAAGCCGGCAGCAGCGAGGGATGAATATTCATCACCCGGCCGCGAAAGGCCTCGATGAAACCCGGACCGAGAATGCGCATGAAACCGGCGAGGCAAACAAGGTCCGCGCCGCGTTCCTGAATCGCCTCCACCATCGCCTGGTTGTACTCGCTTTTCCCGGCATAGCCCTTGGGGTCGAGAAAGAGCGTCTCGATGCCGTGCTTTCTGGCGCGCTCGAGCGCGGGCGCACCGGCCACATCGGCAAGCACCAGGGCCACCCGGGCTCCCGGAATTTCTCCCCGCTCGATGCTGTCGATGATCGCCTGCAGATTGGAGCCGCGGCCCGAAACCAGGACGGCCAGTTTAAAATTCTTGTGTTCCATGGAATGTTTTAATTAAAGAAACCCCTTGCGGGGAATGGAAAGAACGGGGAGCTGCCACAACCCTCTCAGGTTAACATTATTCCCCGCCACAAATCAACGCGCCCTCCCCCGCCAGGAAGCGGGCCGGAGGGATAAAACGCGGTTCAGAACTCGATGTTCCAGTCCTTGAGCAGGGGAATGGCGTCGTACCGGGTGAGGTCGTAATGAATGGGAGTGATTGAAATATGCCGGCTTCCGACCATCTCGCAATCGGTCTCGGGGTCCACCTCGTCGAAGCGCATCTCCCCCGCCATCCAATAGTAGACGTTATTGCGCGGGTCCACCCTTTTATCGAAGGTTTCCAGCACGCGGGATTTGCCCTGCCGGGTGATGGCCACGCCTTTGATCTCCTCGCGCGGCACGGGCGGGATATTGATATTGAGCGATACGCCTTCGGGTAGGCCCTTTTCCAACACGCGGGGAACCAGGCTGCGGGCAAACTGGGCCGCGGGGCCGAAATCCGGGTTTTCAAACGTGTCGAGCGACAGGGCCACCGACGGGATGCCCATGATGGACCCTTCGGTGGCGGCGGACACGGTGCCCGAATAAATGGCGCAGGTGCCCAGGTTGCCGCCCAGGTTGATGCCGGAGACGACCATCTCGGGCGCCTCGTCGAGCAGCACCGAAACGGCGATCTTGACGCAGTCCGCCGGAGTGCCGTTGACGGCGTAGCCGATGAACTCGCCGTCCTCCACCACCTTGCGCACCTTGAGCGGCACCGACAGCGTGATGGCGTGGCCGACGGCGCTCTGCTCTCCCTCCGGCGCAACCACCACCACCTCGGCGATGTGCTTGAGTTCCTCGCGCAGGGCGCGAAGCCCCGGCGCGTGGAACCCGTCGTCGTTACTGAGAAGAATCATAAAAAAAAGAGGCGGTGGCCCGCAAGCAACACCGCCTCCCTTGTCCTGGTTGTAAAGGCTCCGGGAACTGGCCCGGCTCAGTTGTGTTTGGAGAAATAGTCGAGAGATCCCTTGGGGTCGGCCTTCATGCCGTCTTCCCCCTGATGCCAGTTGGCGGGGCAAACCTCGCCGTTCTTCTCGTGGAATTGCAGCGCGTCCACCATGCGCAGCGCCTCGTCGATGTTGCGGCCGAGCGGCAGGTTATTGATGAGCTGGTGCTGCACGATGCCGTTCTTGTCGATAAGGAACAACCCGCGAAACGCGATACCCATATCGGCCAGCACGCCGTAATCCCGGCTGATCTGTTTCGTCACATCGGCCAGCAACGGGTACTCGATTTCGCCCAGGCCGCCCTTTTTGCGGTCGGTGTTGCGCCAGGCCAGGTGGGAGAACTTGCTGTCGATGGAAACGCCGAGGACCTCGGCATTGCGTTTTTTAAACTCGGCGGTCTTGTCGCTGAACGCCACGATCTCGGTCGGGCAGACGAAGGTGAAATCCAGCGGGTAAAAGAACAGAACCACGTATTTGCCCTTGTAGTCGGAAAGCTTGATCTGCTTGAAAGTTCCATCGGGCATAACGGCATCGGCCGTGAAATCCGGTGCGGGCTTGGCCACTAAGGTTGACATATTTTTCACTCCTGAAAGTAAGGGTTTTAATTTTGGGACTGTTAATTTAACACAAAGCGCCGGACGCGTTCAATCAGGAACTCCCGCCCCTGCGCCGTATTCTTGACAGCCCCGCACCCGCCTCCTACAATGGGGGGACTTGGCGCGGGCCTGCTATAATGAACGGTTTCTACGGGAAACAGGCGCGCGCAAAACACCCACATCGGAATCGATACGCCTCATGGACTCACCGGACGTTCGGAAACGGCTGAAACTTTCAATCGGCCTGACCTTTTTCGTGTTCCTTCTGGAAGCGGTGGGCGGGGTGATCTCGGGCAGCCTGGCGCTCCTCTCCGACGCCGGTCACATGTTCGGCGACGTCTTTTCCCTGACGCTCAGCTGGTTCGCTCTCAGGATCGCAAGCCAGCCCGTCACCTCGACGCGGACCTACGGCTACCACCGCATGGAGATTTTCGCGGCGTTCATCAACGGCGTCCTTCTCCTGACCATGGCGGCATCGATTCTTTACGAAGCCGTTCAGCGCTTTCAGGCCCCCGCCGAGGTGGACAGCCCGATGCTGGTCGCCGTCGCCGCGATCGGGCTTGCGGCCAACCTCGGCGTTATCTTTTTCCTCAAGGACGCCGCCGGCCACAACCACGATCTTAACGTCCGCAGCGCGTTTTTGCACGTCATCGGCGATACCATCGCCTCGGTCGGCGTGATCGTGGGCGGGGGGATCATGTGGGCCACGGGCTGGTACCTGATCGACCCCCTCATCGCGGCGGCCATTTCCATGCTGCTGGTGTGGGGAGGCTGGCGGGTTCTCGCCGATTCGCTGCATATCCTCCTCGAAGGGGTGCCCAAGGGCATCTCGCTCAGCGAAGTGGAACGGGAGCTCACCGCCATCCCGGCGATTCAGAACGTGCACGAACTGCACATCTGGTCCATCTGCTCCAACATCTATGCCCTGAGCACCCACGCGCTGGTGAAGGACCAGAAGGTCAACCAGGTCGAATCCATTCTGCACGAGGCCAAAGATCTGCTGAAAAACAAATTCAATATCACCCACTCCACCATTCAGTTCGAATCCAGCCCCTGCCAGGAAAGCGGCGTGCGATGCAACATGGACCATTGACCCGGCGGACGCCTCCGGCGGGCGGGCGGCCCCTCACCCCCTTCAAGACCAAGCTGAGGACGGCAACATCATGAAACTTATTTTTCTCGGCACAGGCACCTCCACCGGCGTCCCCTCCCTGTGCTGCGACTGTCCGGTGTGCCGGTCGGACGATGCCCGGAACAAGCGCCTGCGTTCATCGCTCCTGGTGGTGGAGGACGGCCACCACATCCTCATCGACACCTCCACCGACTTGCGCCAGCAGTGCCTGCTTCACGGCGTCGGCCGCATCGACAGCGTCCTCTACACGCACCACCACGCCGACCATGTCCACGGCATCGACGAACTGCGCAGCTTCAGCCATTTTAACGGCATCCGGGTTCCCTGCTACGGCAACAGGGCGACTCTGGACGAGCTCAGGAAAAACTTCTCCTACATTTTTCGCGGCGGGGTGCAAACCGGCGGCGGCCTGCCGAACCTGGAACTTCTGGAAGCGCCGGGCGAGGGGTTCCGTCTGGGAGGTGTGCGCGTGCTGCCGCTCGACATCCTGCACGGCGGGCTGACGATTCTGGGATATCGTCTGAACGACGTGGCCTACATCACCGACTGCAGCGGGCTGCCCGATGAAACCCTGGACCGCCTCGCCGGTCTCGACCTTCTGATCCTCAACGCGGTGGGGTTTGAGCCGCATCCCACGCACTTCTGCCTGAGCGACGCGCTCAAGGCGGTGGAGGCCATCCGCCCGCGGCAAGCGCTCCTCACCCACATCAACCACAAGTTCGATCACGAGACCGTCTCCCGCGGCCTGCCGGAAAACGTCGCCCTCGCCCACGATGGGCTGTGCGTGGAATTCTAATTTTTTTCAGGCGGGAAATCGCGCGGACGGTGGGCTGGAAAAGCCCCCTCCCCTGCATCGGCAAGGCGGCCCAGGGCAAAAAAGATCAGTCGAGGTCGAAATCGCGCAGGGGCTTGTCGGTGGATTTATCGACCTTCTTTTGCGATTCCTTGAAGATCTCGTCGAGCAGGCGCCCGCGTTCCTTGTGGGTTTCGCTGCGCTTTTTGAACAGGTTTTCGGTTTCCTGGCGCTTTTTGTCGAGCCCCTTGACCATATCGGTGAGCGAAGGCAGGGGCTTTTCCTTTTTCTCCTGCCAGAGAACTTCACCGGTTTTCACATCGACGGTGAGCTGGGTGTCGCAGCAGGGGCAGGTAATATCGATTTTCATGGAACTCATGGAACACGACCTCGCATCATTAATTCCGCCGGCGGTCCGGCGGGGAGACCCCTCGATTATAGCAAATCCTTCCGCTATCTGAAACCTCGCGCTGGCCAGGGGAAACGATGCTGGATTTAAACGGGATGATGTTAAGATGCGGCTCATCCCCCCTTTTGAAAGGACCGCGATGATGATGAAGAGTTATTTCATCACAGGCACCGATACAGGCGTCGGCAAAACGGTGGTCACCGCCCTGCTTGCCGCGCTCTACCGCCGGGCAGGCGTCGATGTTGGCGTGATGAAGCCGGTGGAAACCGGCGTCGACCCGCTTTGCGATTCGACCGCCGCCTCCGACGCGCGCTTCCTCCTGGAAGCGGCCGAAAGTGGCGATGCCCTGGAGGAGGCCGCCCCCTACCGGTTCAAAACCCCGGCATCGCCTTATTTCGCCGCCCGCGCCGAAGGCCGGCCGGTGGAGCCGGAGCGGCTTCTTACCGCCTTCAGGAGCCTGTCCGGGAAGCACGAGGCCGTACTGGTGGAAGGGGTCGGCGGGCTTGCGGTGCCGCTCGCACCGGGCTTTCTGGTGCTGGACCTCGCGGCGGCCTTCGGCCTGCCGCTCATCGTCGTCGCCCGCACGAGCCTCGGCACCCTGAACCACACCCTGCTGACGCTTCGGGCGGCCCAGGCGGCGGGCCTGGAGGTGGCCGGGGTGCTTCTCAACCCCACGGCGCCGGGCCCCGCAAGCGCGGTGGAACAGGCGAACGCCGGCATCCTCGGAGAATTCTCCCCCTTCCCCATCCTTGGCGAGCTGCCTTTCCTCGGTGCCGTGTCCACCCCCTTTTCCCGGCAAACGCTCGACGATTTCGCCAGCCGCATCAACCTCGACGGCCCCTGGCGAGCGAAATAAAGACAAAAAAAAGCGCTCCCTCTCAATGAAGAGAGGAAGCGCCCGCATCGGCTGCGGTTTAAATTTCCATGCCCCTACAGGGGCCGCTGCCCCCGATGCAACGATGGATGACATTCCTGATATTTCTATCCGGGTTGTAATCGGAAGCCTCCAGAATCCGTTGCGTCTGCACGATGATCTCGGCGGCCGTGGCCCTGTCCTTGATGATGGCCACCTTGGCGGCATCGACACTCATGCGCGTGGTCTTGAAAGTGATGCTCTCAAGCTC
>QJZQ01000201.1 GCA_003246675.1 Nitrospirota bacterium | reverse complement strand
CGCGGGAGATCGGCTCTCTTCTAGTCAAGAAACTCAGCGATTACGTCGGTATCATCAGCGAATCCGACGTTACCCGTAAGGTCGTCGGGGCCGGCCGAAATCCGGAAACCACCCGGGTGACAGACGTCATGACGGCTCCGATCCTGACCCTGGACCGCTTTCTTCCCGTGGTGGAAGCAGAGAAGTTCATGCAGAAAAACCGCGTGCGTCACCTCGGGGTGACCGAGGAGGGGCAACTCGTCGGCGTCCTGTCGGTGAAGGATCTGGTTGCCTGCTACTCCAAGTCGTTTCGAGTGACCGAATAATCCTCTCCTTCCCCCGTTAGCGGGCCGGGGGCCGCCTGCCTGCGGCCTCCGGCCCCGCCCCCTTGCCAGCTCATTGAATTTTTAAGGCCTACGGCGGCGTGCGATACGTTGACCCGCGCAGCATTTGGGTTTAATATAGATAGTGTTATCCATCCACGGCCCATCAATACAGGCCCCATCGATATTTTCTCGATATGTCCGAAATTCCCGATATGGAAAAGCTCGTCCAGGATAATCTGGACGCCGATAAAACCCTCAACCTCGAAACCCGCAATCTGGGCGACGAGGGCGTAAAACGGCTCGCCGGCATGGAGGTCCTTTCCCAGGTCCGCCGCCTGGAACTGGGCGAAAACGACATCAGCGACGAGGGGGTGGCGGCGCTCCTCGCCTCGCCGCACCTGGGCGAGCTCAGAGTGTTGAACCTCAAATCCAACCGCATCACCGAGGAAGGAGCCCGGGCCCTGGCGGAATGCAAAAACCTGCCCGCGCTCGATCAGTTGGTGCTGAAGTTCAACCGCATTGGCGAGGCGGGCGCGAAGCACCTCGCCAACTCGCAAAACCTCCAGGGCCTGACCACGCTGGACCTGTTTCGTAACCATATCGGCCAGGATGGGGCTCGCGCCATTAAAGCATCGAAGAATTTCAGCCGGCTGAACCGGGTGCGGCTGGATTAACGCCCCCGAACTTCCCCGGATTGCCGCGAATGGACCTGACCCAGGCGTTCCCCAGAAGTCCGCGAGAGACAATGGCTGGCCTCGTCCATCTCCCGAGAATGGTCGACAAGGTCCGCGCCGCGCTTTCGGGCCGGCTGGGTCCGTATATCTATCCCTGCCCGATGGACCGGATGATGCTGGATTTTCTAGGTCTCTCCGCCGACGACTTTACCGGACGGGTAAAAGAGGCCGATGACCGGCAAATCGAAATAGGCCTCGAGGCCTGGTGCGTTGCGCGCGGGCTGGAAGAAAAAGACAAAAGAGAACAGAACCGGAGGCTTCTCGCGCACGGCCCCGAGACCGGGGAAAAGATGGACTATTTCCTGCAACAAAGAGACCAGGTCGCCCCCGGACGCACCGACATCATAACCTGGGCCGGCCTGATCGACCTGGAAGAAGGCCGGACTCCCGCTTGAAAAGACCTGCAACAAATACCCCGCGCCCTGCTTTCCCGCCCATCGTGGACGGAGCAGGCGGCGCACCTGGGACTTTATGAATAAATGGATCGCTAAATTCTGGCCCGGCACAAGCAATAAAGGGCCGAGCCCGCGCCTGAAAAAGTGGCTGCTCGCAGCCTTCGCGCTATTTGTCGGATGCGTCCTGGTGGGTTTCATCGGCGCGTCCCTCCTCTATTTCCGTTTCGCCGACGAACTGCCCGATGTCCGCCAATTCGTCTCCTACCAGCCGAGCACCGTCACCCAGGTCTACGCGGACAACGACGAACTGATCGCCGATTTTTATATCGAACGACGTATTTTGCTGCCCCTCAGCGAAATTCCCCTGCGCCTCCGGCAGGCCACACTGGCGGTGGAGGACTCGAATTTTTACAATCACTTCGGAATCGACCCCAAGGCCATCTTCCGCGCCATGATCACCAACTTGCGGGCCGGCTACGTGGTCGAGGGCGGCAGCACCATCACCCAGCAGTTGTCCAAGCGCATCTTCCTGACACCGGAAAAAACGCTGAACCGTAAAATCAAGGAAGCCATTCTGGCCATCCGCATGGAGATTTTGTTCAGCAAGGATGAAATCCTTGAAATGTACCTCAACCAGATTTACTACGGGCACGGCAGCTACGGTGTGGAGGCGGCGGCGCAAGCCTATTTCAACAAACACGTGAAAGACCTCACGCTGGAAGAGTGCGCCATGCTCGCGGCGCTGCCGAAAGCGCCGAACGGCTACTCCCCGTTCAAGAACCCCGAGAAGGCCCTGAACCGGCGCAACCACGCCATCCGCCGCATGGCGCAGATGGAATACATCGACGAAATGGAAAAGGAAGCGGCCCTGGCTACGGACCTGGAAGTGGGCGAACTGCCCGACGGCTCGAACCCGGCACCGCATTTCGTCGAACATATCCGCCGCCAGTTGCTCGATACCTACGGCAGCAACCAGCTTTACCGAAGCGGCCTCAAGGTTTACACGACGCTCAACCTGGAGCATCAGGCGCGGGCCATCCGGGCGGTCCAGGAAAACCTGCGCCATGCGGACAAGCGCTACGGCTACCGCAAACCGGACCGATCGGTGGACATCGGCCAGGACCCCCTTGCCCTCAGGCAGGCCCTCCGGAAAATGAATTCATGGCGCGATGAGGACGCCCGCCCGACGGAAGGCGACTTTCTCAAGGCCGCGGTGATCGACCTCGACGACGACCGCGCCACCGTCGAGCTCGGCGGGTTCACCGGCGTCATCGAATTAAAAGACATGGACTGGGCGCGCCCCCCCAACATCAAGGTCGACGGCAAATGGGCGCGCATCCGGCGGCCCTCGGAAGCTCTCAGCCGTGGAGATTTGATCCTGGTGCGCGTGCTCGGCCCGGCCTCGGACGGCGGCCCCTGGCCTTTGGCTCTCGAACAAAAACCCGAAGTCGAAGCGGGGCTGATCAGCATTGAACCGGGAACCGGCCACATCAAGGCAATGGTGGGAGGTTACGATTACGCCGACAGCCAGTTCAACCGGGCGGTGCAGGCGGCCCGCCAGCCGGGTTCGTCCTTCAAACCCATCATCTACGCCGCGGCCATCGCCGCGGGGTACACGCCGGCCAGCATCATCGTGGACTCCCCCATCATCTTCAAGGAGAAGGAGGAAGCCTTCGATCAATGGAAACCGGTGAACTTCGAGGAAAAATTTTACGGCCCGACCTCTCTCAGGACCGCCCTCACCCACTCCAGAAATATCGTCACCGTCAAGCTGTTGCAGGAAATCGGCATTCGCACTGCGGTGCAAACCGCGCGGGACCTCGGCATCACCTCGCCCCTGGCGGAAAACCTTTCGATGGCGCTGGGCTCCTCAGGGATGTCGCTTCTCGAGATCACCGGCGCTTATTCGGTATTCGCCAGTGGCGGCGAACGCATACCGCCCACGGCCATACGCTCCATCCAGAACCGGCACGGGGAAACGCTTTTCACGCATAATCCCGAAGTGACTCGCCCTATTACAAGCGGCGTCGCAAGCACCATCACCAGCCTGCTGGAAAGCGTCGTCGAGGAAGGCACGGGCGAACCGGTGAAAGCGCTCGGCCGCCCGGTGGCGGGAAAAACGGGGACGACCAACGACTACGTCGACGCCTGGTTCATCGGCTACACGCCGCAGCTGGTCACCGGCGTCTGGGTGGGGCGGGACGACCACGCCCCCCTGGGCATCAATGAAACGGGTTCCCGCGCCGCCATTCCCATCTGGCTTCAATTCATGCAGGAAGCCCACGCCGGGCAACCGATACTGAATTTTCCCGTTTCCAGTGAAGTGGTCTACCTGAAGGTTTCTCCGAAAACGGGGGAACCCGCCGATTTTCTCGATACGGACACCCGCTTCGAGATCACCCTGGACACTCCGCCCGCCAAAGAAGTCACTGAAGAAACCGGCGAAAAGACCGGCGATGACATGGAGCTTGAGCCCGAACCGGCTCCCCGGCTTTAACCTCCGGGAACCGCCGCATTTTTCTCCGCGGGCGCATTTTCCTCCGGAAGGCTTTTTTCCAGCGGCGCATTTTCCTGCACGATCCCATTATCCCGAACCTTGAGCGTGAACAACTCGCGCTGGGAATCGCCACTGGGGAGGATCGTCGTGACACCGGACACGCCGGGGAACCGCTTAAAGGTCTTCAGCGCCTCTTGAATTTTCACCCGGTTATCGGCGCCCCGGTCCACGGACTCGATGAAAATTCCCGCTGCATCGTAGGCCTGAGCCGAATACAAGCCGGGAGTATCTCCAAAGGTTCTGCTGAACCGGCTGACAAAGCTCTGCACTTCGCCGCGCGGAGACCCGGCGAAAAATCCATCGAGAAACGTGCTGTCCCCCAAATACCGTCCGGCAAGGTTGATCAGTTCCGGCGAGTTCCATTCGCGGCTTCCGAGAAGGGCCACATTCTCGATGTTATAAAACACGAGCTGCGGCAGGATGAGCCCCACCTTGTCGTAAAAGCCGGGAATGAAGATAGCATCGTAAGCCAGCTCCAGCGAGGGATTGATGTTTTCAATGTCCTCCCCCTCCCACAACCCCATGTCCACCCGGGGACGGGCCAACACGCCCTCCCGGCCGAGAGGCGGCGCGTCCTCCAACCCCAGGGTCTTCTCGCGGGCGAGGCGATCCAGGTTTTCATCCGAGATCCCGCCCAGTTCAAGAATCTGCTCCCTGAAGTCGGTTTGCGAGCGGTCGTAGGAAACCGTGGCCACCACCTCGCCGCCCAGGCCCTCGACTTCTTTTTGAAAATGCTGTTTAAGTTCTTCGCCAAAGGTTTCGCGGGGGAAAAGAATGGCAAACCGGCGCAGATGAAGATGGTTAACGGCATATTCCGCAAGGAAAACAGCCTGGGCCTGCCGCGTCAGCGCGTTCCTGTAAATATACGGACTCCTCGCCGCCAGTTCAGGGGAAGAGGCGGTGGGCGTGAAAACAGGAAGCTTGTAGCGCTCCGCAAGCGGGACGATATCCTGCACCTCCTGGCTCGTCACCGGCCCAAGAAGGCCCACCACACGCGGGTCCCCCGCCAGTTCTTCCACCAGTTCCTCGATGGGCCGGCCCGCGGCGGAATCTCTCACGTCGATGGTCAGGCGTTCGGAACCGCCTTGCTCGTTGATCCGTAACTGAATTCCCTGCAACACCTGCTGCCCGGTGACCGCCAGCCTGCCGGTGAGCGGCAGAATGACCCCGAGGCGGGGCGGACCGCCGGCCTTGCTCGCCTCGAGCCAGTTTGCGAGACGGGCGCTCTCGGGGGCTACGGGAAACAGGCGCAGAAAATCATCCGCAGCGGCCTTAAAACCCTCCAGGTCGCGCTGTTCCCGCTTCAAGGCTATGCGCTTGAGAAGCAGGAGATCGGCGGGAAACTCGCTGCCGTAGCGGCCGGCCAGAGCCTCGATCTGCCCGTCCGTGAGTTTCTGGTCGATGATTTTGCTCACCAGCTCGCGGGCCCGCGATTTTACCCCCGGGTATTCCTCCTGTTCGATCACCCGGCGAAACTTCTCGATGGCGCCTTCGTAATCCAGAAGCCCCTGCTCGGCGCGAGCCTGCAGGTACAGCGCCTCCCATTGCCGCTTGCGGTCCCGGGTCTCCCGCAGAACCTGTTGAAAACGGTACTCCGCCTCGGCAAACTTCTCCAGCTCCAGGTAGCAGAGCCCCATTTGAAAACCGGCTTCGCCGCGCAATGAGTCGCGCGGGAATTGGCTGAGCAATAGCTGATAGTATTTAAGCGCGGAGACAAAGGACCGCCCCCGTTGCTCGATCCGTCCCAGGCGGTAATAGGCAGGGGGGGCTTTCGCGCCGCGAGGGTTTTCGCGCAAGTATTTCTCGTACAGGGGATAGGCGTCGTCCAGGCGGTCGGCGTAATAATGCGATTCGGCGCGTTGAAAATCATTGGCGGCAGGCACCGGCTTCGGTTCCGCGCCCTGGACACCGGCGGCGAGAAGAGTTAGCACCAGCAACAACGCAAGCGGCGCGCAACGCCACCTGGCCCACAGGCCATCGGCCGCAGGGAGCGGCTCCTTCCGTTTCACTAAAAAACACCTCATCGCAAAAAAGCTCCCTCGCGCCCACATGGACTGCCCCAGAACGTTAGCGGACTCAGGCTATTTGTCCTCCAGGTCGGCGATGTCCTTCAATTTGTGTTTTTGAATCCGGTAGCGCATCGAACGAAAACTGAGGTTGAGCCTCTCGGCGGCTTTGTTGATGATACCGTTGGTCTGGTTGAGTGCGCCTCGAATAATTTTTTTCTCAATCTGGTCGAGGGTTTTTTCCAGGTCGATGGGGTCGTCGTCCAACGCGGGAATCAGGTCAGACAGCGGTTCGCTCTGGTGGACCATTTCCGCAGGCAGGCTTGCGAGGTGCACCACCCGGTCCGCCTCGAGCACCACGGCGCGCTCGATGACGTTTTCGAGCTCGCGCACGTTTCCCGGCCAGGGGTACTGTTCAAGGAAGCTCATCGCCTCCGGATCGACGCCCACGACATCGGGCTTGCCCGGATGGGCCCGGTTGCATTTATCGAGAAAATGCTCGATGAGCAGCGGAATGTCCTCCTTGCGCTCACGCAGCGCCGGCAGACGAATGGGGATCACGTTCAGGCGATAGAAAAGATCCTCTCGGAATTTCTTCTCCCTGACCGCGTTCGGCAGATCGCGGTTGGAAGCGGACACGATGCGGATGTCGACGGGTATCGCCTCCGTCCCTCCCACGCGCGTGAACTCCCTCTCCTGCAGCACCCTTAGCAGCTTCACCTGAATGGACAGCGGGGCCTCGCCCACCTCGTCGAGAAAAAACGTCCCCTTCTGCGCCGCTTCCATCAGCCCGGCCCGCGCCGCGTCGGCACTGGTGAATGCGCCCTTCTCGTGGCCGAACAGTTCGCTCTCCAGCAGGCTTTCGGGAACGGCGCCGCAGTTGATGGAGATGAAGGGATAATTCCTGCGCGGCCCGTTAAAGTGGATGGCCTTGGCCACCAGTTCCTTGCCCGTCCCGCTTTCGCCGGAGATCATCACCGATGCGTTGCTCTGCCCGACCTTCTGGATCAGGTCAAATACCTTGAGCATCGCCGGGCTGCGGCCGATGATATGGTCGAAACCGTATTTATTGTGAAGCGCCGATTTAAGATAGCGGTTTTCGTCGGAGAGTTTTTTCCGGTCCAGGGCGTTCTTGATGATGAGCAGCAGATCTTCGATGTTGAACGGCTTGGAGATGTAATCGTAGGCGCCCTTCTTCATGGCCAGAACGGCGGTCTCGGCGGAGGCGTAGGCGGTCATCATCACCACGGGGGTATCCGGCGAGGTTTCCTTAACGGCTTCCAGAACCTCGATGCCATCGGCCCGGCGCATGCGGATATCGGTGATCACCAGGTCGAAGACTTTGTCTTGAACCAGGTTGACGGCGGTTTCCCCGGTGGCGGCGGTGGTCACCGAGTGTTCTTCCTTCTCAAGCATGATGCTGAGAAACTCGCGCATGCTCTTTTCGTCATCGACGACCAGGATAGAACTCATATAAAAATATTAGCCTTAAAACCCTGATAAATCAAGGAAATGCCCTCCGCCTGCCACCGCGGGCAATGGGGCCACGCGGTGCCAGGCGGAGCAATCACCGACTTTACAAGGGCAAGCCGACAGGCAGCCACAGGAGCCCTGCCCGCTGGCGGATAAGCTCGGCCCTATTCGCCAAAGGTGTGGGAATACATTTTGAGCCTCAGCGCGTTCAAACGGATGAACCCCTCGGCGTCGTCCTGCCGGTAACCGTCGCCTTCTTCGAACGTTGCCAGGTTCTGGTCGTAAAGCGATTTCTTCGCCTTGCGCCCCGTTACCGTGCAAGCCCCCTTGTAGAGCTTGAGGCGCACGGTGCCCCATACGTTTCTTTGCGAATCGTCGATGGCCTTCTGCAGCCACCGCCGCTCGGGAGAAAACCAGAAGCCGTTGTAGATCATCTTCGCATAGGTGGGGATCAGGGAATCGCGCAGAAACAGAACCTCCCGGTCCATGGTGATGGATTCGATGCCGCGGTGCGCCGCCTGCAAAAGGGTGCCTCCAGGCGTTTCGTAAACCCCGCGCGATTTCATGCCCACGAACCGGTTCTCGACGATGTCGATGCGGCCAATGCCGTTTTCGCCCGCCAACCGGTTCAGGCACTCGAGAAGCTGGGCCGGGCTCATGCGCTCGCCATTGACGGCCACGGGATCGCCGTTCTCATATTCGATTTCGATGCTCGTGGCTTTGTCCGGCGCTTTTTCGGGCGACACGCTGAGCAGGAACATATCGTCGTCGGGAGCATCCCAGGGGTCTTCCAGCACACCGCCCTCGTAACTGATATGAAACAGGTTGCGGTCCATGCTGTAAGGCTTGTCCTTGCTCACCGGCACGGGGATGCCATGGGTCTTGGCGTAGTCGAACAGAGCGCTGCGCGACAGGAGATCCCAATGCCGCCAGGGAGCGATCACCTTGATGCTGGGGTTCAGGGTCTGGTAGGCGAGTTCGAAGCGCACCTGATCGTTGCCCTTTCCCGTTGCCCCGTGCGAAACACCGTCGGCGCCTTCCAGAGCCGCGATGCGGATCTGCTCCTTGGCGATGAGGGGCCGGGCGATGGCGGTGCCAAGCAGATAATTATTCTCGTAATAAGCGTTGGCGCGCAGCATCGGGAACACGAAGTCGCGAACGAATTCTTCCCTCAGGTCTTCGATGTAAACGCGGTCGGCCCCCGTCTTGAGAGCCTTTTCACGCACCGGCTCGAGTTCGGCGCCCTGGCCGACATCGGCGGCGAATGCGATGATCTCGCAGTCGTACTGTTCCTTCAGCCATTTGATGATGACCGACGTGTCCAACCCGCCGGAATACGCAAGCACGATTTTATTTATTTTCTGGTCCATGCCACACTTCAGGTAAAGGGTTTATCGCGGGCCGTCCGGCACCTGCCAGCGGCCCAGTTATCACACATCCGGGGAGAACCTTGCCTCACCGGATAAATTTATTTCCCAGCGCATAATGCGCCGCCCCGAGCAATGGGGCCGTCTCGTCGAGAATCACCCGCACGGGAAACTCGGCCATGAGCGAGGCAAAGCCGCCCTTGGCCCGCAACGCCTCGATGAATCCGCCCTGCCCCAGCAAGGCAACCAGCTTTGGCGCGATGCCCCCGCCCAGGTACAACCCGCCGCGGGGCAGCACCGGCCCAAAGCGGAGACAAAAATTTGCAGCGCCTGTTCGCACACCGCCGAACGACCCGCAAGGCCAAGCTCGGCTACGGCGCGCCCCCCCTCCCCCGGCTCCATGTCCGGCAGCTCCGTGGACTGCGGGTCGAGAAAGCGGTAAATACGATACAACCCGGGTCCGGAAAGCACCGTCTCGACGCTGACCCGGCCGTGGGCGTCGCGCAATTGCCGGACAAGCTCGATTTCCCGATCGGTTCGTGGGGCGAAATCGGCATGGCCGGGTTCCGCATCGACCACCACAAAGCGTCCGAGGGCGGGAACCAGAAACGCACCGCCCAAACCCGTGCCCGCCGAGAGCACCGCCCTGCGGCCCTCCGGCCGCGGCTCACCCGCCTGCAATTCGAGCACCTGAGACGGCGCGAGGAACGGCAGCGATGCCGCCGTCGCCGCCAGGTCGTTGATGAGCCAAACCTCCGCTCCGCCAAGCCGGTTTTTAAGCGCCTGGGATTCCACCACCCAGGGCAGGTTCGTCACCTGGGCGCGCCCCCCCTTCACCGGCCCGGCGACGCCAAAGCCGGCGGCGCTGATGGCCGGCGTTCCGGCTTTAAAAAAATCATCGAGCAACTCGCCAGGCCCGCTCGCCTGCCGGCTCTCGTAACGCGCTTCGCGCACCAGCTCCAGCCGATCGCCCTCCCGCCGATACAGCGCAAGGTTGACCTTGGTGCCGCCGATGTCTCCCGACAGAATCATGCCCCGATCTCCCACAAGTGCCGGGGGGCCGCCTCAGCCAAGGAAGGATCGGATGCGGGCGTCCAGCTCGTCCTGGTCCTTTGCAAACGACATCAGCGCCGATTGCGTCATCAGGTCGTCCAAAGCCACTTCCTCCGGCCAGTCGCCCAGCCGGGGAATCTTCCCCTTGGTGCGGATCTTTTCATAATCGGCGGTGGAAAAGTCATGAAACAGGTCCATGCCCTCCTCCCGGCAGATCCGCCTGAGACTTTCGCCATCCATGCCCTCCAGGTCCGGCCTTGCCGCGAGGGCCTCGCAGAACGCCTTGAACTCGCTGGGCACGTCCCACAGCTTGTCAAACGCCGCCGCCCGGGGCCCGGGGGCGATGCCGGGTTCCACGGTTTCCTCCAGGTGGCAATGCAGGGCTTCGGGCAGCGTCGGGCAAAATTCCTCGAGAGCCGCCGGCGGGATGGTGAGCACATCGACACCGGCCAGAAACGCCACCTGGGCGCCGCCACGGATGCTCGCGCCGATGAGGCGGGTGGTGACGTCGCCGTTTTGCCGCCTGAGTTCCGTTATCGCCCTCTGGGTCTCCAGCGTCACTTTTTCTCCCACTCCCGCGCCGCTGCCCAGCTTGTTCTCATCCACCACCTGGTTGAGCCGCCCGAGAAAAACATTCACATAAGTGGGGCTGGCCAGCCGCGCGGCAAGGTAGTTCTGCCGGGCGGAAAACCCCAGGGTGAAATTGATCGGCATGCCTTCCCGCCGTAGCGTCCGCACCGCGAGGTATCCCTCGGGCGTCAGGGGAACCTTGATGATAAAATAATCCGGGCAGACGCCGTAATACCTTCTGGCGTAATAAAGGGTGCGCTCGATATCGCGCGCCATGGACGGGTGCAGCTCGACACTGACCTTGACCTTGAACGCCTGCACCAGCCGAAGCGCGATCTTGCAGTTGATCACGAAGCCGACTTCGGTGATTTTCTCCTCTTCGCTCAGGCCTTCCCCGGCCCCGGCCAGCCGCTGCACGGTTTCGCGGATGACCTCATCCATGACGCCGCTTTGCACCACCTGATTGGCGAGGGTGTTGTTGGTGGTCAGGGCGCCGAGATCCTTTTTCCATACGTCGCGCGCCTTTTCCAGGTCGCCGGTATCGACCCAGGGTTCGGTGCCAAGGGCCTTGAGCGCCCTCAGGGCCGGGCTGCTCTCGCTTTCGGGCGGCGAACCGGGCTCCACGGTTTCGTGGGCCAGGCCGTGGATGATTTCATCGAGTTGTTCGCGGGTGGAACTCATGCGGCTATCCTTTCCCCTGTCCGGGTTTGCCGAGAAGGCGAAACATGTTCTTCTTGTAAAGCTCAACACCGGGCTGGTCGAAAGGATTCACTCCCATCAGGTAGCCCGTCATCGCCACGGCGTACTCAAAAAAATAAAACAGCGCCCCGAGGGCTGCGGGGGAGCGTCTGGCAACGGTGATCGTCATATTAGGGACGTTGCCTTCCAGATGCGCCGCACGGGTGCCCAGGAAGGCCTGGTCGTTGACATGGTCGATTGTCTGGCCGGCAAGGTAGTTTAAACCGTCAGGGTCGTTTTGCAAAGTGGGGATTTCGATCCGCCGGCCCGGGGCGGCGAGCCTGAGAAAGGTCTCGAACACGTTGCGCGGCCCCTCCTGAACCCACTGCCCGAGGGAGTGCAGATCGGTGGTGTATTCCACCGAAGCGGGAAAAAGCCCCTGCCCCTCCTTGCCCTCGCTCTCCCCCGCCAGCTGCTTCCACCATTCCTGAAGGTAATGAAACGCCGGGTGAAAGGTGGCGAGGATCTCGATGGTCTTGCCTTTTTTGCGCAGGCCGTGGCGGATGGCGGCGTAAAGGGCGGCGGGGTTGCGCTCGAAGGCGGAGGTGGCGAGCGCGAGCGCCTCCTGTTGACGGGCGCCCTCCATCAACGCCCGGATATCCACGCCGCCGGCAGCGAGAGGCAACAGCCCCACCGGCGAGAGCACGGAGAACCGGCCGCCGACATCATCGGGAATGACGAAGGTGCGGTAACCCTCGGCATCGGCCCACTGCTTGAGCGCCCCCTTTTCCCTGTCGGTCGTGACGACGATGCGCCGGGCCGCCTCGCGATCGCCGTATCTGGCGATCAGCCATTGCCGGAGCAGGCGAAAGGCCAACGCGGGCTCGGTGGTGGTGCCGGACTTCGAAATCACATTCACGCAAACGTCCTGGCCCTCGAGGTGATCGAACAGATCGGCGAGGTGGTCGGTCGACAGGTTGTGCCCGGCGAAATGAACCTCCATGCCGCCTTCGGCCCCCTTGCCGAGAAACGACAGCCCCGCCCGCGCCCCAAGGTAAGAACCCCCGATGCCGATGGAGACCAGCGCATCCGAACACTCGGAAAGCTCACGGGCCACCTGCTCGATATCGGCGAGTGGTTTGTCGGCCGTGCGCGAAGGCAGGTGCAGCCAGCCGAGAAAGCTGTTGCCCGCGCCGCTGCCTTGAGTGAGCGTCTGATGGCAACGATCCACCTCGGGCTGAAGGGCGCGAATCTCCTCCTCGCTCAGGCCCTCGCGGATCAGGTCGTGGTCCAGTTCTATCGACGTCATGTTCGTTCTCTCCGAGGGTGAACGCCGCCCTCGGCGGGCGGCCTCTGAAAGGGTTTGACAAATCCTCGGCCCATGGCCATTCTGCAAGCAGGGACAATCCGTCCAGAATATAAGGATACGATGCCCATGAATTACAAATTTCTCGACCCGCTGATCTCAGCGGGCGCGGGGGCCATCATAGCATTTACGGTGACGCAAATCATTCCCGCATCGATGCCGATGGCTCTGGCCATGCTGGCGGGCGGCGTTCTCGGCATGGGCTTCAAAATGCTTTTCACCGTGCTTCTCGCCCCGTTTTGCGGAGCCTTTCAGGTCATGATGCCGCTCGGGCTGATCGGCATGCCCCTCGGCATGGCCGTAGCCATGGCCCATGCGGCGGGCGCCGCCCCTGCCGGCCCGGCAATGCTGGCGGGCGCGGGTTTCGGGCTGGCGGTGGCTTTTTATATCCGCAGCTCCGACCGCCGTCTCACCGGAGGGCATTGAACGTGACCGCGCAATACAACCGTCTGGCGATAGCTTTTTATATCCGCAGCTCCGGCCGCCGTCTCACCGGAGGGCTTTGAACGTGACCGCGCAATACAACCGTCTGGCGACAGCTTTTTATATCCGCAGCTCCGACCGCCGTCTCACCGGAGGGCATCCGCGCAATACAACCGTCTGGCGAAGTGGTTCGATTTTTTCCGCGCGGGCGACCAGCGCCGCTGGGGCGAATTCCAGACGCGTTTTTTCAAAACCCTGTCCGGCCGGGTGCTCCATGTGGGCGTGGGCACGGGCATGGAAATCCTGAATTTTCCGCCCGGCCTGAAGGTCACCGCCATCGACCTGAGCCGCGCCATGCTGAGGCGCGCCCGGCCGCGCGCCCGCGCCTACCCGGGAGCATTTCATCTCTCCGTGATGGATGCCGAGCGCCTGGGGTTTCCCGACAATTGTTTCGACCACGCCGTCGCCGTCTGCGTTTTCTGCTCGGTCGCCCACCCGGTGGCGGGCCTGCGGGAGGTTCTCCGGGTGCTCAAACCCGGCGGCCGGCTGCTTTTGTTCGAGCATGTTTTAAGCGAGCACCCGCTGCACGCGCTCAACCTGCGCATCATGTCCCTTTTCACCGCCGCTCTGGAAGGAACGCATCTGGACCGCAATACGGTGAGCAACGTCCGCCGGGCCGGGTTTTCCATCGAATCGGAGCAGAATGTTTACCTCGACATCGTCAAGGCCGTGGTCGCGCGAAAGCCGGCCTGATCAAGGTGCGGGTTTTTCCTTCGCGGCCGGGGGAGACGGTTTTTCTCTGGGCAGGGAAATAACAAAATAATTCTTGATGACTTTACTGTCGACCAAACGGTTTGCCAGTTGCCGGGCTTCGCCCGGGTCGTCGAAGCGGCCGATGCGGATCTTGTACCACTGGCCGCCCGAGGTGCGTTTCGATTTGATGATGTAGGCCCCCTCGACGCCGTGCTTGCCGAGGGACCGCACCAGCCGGTCGGCCTGGCGCGAGGAGGTGAAGGCCGCCACCTGCAGGGTGTGGATCTTGTTTCCTGGCGGAGGTTTCACCACGGGGGCGGGCGCCGGGGCCAGGGCCTTGGGTGCCTCAGGCGGCGGCTCTTTCACGCCCCGATAACTGAGCGCGGCGAGCACGCCGGCGAACAGCACGGCGAGAAAGGCGAGCTTGAAGCCGAGCGACGCCCGGCCAAATAATGCGAGGCCATCGATGCCCCAGAGCAGAAGGCTTTTCACAAGCCCCTTCGCCCAGGCCACGAGCCCTTTCACCCCCTTCCAGATCCCGCCCCCCAGGGATCTGACGATGCCCATTTTTTCCATGACCCGCCTGAGCTGGCGACGGTCGTCGGAAGTGAGCCAGCGCACTTTTTTAAACTTCCCTGAAACCTGTGTCCGGCTCACCGCCTCTTCCAGCGCCGTGCGCTGCTCAGGTTCGAGCGCGGAGAAGATACGGCCGCAGCGCTCGTGCAATTCCGGTTCGATACCGTTCCAGTGGCCTTCCAGAAAACTACGGGCAATGAGATCGCGCGCGCGGCCTTCCTCGGCGGGGGAAAACGGCAGTGCCGCCAGGTAGAAACGTACGGCGAATAAATCCTTCCTTTCGTGGGCAAGCAGAAGGGGAAGAACGAATCCGGCGATGTCGCGCGCTTCTTTGTGCCCGCTTTCGAGAGCGATGAGAAACAGAGGCTCGGTTTTGCTGGAGAGTTTTTTACGCTTGAGAAACAGGGAAGCCAGATAATGCAGGACCACCTCGTCCTGGTAATTCTCGGCTTTGAGCATGACGAGAAGGAGGTCGACCTCTTCTTCACTCAAGTTTCCGCCCTGGGCCAGCAGGCTGAGCAGCGGCGGCCGGAATTTGGATTGCCGGGGGTTCTGCAGGAAGGCCTTAAGATAAATCCGGAGCGCATCGGGCCCTTCCTGGCCGATGGACAGGAGGTAGTCGGCGTATTTGCGGACGACGAGGCCCCGCAGGCGGCTCCCCGACCGCGACAGGAAATACGAGGACCGGGTCATATCGAGCAGCGCCTCGAACCGTCCGATGGTTTGTTCGGGGTCGCTTTCGGCATCGATATCGCGCAGCGCGTGAAACGTGTTCTGGAAGTGCTGATCGCCGATCAGCCCATAGGCAAAGAAACCGAAAAAGATGGAGATGAAAACAAGGGCCCACTGAACGACGTTGTCGTCAAACTCAACGCCGGGCAAGGCGTATTCATGGATGATGTAGAGGGCGAAAAACCCCGGCACCACGAGCAGGAAGAAGGAAATCCCGATACGTACCAGGAAATATTTAAGGTTTTGATACGCCATTGCCCGTACCTTGCATGAGGAAGGGGAGGTTTTCACTCTCCTCATCGTCCTGTTCTGGCCGTCTGAGTTCCTTCCGGTCGCCTCTCAGGAAATCCATGAAGCCGAAGGGGTCGATCTTCTCCGGTTCCGGCGTTAGGTCCACGGTGTCCTGCACAGCCACCTCGACGGTTTCCAGGCTGTTTTCCCCCGCTAACTTACCGGTGCGCGTATCCACCGTGGCGAGCTTGATGCCCGCGGGCACGGGAAACTTGACTTTGTTCTTACCTGCCAGAACCTTTTGCAGAAAGAACACCCAGATGGGAGCCGCCGCCTTCCCGCCGGTGAGCCCCCTCTGGTGACTATCGACCATGGGCTGGTTGTTGTCCTTGCCCACCCAGACCGACACCGCGTAGTCGTGGGTGAAGCCGTTGAACCAGGCGTCCTTGTAGTCGTTGGTGGTGCCGGTCTTGCCACCGGCGGGGTGATCGAAATGCATGCGCCGGACGATACGCCCGGTGCCCCGGTCCACCACGCCCTGCATCATGTCGGACAGAGGGTACATCATTTTTTGTGAGAAGCGCTGCACGCCCTGGTAATAGTGCTCGTAGAGGCGGTTGCCGTGAAAATCCTCAATACGCTCGATCAGGTAGGGCTCGTTATAGATGCCCAGGTTGGCGACGACGCTGAAAGCGCCGGCCATTTCAATGGGCGAAACTCCGGAGGTGCCCAAAGCCAGCGAAAGGTTGTTGCCCAGCGGGCTTTGGATACCGAACTGGCGCGCCACCTGGATGACCTTGGCGGGGGTCACCTCCTGAATCAGCTTGGCGGAGACCACGTTCAGAGACTTCATCATGGCCTTCTTGAGGACCACGTCGCCGGCGAAAACGCCGCCGAAGTTCTTGGGCTCCCAGATGCCGCTGCCGGGAATGGTGATTTGCAGGGGCTCGTCGCGCACCACCGTGGCCGGGGAGTAGTGCAGGTTTTCCATGGCCGCCAGGTAAACGAAGGGCTTGAAGGATGACCCCGGCAGCCGGTTGTTGGAAACCGCGCGGTTGAACTGGCTGGTGGAATAATTGCGCCCGCCCAGAAGCGCGCGTACGGCGCCGCTCTTGTTCTCCACCGCAACCAGCGCGACCTGGAGTTCGCCTCGCTGGTTTTTCATATCATCTTCCAGGGCTTCGAGATGCGACTCCGCGGCCTTCTGGGCGTACTGATTGAACTGACTGTTGAGGGTGGTGAAAACCTTGAGGCCGCCGAAATGAACGAATTCCCGACCGTAGTCCTCTTCCAGGCGCGACACCACCAGGTTGGCGAAATATTGATTGGGGTTGGTTTCCAGCCGGGGCTCGACGAGGCCCAGTTCCGAGTCGAGCGCCGCGCGGCTCTCTTCCGCGGTAATGACTTTTTCCCGGACCATGCGGCCGAGAACGTGCTCGGCCCGTTTGAGGGCGCGCTCATAGTTCTTGAACGGGTTGGCGGTGTGCGGCGAGTTGGGCAGCCCCGCCAACATGGCGGCCTGGAGCAGCGTGAGATCCCGCGCGCGCTTGGCGAAGTAAACCTGGGAGGCCTCCTCGACGCCGTAGGCGCCACTGCCGAAATACACCTGGTTGCTGTAGGCGCTCAGAATCTCGTCTTTGCGGAACGTCGTCTCCAGCTGGAGGGCGATCAGCGTTTCCTTGAACTTTCGCGTCCATCCCCTCTTGAACGAGAAAAACAGGTTCTTGGAAAGCTGCTGGGTCAGCGTACTCGCGCCCTGGACGATGCGCCGCTCCTTGAGATTGATGTACAGCGCCCGGAGCTGGGCGATATGGTCGATGCCGTGGTGCTTGTAGAAATTCTTATCTTCGACGGCGATGATGGCCTTGACGAAATGCGGGGAAATGTCACTGAACGACACGGGGAAACGATCCCCCAGAACCTGGATGCGCTCGCCATCGGCGGAGTATATTTCCGTCGGCAAGCTGAGGTTGAGCGTGTCGAGGCTTTCGGGAAGCTGGGGCAGCTCGTCCTTCAAGGCAAAATACAGCCCGAAGGCCGTAAGGCCGGCGAAAATGAAAACGGCGAACAAAGTAAAGCAGAGGGTTTCGGCCAAACGGCGGATCAAGGGGTGTCTCCGGAGGGATCCATGGAGGACGGGTTTTCCCCCAGGGTGTTTTCTCCCTCCATGTTTTCCACCAACGATAAAATATTGTAGGTGATTTCCACGGGAACGGGGATCAGCAGAACGCCGGTGTTGTAATCGGTGTCGTACTCGATCCCCAGAGTCGTGTGGGACTGCACGGTGCCGGAGCCCCCGTTCTGGATGCCGAGCCGAGTGACATGGTAATCCTTTTCAAGAAACCAGCGCGGGTCGGGAAACAGGGTCTTTTGCGTCTCCAGATCCAGGGTCTTGAGCACGGGAAGAAGCCGGTCGATGGGATAAATGCGCTCGGCGGTGAAGCCGGAGTCTTCCAGGCGGCCCCGCTTGACCGTCCGGGTGGACTGCACCTCATAGAGCGCGTCCACCGACAGAAAGCTTTCCTTGATGGGAAGCCCTTCCAGGTTTAAAAAACCCACGGTGATCCACGGCCCAAAGCGCTTGAGAAGAACCCGGTCCCACTTTTTCCCGGAGTCGATCTCAATCAACTCGAAGGGAGAGATGATCCGCTCCGACCACTGCCCGGGAAAATCATTATACAGCTGAAGGAACTTCTGACGGGTGACCACCAGGGGAAACGCGGGCACCACATTCTCGAACAACTCCTTCAGGGACTGGATGGAGTCGGCCGAGCGTTGCTGGTCGTCGATCCCGGAGCGGATGGATTGGATTTTATTCTGAGCGACGATGGACTGCCGATCGTGCTCCCACATCCTCCCGAGCTGGGGCCGCTTGTGGTTCTGCCACTTGAGATAGTGGCCGATGCCCCTCTCGAACACCTTGCCGTAATATTCCAGGGGCAGCAGGCCGGCCAGAAGAACCAGAAAGACCTTCAGATGCCATTGCCCATGAAACCTGCCAGAAGTCACGATCGATTATCTCACCGTGATTTTCTGGATGGACTGAGTGATCATCTTCAGTTTATCGATTTTTTCCTTGAGGACTTTCCGGTCCATCTTTTTGCGCCCCGGCCGTCCCCTCTTCTTCGCCTTCTTGGGAACGACGCGTTTCAGCGCCTTCCGGCCGGGCTTCCGGCCGGGCTTTTTCTTCACCTTGGCCTTGACCGGCTTCTCAAGGCGGCGTCCCGTGGGCTTGCCAAACCCCTTGAGAACTTCGTCCTGCTTATCCTCACTCATTTTGCGAAACAGGGTGAGCATTTTCCGCTCGGCGTCATCCAGGGTGAGAAGTTCCTTCCGCGTGGGCTTCCGGAGCGAAATCTGGCCACTATCGAAGTTGACCGAACTCACCTCGGGCACCGTCTGGTCCTTGGCCAGAGCCTGAGCGGCGACGATATCGTTGCGCGCAATCTCGGTGGTTAGCAGGCGCTCCAGGGAAATGCGCCCCAGGCGGGCAAGCTTGACCAGAATGGCGACGGGCGCATCGCGCTCGCCGGCCTCATAGCGGACGTAGGTCCGAAACCCGACCTTGAGAATATCCCCCATGACGGACTGTGTGCACCCGAGTTCCTTACGGAGGTTTTTAATGTTTTGCGCCAGAATTGACATCAACGGATCTCCTTATAAATCATGTCATGCTCTTCATTATAAACATATGCTTTGGCCATTATCAAACGGTTCTTGGAAGGAGTGAACTGCCAGCGGGAACGGGGTAGCAAACGGCGAAAAGCGTTTTATCAACGGCTCAGAATTACTGCGGCCTCCCGAGCGAAATAG
>QJZQ01000225.1 GCA_003246675.1 Nitrospirota bacterium | reverse complement strand
AGTTGCGCCTCAGGCCTGGCCGTCGCGCTTGATATTCATCTTTTTCAGCTTTTCGACGAGGGTGGTGCGGTTAAGGCCCAGCAGGCCCGCCGCCTTGTTCTTGACCCAATTGGTTTTCTCCAGGGCTTCGAGGATGAGTTCTTTCTCGAAATTCTCAACCACGCTCTTCAGGTTCATCCCTTCCTCGGGAATGCCGACGGAAAACGATTTTCTGAGTGATTCCTGCAGGACCAGGGCGGGGCTGCCCTCGGGCTCCCTGTCGTTGAGGGGAGCCCATTTTTCCTGCGGCACTTCTCCCAGCACCTTGGCGGGAAGGTCTTTGGTGGTGATGACATCGGCGGAGCAGAGGACCACCATGCGCTCGATGAAGTTCGCCAGTTCGCGGATGTTGCCCGGCCAGGAATAGCGCGACAACACCTCCATGGCTTCCGGGCTGATGCCACGGATGGACTTGTTGCGCACCTTGTTGAAGTGGTCGAGGAAATAATCGGCCAACAGGCGCACATCTCCGCCGCGTTCCCTGAGCGGCGGCATGTGCACGGGGATGATATTGAGCCGGTAGAACAGATCCTCGCGGAAGGTGCCTTTTTCCACCCCTTCCTCCAGGTTGCGGTGGGTGGCCGCGATGACACGGATGTCGATGGGGATGGTTTTGCTGCCGCCAATGCGGTCGATCTCCCGCTCCGCGAGCACGCGCAGCAGCTTGACCTGGAGCGTCATCGGCATGTCGCCGATTTCATCGAGGAAAACGGTTCCCTGGCTGGCCAGCTCCAGCCGGCCGACGCGCGCGTTCACCGCACCGGTGAAAGCGCCCTTTTCGTAGCCGAACAACTCACTTTCCAGAAGCTCGTGTGGAATGGCCGCACAGTTGACCGCCACGAAGGAATTTTTCGCCCGCGGGCTTTGCTCGTGCAAACAGCGGGCGATCAGCTCCTTACCGGTGCCCGACTCGCCAAAAATCATTACGGTGCTGTCGGAAGCCGCCGCCTTTTCGACGATATCGAAGACATCCATCATGTTGCGGCTCTCGCCGATGATGGGCAGGGAATTTGTACCGATTTGAACGTTCATGGTTAAAAAACTATTAGCACGCCCATACAGGATTTGTCAAAGGAATCCCCCGCGGCCCTTGCGAAAGGGGGGAGATTATTTGCCGATACAGAATTCATTAAAAATTTCATCGAGCAGATCCTCCGAGCAGGACCTGCCAAGGACGCGGCCCAGGCATTGCAGAGCCGCGTCGATATCGAGGGCGGCAAACTCCTCCGACAACCCCTGCTCCAGGGATTCGCCCGCGCGCATGAGCGCCTCGCGCGCTTCGATGAGCTGCTCGCGGTGCCTGGCGCGGGTGAGGACCACCGGCTCGGCGTCCCCCGCGCCGCCGGGCAAGCGTGCGCGAATTGCATCGATAAGGCCTTCCAGGCCGGCCTGGTCCCGCGCCGAAATGCGCACCGGCTCCTCGCCGCCGAGCCGCGCGAGCAGGGCGCCGGTGTCGAGCCGTTCGGGCAGGTCACACTTGTTGAGCACCACAATTTTTGTTTTCCCCTCGGCCTCGGCCAACAGCAGTTCATCGTTCCCGTCCAGGGGAAGCGAAAGGTCGAACACCAGCAGCGCGAGGTCGGCGCTCTTAAGGGCGGCGCGGGCCCGCGCGATGCCTTCCTCTTCGATGATCTCGGGGTTCTCCCTGAGGCCCGCCGAGTCGATGATGCGGATGTGAACATCGCGAATACGAACACGCTCTTCAAGGAGATCGCGGGTGGTTCCCGGATGCGGAGTAACGATAGCCCGGTCCTCCATCAGAAGAGCGTTGAGCAGGCTGGATTTCCCCACGTTGGGCTTGCCGACGAGGGCCACCCGCGCTCCCTCCCGCTCGATCTTCCCTCGCCGGTAACTCTCGATGAGGGCGTCCATCTCCCGCATCACCTCGTCGGTGATGCTTTTTGAGGTCTCTCTCTTCTGAAACGCGAGCCCCTCCTCGGAAAAGTCGATGGCGGCCTCGAGTTGGGCGAGAACCGAAACCAGCCGATCGTACAGCTCACCCAACCGGGCCGACAGCCGCCCCTTCAACTGGCCCAGCGAGGCCTGGAGAGCCCGTTCCGACTGGGCGCCAATCACGTCGGCCACCGCTTCAGCCTGCGACAGGTCGATCCGGCCATTGAGAAAGGCCCGGCGGGTGAATTCACCGGGCTGCGCCAGGCGTGCGCCCGCCTGCAGGATCAGATCCAGAATACGCGAGGTCACATACACTCCGCCGTGCGCGCTGATCTCCACCACGTCTTCCGCGGTATAACTTTTTGGGGCTTTGAATAAAGTAAAGAGAACCTGGTCGACCGTGGCGCCGCTTTCGGGGTCTCGGATTTCGCCGAAATACACCCGCCAGGGAACCACCGCCGGCGAGCCTGATCCTGGGGAATGAAACAAACCCGATGCGATGGCCAGGGCCGCCGGACCGCTGATGCGGAGGAGGCCGACGCCCCCTTCCCCCGCCGGCGTCACAATCGCCGCGATGGTATCGCTCATGGGATGCCTCACAATGCCCCGGGCCCGCTGGCGGCCCGGTAGATGTAAAACTGCGCTGCGATGTTGGATCGCAGGCCATCCTAGCCATCGCCGGGTCCGTTAAGAATCCTTGGCGATGCGGTAGATGTAAAACTGCTGAGAAATGGTCAGGATATTGTTAACCGTCCAGTAAATCACCAGCCCCGCCGGGAAGGAGATGAACAGGAATGTGAAAACGATGGGCAGAAACATCATGATCTTCTGCTGCACGGGGTCGCCGGTGGTGGGGGTCAGCTTTTGCTGCAGAAACATGGTCGCCCCCATCAGCATCGGGGTGACGTAATAGGGGTCGGCCACCGAAAGATCCTGAATCCAGCCAAAAAACGGCGCGCCCTTGAGCTCGATGGAGAAGAACAGCGCGTGATAAAGGCCGATGAACACCGGAATCTGCAACAGCATGGGCAGGCAGCCGCCGAGCGGATTCACCTTGTGCTTTTTGTAAAGCTCCAGAAGCTCCTCGTTCATCTTCTGGCGGTCGTCCTTGTTGCGTTCCTGGATGATTTTTACATAGGGCTGGATTTTCTGCATGCCCTTCATGGACTTGAAGCTCTTGTGCGTCAGCGGAAAAAACAGCACCTTGATGATCAGGGTCAGAATGACGATGGACCAGCCGTAGTTCTGCGTGATGCCGTAAAAATATTGCAGCGTCTTGAGCAGCGGCTTCACCAGGAATGCGAACTTGTTCCCCAGCCATCCGTAGTCGATAAGACGCACCAGCTTGTGACCCGTGTCTTCGAGGACCTGCAACTGCTTGGTCCCGGCGTAAACCAGGTGCTTGGTCGACGCGTTGGACTGAACCGCTTCCATCTGCAGGCCGACGTAGACCCGGTCCCCGTCCTTTTTAACCAGGCCCGCCTTGATGCCGGTTTCCGGCACGAGGGCCACCGCGAAGTACTTGTTCTGGAACGCGGTCCACTTGAGATCACCGGTGTGGACGATTTCCCCGGAAATGTCTTCCGGATCGTTTTCGATGCGTTCGTTATTCACGAAGGCGGTGGGGCCGGAAAAAACGATGTAATCGGTCTGCGATTCGACGCGGCCGCCCATGCTCGGCCCCCACAGCACCTGGTACTGGAGATTTTTCGCCGCGAGCGCGGGCGCCTTGATGTGGGTTTCAACGCCGATGAGCGGCTGATCGTATTGAAAGGTGAAAATGCGTTCCACTTCCACGCCGGAGGGGTGCTTGAGCCGCATGGTCACCGTGCCGGTGGGCTCGGTGGCGGAGAGCGTCAGCGATTCGGTGGAGGGCTCGTAATAGGATTTCTGCAGGAGGCGCGTCACCTCCGAGTCGTTCGATTCGATCGCCAGCGGCCAGCTGCCCCTGCCGTCGTGCCGGACCAGGTTGACGGTATCTCCCTGGTCGTTGTGATAGCGCTTGAGGAGAACCTTTCTCAGCGTCGCGCCCCGGTTGGAAATGTCGTACTCCACCCCGTTGCCCATCACCCGCACCAGGGTTTCCGTGCCTTCGATCACCTCCGCCCCGGCGGTTTCTCCTTCTTCCGCCGCGGTCAGGCCCGCTTCCGGCGTTTTTACCGCACCGGTTCCCGTCGTGGATGAACTTGCACCCGGGGCCGAGGATGGATTATTTTGAGCCGCGGTATCTGTTTGCCCGGCAGGAGGCTCCTGAACCACGGAAAGAAAATAGCCCCAGCCAAAAAATACGAACAGCGAAAGAATAAATGCCAAAAGCACCCTGTTTTCCAATGGGCTCTCCGAGTTTATTTAATGGGATCGAAACCACCGGGATGGTAAGGGTGGCACTTCAGTAACCGGGCGAGGATCAGCCCCAGGGCTTTGAGCAGGCCAAACCGCTCAAGCGCACCCGCGGCGTACTCCGAACAACTCGGATGAAACCGGCAGGAAGGGGTCAGCAGAGGTGAAACAAATTTCTGGTAGAATCTGATGATTCTTATGAAAACCCAGTTCAACATGAAGTTCAAGTTGGCCGCGACAGAAGTGGGAGATAGGGGGTGGCTCGGGAATCAACGCAGGGCGAGAAGAACCTTGGACATCTTCTTCTCAAGAACGGAAAACGGCAGGGGAACCAGGTCCTTCCCGGAAATCACGACGATATCGACCGCTGGCCCTATCGAGCCTTTCAGCGCCCTGAAAACTTCCCGTATTTTTCTTTTGGCCCGGTTCCTGGCGACCGCGTTGCCTATTTTCTTCGACGCGATGATACCGAGCCTTTTCCTTCCCAACTCGTTGGGCAGAAAAAACACCGTGCAAATCCGGTCGATCCTTCTTTTCTGCCCCCGGTTCATCACCTGCTGGAACTGAGGGCGCTGGGTCAGCCTTTCACTCTTGCTGAAAGTGAATTCACCCATGCGTCAAACGGTCAGCCGTTTGCGTCCTTTGCGTCTTCGGTTAGCCAATACCTTGCGGCCGCCGACGGTGGAGTTTCTTTTGCGAAAACCGTGCGTCCGTTTCCTGCGAATATTCTTGGGTTGGTACGTTCGTTTCATGAGTTCTTTTCACCTGGCAGACTGTAGGAAGGGCTGGGGACAAACAACCCCAAAAATTTCAGCGGCTTTAACCTCGCCCCCGGGCCCCTTTTTTTAGAGTACTGGGGATTATTTCACCCGTACCCGCCCTTGTCAAGCGAGAATTCCCCTCAAAGCCGCCAAAGATGGACCGGCGGGCCGCAAATATCCTTTAACTTAACCGGTTAGGGCGCAGCCATGGGCCCGGCGGAGGGCTTCGGCAAGGCGAGAATAAAGCATCCACCCGGCGACTTTATTTTAATTATTTTCAAATATGGAATTTTAGTGTAAACTATTCAAATTCAATGTCCAATTTATTGGGGGATGTGATGGCTGAGTTGAAAAGGGTGAGGGGTACCGGAGATTGGAACTCCGCTTTTTCCCGTTGGGAAAGTGCTAATTTCAAACCCATGGTTCACGGAATTGCCCTTCCGCTGGCCCTGGTTTCCAGTTTATTCCTGGCCTCCATCGTGCAGGCGGGCGATTTATCGGAAGGGGGGAACTCCTCGCTTCCGAGTGCCGAACAGTACCACCCGATGGAAATGGCCGGCCTGACTTCCGGCGGCCTGAAGCTCGACACCGCACCGATGCCCGGAAACCTCATCAATCCGCAAATCACCCGCAACAAGCTGAGGCAGGCGGGGTTCATCCTGCCGGAAACCGCGTCGGTCGCCTCCATCATCGGCAGCGTCCGCCCGAGCGACTCTATGGCAACCGGCAACCTCGTTTATGTGGATATCGGCAAACAGCAGGGCGTGGTCGAAGGGGATCTGTTCACCATCTTCACCAAGGATCAGCTGGTACGCCACCCAACCGAACTGGTCGAAAGCCCCTCGGCGGGTTTATATTACGAACGGCCCCTGGCGCAACCGAGCCAGACCTACTTCACCCCCATCGGCCGGCCGGTCGGCTACATGGTCGTTATCCTGGGCACCCTGGAAATTATTGAAGCCACCGACTCCATGTCCAAGGCCATCGTGCAGGAGTCTTTCAGCAGCATCCCGCTGGGAAGCCTGATCACGCCCTACCAGGAAACCGCCACTCCCGTCACCCGGCAGACTCCCAAAGAGAACATGAGCCTGGAGGGGACCATCGTAGCGATCAAGGACAATAAATACTCCGGCGCATTGGCCGATATCGTTTATGCGGACGTCGGCAGCAACGATAACGTCAGCCCCGGAGACCGTTTCGAGGCCTATATCATCCCGGAAGCCCTGACAACCGTCTGGAATCATAGCGACCCCTTGAGAAAACCGCTGATGCCGGAGGTGGTGGCCCAGCTCCAGGTTCTGGCCACCGAAGGGGATACGGCCACCCTCTATGTCGAGAAAAATACCGATGCCGTGGAAGTCGGCCAGAGGATCCGCTACAAACCCGTCACCGGAATCAGCCCTGTCCCCAATGTGGCGTCCCTCGCCGAGGCCCCAACGTATGTCATGGAAGAGGGGTTCAGGGAGGAAGGGTTGGGGGAAGAAGGCTTCCCGGCCAGCAACGGTGATGTGAGCGATGACGAAATCGCCGAGCCCTCCCCCTTCGCCAGGCAGGATGAAGACGAAGCGGGTTCAGCCGGTGAAGGCGAGGCGGGCGCAGAATCGGACGGTTCGGCCGAGGCTCTGGCCGATGCTGGGGCGAGTGCCGGAGCGCAGGCCGACGAGGCCAAACTGCTGGCGTTTCACCCGACCACGGAGCTCAAGGACATTCTCTTCAAGTTCGACCGCTTCGACCTCGACGAGACCTCCATCACCATCCTGAAGAATAACGCGCAATTCCTCAAGGAGCACCCCACGGTCAAGATTCAGATTCAGGGGCACAGCGACGAGCGCGGCACCAACAACTACAACCTCGCCCTGGGCGAGCGGCGCTCCACCTCGATCAAAAACTTCCTGGTTGCCCAGGGCGTTGAACCCGACCGGATTTTCGTCTTAAGCTACGGCGAGGAAAAGCCCTTCTGCTTTGAAAGCAACGAAATCTGCTGGCAGGAGAATCGACGCGCTCACTTCATGGTCACCGAAGAAAACGGCGAGAGCAAGTTCTAGCCAGCCCCCCGCTCGCCCGAAGCTTCGCCGTCAGGAGGAGCGCACCTTCAGGTACCGTTTCTTCCCCACCTTGATCAGATACTCCTGACCGCCTGCGAGCGAAAGCTCCGCATCCGATACCTTTTCGCCGTTCACCGTCACCGCGCCCTGCTTGATAAGACGCCGCGCCGCCGAAGTGCTCTCGGTGAGCGCGTGGTCGGCCAGCAGGCGGCAAAGCCCCATGGGCTCTCCCCCCCAGGAAGGAACCTCGGGAATATCCGTCGGCAGGTTTTTATTCCTGAACACGTTTTCGAACTCGGCCGCCGCCTCTGCCGCCAACGCCTCGGTATGAAAGCGCGCCACCAGCTCCCGCGCGAGGGACACTTTCGCGGTTTTGGGGTTGATCTCCCCCGATGCCGCCTGCGCCTTGAGCTCTGCGAGCTTTGCCGGGCCGGCGGAGCTCAATAGCTCGTAGTAGCGCCACATCAACGTGTCGGAGATCGACATGATCTTGCCGAACATTTCCCCTGGCGGATCGAACACGCCAATACTGTTGCCCAGGCTCTTGCTCATCTTCTGCACCCCGTCGGTGCCTTCGAGCAACGGCAGAGTGATGATGATCTGCGGCTTCTGGCCGTAATCCCGCTGCAGGGCGCGCCCGACGAGGAGGTTGAATTTCTGGTCGGTGCCCCCAAGCTCCACATCGGCCTTGAGCGCCACCGAATCGTAGCCCTGAATCAGCGGATACAGCAATTCGTGGATGGACACCGGCAGGTTGGCGGCCAGGCGCTTCTGGAAATCGTCGCGCTCCAGCATGCGGGCGACGGTGTAGCGGGCCGCAAGCCCGATCAAATCCGCCGCGCCAAACTTGCCCATCCATTCGCTGTTGTAGGCGACGGTGGTTTTGTCGCGGTCCAGCACCTTGTAGACCTGGGCCAGGTACGTCTTCGCGTTTTCCTGCACTTCTTCGGGGGTGAGGCTTTTGCGGGTTTCCGACTTGCCGGTGGGGTCGCCGATCATTCCCGTGAAATCCCCCACCAGGAAAACGACCTCGTGCCCCAGGTCCTGAAACTGCCGCATCTTGGTGAGCAGGACCGTGTGGCCCAGGTGCAGGTCCGGCGCTGTCGGGTCGAAGCCGGCCTTGATGCGAAGCGGGCGGTTTTCGGCGCGTGACTTCGCAAGTAACGCGGCGAGATCCTTTTCGTCGATGATCTCCTCCACCCCTCTTTGGATGACTTTCAGTTGTTCCTCGACCAGATCCATGCGCTTTTCACCTTGAATGATTTCAGCCCGCCCCGGGCCATGAAACGGGCAGGATGGGACGCTACCATACCTGCCTGCAAACTGCAAGCAGGCTCCCACAGGAGGAAAACCCCGACCTCCTTTTGGCCGGGGCCACCGCCCGCACGCCTGCCGTGGCAGGAAAAAATAATCCTTCCGGATGCGGTATAATCCATTATAAATACAGGGAGGGAACATGCCGTTCCCACAAGCGACTGGAGACCGCATGGACATCGACCTGAGCGACACCGACTTGCCCCCCACCCCGCGCCTCAAAAAATTCCGCCTGGCCGGCTACGGTTTCCTGTTCTTCAATCTTTTGTACCTGTTGCTGGCATGGATTTTTCTTCCGCCGTTCCATCTGGGCTTATCGACGCTCCTCTCGGTTCTGACGGTTGTGGCCCTGGCGGTCATCCTCACGGTTTACCTCTGCCGCGGGCGAAAGCGGCTGGCGCAGGTGCTGGCGGTGATCTACGGCGCCCGCTCCCTCTTTACGGCCTACACCCTCATCGGAGGGGAAACCTTCATGGGCGTGCCCTACTTCCTCCCCTGCCTGCTGGCGACGTTCTATCTGCTCGGCCGCGCCGGGTGGGACTGGCCATGAACGACGGGCCACAGGCAAACACCGTGGCGAACAAATGCGAAGGCCCATGAAAAAAATTGCGCTGGATGGAGAAAACCTGAAGCTGGATGAGGCCGTCCTGGCCGCCCGCTCGGCGTGCCGGGCGGCGCTCACCCCCGCCGCGAAGGCGCGGGTACGCGCCTCACGCGCCGTGGTCGAAAAAGCGGTCCGGGACGGGAGGGTCGTCTACGGCGTCACCACGGGCTTCGGCGCCTTCAGCGAGACGGCCATCTCCCCCCGGCAGGCGAAAACGCTGCAGAAAAATATCCTGATGAGCCACGCCGCGGGCGTCGGCGAACCTTTGCCCGATGAAACCGTGCGCCTCACCCTGCTGCTGATGATCAACAGCAAGGCCAAGGGGTACTCGGGCCTCTCC
>QJZQ01000002.1 GCA_003246675.1 Nitrospirota bacterium | reverse complement strand
CAACTCCACCATGTTGAACCCGCGCTCATCACGGATTATGTATTTATTGAGTCCGATAATCATGAGTGGCGCCTCGTTTATTGACTGACCTGCGTGTTGAGTTCGACGGCATGATTGCCGTTGTTGTTCCATGCCACGGTTACCTTGATGTCGTAATAGCAAGCGCAGGAGTGGCCCGCATCGTTCACAGTCGTGGTTCGGTGGTAAACATTGTGGCTTGCAACCTGTTTGCCTTCCTCATTAACCTGCTCATCAAGGCTGTAGGGCAGGCCCAGGCCGCCCAGACTCTTGCTTTTGAGTTCTTCGATCTTGTCCTGCGCCAGGGTGATGGAAATGCTCTCCTGGGTGCTGTGGGTGTTGCGGGTCATGATGGAGCCGGAGGTCACGCCGTAGGCCATCATCCCCAGGCTCAATATAATGACCGCCATCAGTACTTCGATAATGGTGAACCCATCCTCGTTTTTCAGCGGTTTCGTGGTTTGGGTTTTTATCTCTGGGAACATGGGTCGGGCTCCTTGATTACATTTACAAACAGTATAGAACATAAGATTTACATTTACCGATAAAATTCTTACATTAATACCAATTTTTCCGTTTGGCAATACCTTTTTGCGCTGTTTTTCCCATCCTTCTTCAAGCCTTGGTCAATCATTTGTTTTATTTGCTGAATCCGGCCCCGGCGGTGGTTTCCTTCCGGGCCGCTGCGGCGGCCTGCCTGCCCTTTTGGGGCTGTGGGCTTTCCGCTGTGTATGAAATCGATCATCTGGAAACCGGGCCTCTTTTTCGTTCTTTCCTGATCACATTTCCCTGCCGCTTTCTCTGTGTGGTGCCTGGGGGCGGCGGGTCTATGCTGTTATGTTGGCATAAGGATATTGAGGTTGCGTTGGGGTTTTGTAACATTTTGATTACGGTTCTGGCGGGGGGAGTGGGCTTGCTGGTTTTATTTCAGTCAGTTAACTGGAAAGGGCTTGAGTTGCCGATGTTTCCCCCGCTTGTGGGCCTGGCCGTCTTTGCGTGTTGGAGCCGGGAAAAAAGTGATGTGTATCTTTAGGAAGGGCGAATTTTTAACGGTGGTGTGCTCGGGCTCCCGGCGGTTTAGGGATGGCCTCGCTCCGGCCCCTCAAGATTACCTCTAAAGACGTTGGTTTTAAAGGGGTTTTAATGTGATCTGGATCATGTTTCGAGGGCTTTTCCGGGCGCGGACCGCGAAATTCCGGCCCTGCCGTGGTGAGAAGGCGGGGCAGGGGGGCTGCCGGGGCCTCGGGGCTGGGATATACAGCGGTTTTCCGCATGTGGGTTTGCGGCTGATTTTTCATGGTATTTCCGGCATCGAATCATTGACAAAATCGTCGATTTGCATAAAATACGTAGCCGCACTTCTGTATTCACCGTGTGAAAAGTTCGCCGGCTGATGAACGAGAACACCCCGGAACGGTATTTCGGGAAAGTCATCCTGCCTGTGATCGCACCGTTATTCAACCATCGTAAGGCAGGAGAACAAAATGCAGTTAACCGGCATGCTCTGGGGCAGGAAGTTGTTGGACCTGGTGGAATTCCCCCATTCCGAAGTCGGCGGTCCGGAATCCAGCGTCGATGAAATCAAAGACATGATCAAGAAGCACGGCGAAGTGTTCATCAAGCCGGTCTTCAAGGGCGGCGTGGGCAAGAAGGGCAAGTCTGGCCTGATTGGGCGCGCCAAGAACATCGGCGATGCGCTGAAGGAAAAGGAGCGCCTCTACTTCGCCGAGCACAAGGATGGAACGGCGACCTACAAGGCCGACGGCGTCACCTTCGAAGGCGCGGTGCCCGCCAAGTACGAAATTTACTTTTCGATCAGCGAGAGCACCGTGTTCCGCGCGCCGACGATGACCATCACCCATCATGGCGGTGTGGACATCGAAGAGCTGGAGCCGAGCAAGATCGCCCAGGTGCCTTTCGACCCGCTCACCGGGCTCAAGGCGTTTCATGTTTCCAACGCGCTCGAGGGGCTCGGCGCGCCGGCGGAGGTCATCAGCCCGCTGGTGCAGAACCTGCCCAAGCTGTGGGACCTCTACAACAACTACGGCATGCTGATGCTGGAACTCAACCCCATCCGCATGAATCCGGCGGGCGGGCGGCTCACGCCGGTGGCCTGCGACTTCAAGTGCGCCTTCGATCAGGACGATCCGGCGTGGAAGCGCCTCGGTCTGCCTTCGCATGTCTTTGCGTCCGATTATTCGGAGTTCGAGCAGGAGATCAACCAGCTCAGGACCTACCAGGGCCAGAGCGACGTGTTCATCATGAACGACAAGGGGACCATCACCGCGCCCACCTTCGGCGGCGGCGCCAACGCCATGGTCACCGAATTGCTGGGGGAAGACGCGATCATCTCTTCCGACTTCGGCGGCAACCCCCCGTACGAGAAGATGAACGATATTGCCCGAATCAGTTTTAAATACTGGCTGCCGCAGTCCAACGTTCTGTTCATCATTGGCGGCAAGGCCAACAATACGGATATTTATGAGACGTTCCGCGCCATGGCCGACGGCCTGAGGGCGTTTTTCAACGAGCGTGGCCCGGTGCCGCTGTTCGTGGTGGTGGGGCGAGGCGGCCCCAACCTGATCCGCGGTATGTCTTACATGAAAGACACCCTGGATACCCTGCGCGTGCCTTACCGTTTCTTCGGGCATGACAGCGCCATGTCGGAAGTGATCAACTACGCCCTCGCCGTCAACGACTGGATGAAAGCCGGCGGCAGGGAGGAGATCAAGGCAGCAATGAACATTTCTTAGCCGCTGCGCGATTTTCGGTTGAGGCGCGGCGTGCCTACTAAAAATAACTTATCTCTGGGATCGGGCATCATCCAAACGGGAGGTTTTTGTAATGCATAAGCAAGGTGTTGAGAAGTTCCCCTACTATGTAGGGATCGATAATTTATCGCAACTGGCCACCAAGGATGACCGCGTGGTGGTTTTGAATATTCTTGGTAAAGAAAGCTCCACCGTTACCCCCACGAGCCATGAGTATTCCGGCGGCAACGTGGTGTTCGGCACCGGTCCGGGCAAGTCGGGTAAATCCCTGCCCACCAAGCTCGGCAACATTCCGGTGTACAACTCCATCAAGGAAGGCATGCTGGCCGGACACAAGTTCAACGTGGTGGTGGTTTACCTGCCGCCCAGCGGCGTCAAGGACGGTGTGGCCGAGGCGGTGCGCCACAACCCGGACCTGAAAAAGGTCATCGTTCTCACCGAAAAAATTTCGGTGAAGGACGCGCGCATCATGCGCGCCATCTGCCAGACCAACGGGGTCGACCTGTTCGGCGGCAACTGCCTGGGCCTGGCCGATGCGTGGAACCACGTGCGCCTCGGCGGGGCGCTGGGGGGCAGCCATCCGGAAGAGTCGCTGATCAAGGGTTCGGTGGCGATTTTCTCCAACTCCGGCAACTTCACCACCACCATCGCCGTGTACCTGGCCACCGCGGGCTGGGGCACCACCACTTCGGTGTCGAGCGGCAAAGACGTTTACATCCAATACGGCCCGAAGGAATTCATTCATGCCTTCGATAATGACGACCGCTCCAAGGTGGGGGTGATCTACTCCGAACCGGGCGGTTATTACGAGCACGGTCTGGAATCCAAAAAGCCCCTGGTTGCCTGCGTGGTCGGGCGCTGGAAGGCGCGGCTCAGCAAAGCCTGCGGGCATGCGGGTTCTCTCGCCGGGTCCGGCGACGACGCCTTCGCCAAGGAAAAATGGTTCATGGACTACTTTGGCGTTGACGGCATCTACACCCCAGGCAACCCGGTGTGCTCCAAGAAGGGCGCGCTGGTGACGAACATCGCCCACATTCCCGAGGCCCTGACCCAGGTCATGAAGGCCAATGGCATGAAGCCGGATTTCGAGCCGCAGGGTTCGCTGGCGCTCAAGGCGTGGTTCGGCAGCAACCAGGGCCTCAAACTGCCCAAGAATCTGGACCTGCCCCAGGTGGAGGCGATCAGCCCCTACAACGAGCAGATCCAGGCGCTGGATAAGCAGGTGGGCGCGCAGTTCCGCCGCGAGACGATGAAGGACGCCAGCGGCGCTTCGATGATGGACCCTTCGACCCAGGTGTCGAAGATTCACAACACCTCCATTCTCGACGCCTCCAAGCACACCTTCGAGGCCAACCTGGTGTACTCGCTGCTCAAGGAATACCCGAGCGCTTACGGCGAGACCATCGCCAACATGGCGCTCAATGGTTACGTCAACCAGCATGGCCAGCCGGCGCTCGCCGCCGCCGAGGCGGCGCGGGAAAACGGCAGCTCGCCGAACACCGTCGCGGCGTCGGCCGTGGGCATCGTCGGCCGGAAAACCGCGCAGAAGGCGATGGACGCGGCCCAGGCCCTGCTGGAGCTGTTCCAGTTCAGCAAGCTGGCCAACCCCGAGGCGGACTTCGATTACGCCGCACAGCTCAAGGAAGGGGCGAAATGCAAGGATGCCCTGGTTTCGGCCAGCGAGGACGGCTGCGCCGCCAAATGGGCCGAAGGGCTGAAAAAGGCGGGGAACTCCGTGTTCGTTAACTTCTGTCTGGATCTCGCGAAGCAGGAGAAGGGGCATATCGGTTGCGACACCCTGCTGGCGGCCACCTGGCTGACCCTCGGCTGGACCAGCCTGAGGACGAAAAAAATCAGCAAGTCCACTCTCACCCGGCTGCCCTGGTACTCCAGGGTTTTCAGCACCCTGGTGGGCATCACCGCGCCGGCCAGCCGGCAGACCGAGGACTCCTTCTGCGGTGTCAAGATCGCCGATCTCGTGGGCAAGAGCTTCACGGAAACGGCGTTCATGGCGCTTCTCGGCCGCGCGCCGTCGAAGGACGAACTGTTCGAGTTCCAGGTCCTGCTTGGCCTCATCATCACCAATGGCCCGGGCACCATCTCGGCTCAGGGAGCGAAGGGCGCGGTCAGCGCCGACGGCCCGGAGCAGCCGGACCGCGTGCAGGTCAATAAAGGGTTCATCGGCTTCCTGTCGCACACCGGGTTCGCCCATGGCGGCAACGGCTACGAAGCGGCGGCGTTCCTCATCGAGAAATTCAAGGATCAGCCCTTGAAAAGCGCCGACGACAAGAACCACGGCATCGATCTGGAAAAAATCGCCATGGACACGGCGAAGGAGTACAACGCTTACAAGAACGAACAGAAAGCCATCGGCAACCTGGAATACGCCAAGATCCCCTGCGTCAACCACCCCGTATTCAAGGGCAAGGACGTCAACATGGATCCGCGCGAAGAGTTCGTGCGCAAGCTGTTCGAGGAGAAGGGGCTGGACAACGTGTTTCTTGACTTCTACCACCACCTGGTAAACGCCCTGTTCAAGGCGAAAGTGAGCAAGAACGTCTACTGCGTCAATATCGACGCGGTGATCGCGGTCATCCTGCTCAAAGTGGTGTGGAGGGAGTACAAGGCCGGCGATATGAAGGAAGAAGACATCGAACAGGCGAGCTTCTCGACCTTTTTGTTCGGCCGCATGATCGGCTGCGCCGCGGAGATCGACGACCATACCAACCGGGGCAGGAACATGGACACCCGCACGCCGGCCAGCCAGGTCAGCTACGTGGGCTAGCCCGTTCGGCTTTAAGTTTTTGCAATCCGCTTCATCGCCCCTCCCGGATTTTCCGGGAGGGGATTTTTTTTGACCTGCGCCCGCGACGATCCCTGGAACGATGGAGGGGGGTCATTGCAATGCCGTCTCAAGCGGCGGCATGCGGTAGCGGCGTGAGCTGAAATGAAACATCTCGTAAGGTTCGTGGGGGCGAAGCCCCGCTTTTTTCAGGCACAGCCGCAACTGGTCGCGGGATCGCGAGATGCCAGGCAGGTCCGGCAGGAGAACGCCCTGTTTTTTCTTCGTCAGCACCGCGAGCCCCAAGCGCCGCGTATCCCAATCCTCAAGGCCGCTGGCGGGTTGCAGGGGGGATAGCACGTCCACCGAGATGGTGAGCGCGGCGAGTTCCTCGGGGCGTACGGGTTGAAAGCGTGGATCGCTGCTCGCGGCGTGGCTGGCGTAATGAATGATTTCCTCAGCCAGGGTATCGCGGGTGGGGTGGAGGCTTCCGATGCAGCCTCGCAGCGTTTCTCCGTGTTTAATGGAGACGAAGGCTGAACGCTTCTTTTTCAGCTCGCAATCGATGTCAGGCGGGCAGGGGAGCGGCTTGCCGTGAAGGACATAATGCCAGACGGCATCCATCGCGAGCCGGGCCGAGGGATGGACGGAGACGTCCATGAAAGTATCCTCCGCATGGTTAGCCCTATCTTAATTAATTTAATCCCCCGGGCGGATGCGCGCAAGTTCGCGCCCTGGAGAAACATTATTCAAGTTAAGAAAACGGGTGAAGCGGTGGGGTAAGGCTAGGAGCAGGTTCGCGCCGCGATGTGCCGTTCGAGGGTGTAATCGGCGACGGCGTCGAGAGCTTCAATGTATTCAGGGCAGGGGAACTCGGTGGCTCTCAGGTGGCGCTTGGCGCGGTCCATATAGTCTTTCGCCAGTTCGAGGGTGTAATCGATGGACTTCTTTTCCCGCATCCGCTCGAGGACGTAATCGAATTCCTTTTGCGTGAGATTCGGATTTTTGACGAAACTTTCGATTTCCTTTTTCAGGCTGCGCCCGGCCTTCATGTAGAGGTGCAGAAGCGGCAGCGTGACGTGGCCTTCCTTGAAATCCATTCCCGGCGGCTTGCCGAGAACGTCCTCGTCGCTGTCATAATCCATGGCGTCGTCCATCAGCTGAAAGGCCATGCCAAATTCGTAGCCGAACGAAACCACGGCGTTTCGCTGAGCTTCACTGCTGTTGGAAAGCAGGGCGCCCAACTCGCAGCTCACCGCCAGGATCGACGCGGTCTTGCGGCGAATCACATCCAGGCAATGCTCTTCGCTCACATCCAGGTTCCGGGCTTCGGTGAACTCCAGGATGCCGCCCTCGACGAGAATCCGGGTGGCCAGGGCGATGGCGCGGATGATTTTGGGGTCGCAATCCTCCGCGAGCAGGAGGATCCCGCGGGAAATCAGGAAATCGCCCACCAGAATGCTGGCGTCGCTGCCCCATTTTGAATTGACGGTTTCGTTGCCACGGCGGACGGTGGTTTCATCCACCACGTCGTCGTGCAGCAGGGTGGCGGCGTGGATGTACTCGACCACGCAACCGTGGGTGATGACGCGATCGTCGATGGCGCGGTTGTGAAGCTTGGCGACCAGCAGCATGAGAAGCGGACGAATGCGCTTTCCGCCTCCATCCATCAGGTAGCCGCTGATACCGGGTATGAGGGGAATATCCGACTGGTAGTTTTTCCGGATGGCCTGCTCGACTCTTGAAAGATCTTCTTTGAAAAGCCGGTTGACCTCGCTAAAATCCATATAGATCGAACCCCTCGACGGGTTTTAAATGCTATGATAATGAAACCCTGGCCGGGCGAACCCTGTTGGCGGGGTGGTGTGAACCCGCGGCGGCTGTACCTCTGGCGAAGGGTGTATTTTCGCGGGAAAAGGCCGCATTTGTCAAGGTAATTGTGCGGTGCGGACCTTCTAAACGCGCTTGAAATTAAACCTCCAACGGGTATTGGAACGGTAAACGACTTTCTTCGGCGGGGGGATGCCCGTGTGGGAGGCTATGGCCATGGAATCGGCGATGCGGGGTAAAAGAACGGGGCAGGGCCAGGCGGCGGAACCGGCCGTTTCGGTGATCGTGCCCACCTTCAACCGGGTGGACTTCCTGCGCGAGGCGCTCACCTCGGTGGAGGCGCAAACCTGGCGCAACTTTGAGCTGATCGTGGTCGATGACGGTTCCAGCGATGCGACTCCGGCGCTCCGCGAGGCGTTTCCCGAAGCCCGCTGGTTTCGCCGCGAGTCGAACGGCGGGGTGTCCTCGGCCCGCAACCTGGGCATCGACGCGGCGCGCGGGCAATTTATCTGCTTTCTCGATTCGGACGACTTGTGGACGGAGGATAAGCTGCAAAAGCAGATGCGGTGGATGGAGGCCCACCCTGAATCGCAGGTTTGCTACACCGATGAAATCTGGATTCGCCGGGGCGTGCGGGTCAACCCCATGAACAAGCATCAAAAATTTTCCGGCGACATTTTCGAGCGTTCGCTGGAACTGTGCATCATCAGCCCGTCTTCCGTGCTGATGCGGGCCGCGCTGTTCGGGGCGGTGGGGCGGTTCGACGAGGCCCTGGAAGTTTGCGAGGATTACGACCTGTGGCTGCGCATCGCCGCCCGCTACCCAGTGGACTTCATCGACGATAAGTTGATCATCAAGCGCGGTGGGCACGCCGATCAATTATCGAGAAAACACTGGGGGATGGACCGGTGGCGGGTGCGGGCGATTGAAAAAATCATTCACGAACCGGCGCTCAGCAAGAGCAAGCGCCGCCTGGCGGTGCAGGCTTTGAGTAAAAAATGCGACGTGCTGATCTCGGGGTTTTCCAAGCGCGGCAAGCTTGCCGAGGCCGAACATTACCGCAGGCTCAGGGTGAAGTGCAGCGAAATGGAGCCCGTAGCGACTGCGGCCTGTGGTGCGGCATGAATCTTTCGTTGCGCTGGTGGAGGGCGGCGGGATATTGTCCGGCGGTGTGCGCCGCGCTGTTGCTCGCGGTTTTTCTGCACGCGTCCCTGGCGTTCGCCGAGGACAGGCCCAATGCGGCGCTCGAAAAAATCCGCGCCCGTTGCCTTGATATTTTAGCGCAGGCGGCAACGAACGAAAATGCCTTTGTGCGCAGCGCCGCGGCACGCGCCGCCGGAGAATCGGCGGACCCGGAATTGAAAGCGCTGCTGCAAAAAATCTCGGCCGACGTTTACCCCACGGCGCGTTTGTTTTCGCTTCAGGCACTGGAAAAAATTTCTCCCGATGAGGCCCGCGCGCTCGCGCTTCGCTTGCTGGGCGACAGCGACATGTGGGTGCGCGGCGCCGCGCTCGAGATGCTCGGCCGGTTGGGTGGCCGCGAGGCCATTCCCAAGCTCACCCCGCACCTCGATGCGGATGACCTCCCCGTGCGCCTTTCCGCGGCGGCGGCGCTGGTGAGCCTCGGTGAACGGGAGAATCTGGCGTTGATCGAAGATGCGCTCAAGGGTTCGCGGGCGAACTCCCGCTACCAGGCCATCGGCTACCTGGGGAAGATCGGCAACGCCGAGGCGCTCAAGATTCTGCAGGACAAGCTGACGGACCCGGAAGACGAGATCGTTTACTACAGCCTGAAAGCTCTGGGCGAAAAGGCCCCGCCGGGATCGTATTCGCAGCTGCTCAAACTCGTGCACCACCGCAACCCGTCGGTGCGCGCGCAGGCGATCCTGGTGATCGGTACGCGGACTGGAGGCAAGCCGCTCAAGGGCGTGGAAATTCTTTGTGCCGATTCGGACCCCATGGTGCGCGTTTC
>QJZQ01000167.1 GCA_003246675.1 Nitrospirota bacterium | reverse complement strand
ACTGCGGCGAATTTTGCGTGTTTATTCATGACGGGTTGTTCGCTGGCAGAGAGTTTTTGCCCCCTTTTTGCCGGGGGCTTCGTTCTGGGGTGATCTTAAGTTTTCGACGTGCGGAAGTCAAGAATTGAGGCGATCACCGGCGGGTTGGGGGTGCACCGGAGTCTGCTCGTTGGTGCGGCCCGAATTTCGCGATGGGAAACAGGGGGATACAGGTTAAGATGGGGCATGGACAAGAGACACCGGCTGACAATCGATGAACCCTGGGATTTTCGCGAGCCCGGCGGGGGCATTTGGGCGCGCGGGGCGGGGCTCGTCGAGGGCCCCGGCCTGCCGAACTGGCAGGAGCGCTATTACCTTCTGGATCTGGAAGCGCCGTTTCTCGTCGACGGCGAGCGCGTCTGGCAGGTGGTCTGCGCGCCGCGCTACAGTGGCGACGCTCTGGAGAAAGCGTTGACGGGCGACTGTGTCGTGGGCATCGCCCGGGTGCGGGAGCAACGCTCGCTGGCTCCGGGCGAGGCTTTCGCGGCGGACGACGTCAGCTATTTCGCTATCGGCCGTATTGCGCCGGCCGGCGTCTGAGCATAAGTACGGGTTTGTCCGCCGCGGCTTCCTGGCCTCACTCCGGCCGCTTGAAACTGCGCAACGGCAGCGGGTCCGGCTCGGAGGCTTCCTTGTTTTCCGTCGCCAGCGGCGCCGGCGGTTTTACGGGCGGGGCCACAGGTTTTCGTTCCAGGAGGAAGACGGCGAGATCGGGATTGACCAGGTTCTCCGGGCACATTTTCAGGTGCTGCCGGTAAAACGGCATGTTGATCACCAGGTCGTTGTAGAGCATGCTCATTCCGTAATGGTCGAACAGGCCCTGAATGGGCCGCGGCCCGACGAGAAACAGCATGCCGTCGGGCAGCAGGGCGTCGATGGCCCAGCGCAGCATGTCTTCGCTGGCTTCCCTGTCCTGATGGTACATGAAGGGAATCCACTTGAAGATGAGGCCGTACTTTTCCTGGTACACCTCCGTGATGTGCTCCCCTTCCGGCAGGAAGGACACTTTCTTGAGGTTGTCCAGCTCGTTCTTCGATGCGCCGTAGTTCCACAGCAGGCAGGCGTTCTTCTGCGCGAACTCCGGGTCGCTGTACAGGACGGTGACCTCCCGCTCGTGGGAACTGTCGATGCATCCCGCGATCACCGTATCGAACGTGTGGACGAGAACCTTTTTGACCTTTTCCAGTTTGGCCGGCATTCCCGGCGACATTTCCATATAGTAAAAAATCTGATCCAGCACCATGGGCTGAAGCGAAGCTTCTTGGATCTCGCTGCGGCCCTCGGGATAAAACGGCAAGGTGAACAGGATTTTTACCGGGTCCACCTTGGGGGGGAATCCGTTAAAGAACCATTTCCAGTTGAACGGGAACTGGGGCCTCTTCGGCGGCGGGTCGGTCTGCGGGGTGACGTTCCACTCCGGCAGCAGGGGGATTTCGCGTATGTCCTGCCCGTCGGTGAGCATGAAGCTGCCGGGGCCGACATGAATCTCCCGCTCGCAGGAGGGCCGCGCGCCGCGCAGGCAATTGATGTAGGGAATGCCAATGGGGTCGTCGTCCACCGTCACCTTGAACAGGAAGCGGTCCTGAACCGTGAGGGCGATGCCATGCTCCTTGTTGAAATAGCGCCAGGGCGGGTTCTCCTTCGGCGACCAGGTGATTTCGTGCGACCGGTCGGGGTTCATGAACACTTTCTTGATGTTCTCTCCTTCCGGCCCCTGCGGCGTGAAGAAGGATGAAAAAATATTGAACGCCTCGTTGGAAGGGTAGGTCGGCAGGCCCCGGTAGCGTAGCGGCGGCAGGCCCTCGTCGCGCGATTGATCGTCGAAAAGCCCCCAGATGAACTCGAACGTCGCACCGCCGCTGCCCGGCAGGGTGGACTGAAACAGCTCCACCACGGGAATCAGGTCGAGCTTTTCCCAGTTCACCGAACACATGAAGCTGATGAAAATCGTTTTGTCGAAGCGGCCTTCGTCGAGGGCGTAGAGCCCGTCTTTTTTGAGCCACACGTCGTATTTGCCTTCTCCAAGCGGCACCAGGTTTTCATCCCGGTAGAAATATTTTACCTCGGAGAACGGTACCCGCCACGCCTCGGCCGCCTTGCGCCGCAGGTTGTCCAGGTCCATGGTTTCCCAGCCGGGCTGCCCCTTGATGTCGATTTCGCTGCGGAAGGTTTTCACCCCCGGAATGATGCCGAGCCATTGGCCGCAATCGAGCCGGAGGCGGACGCGCAGAAGCTTGGGCTCCGGGTCTTCGCTCCACTCGCATTCGTGAAGCGGCAGACCGCCGGGGTCGACGAACAGGAACCGCCGCCCCGCCGCGGTGTAGAAGGCGGCGTGTCCCGTGGGGTAGACGCGGATTCGTGTGTTTTGGCTGCCGGGTTCCCCGGCGGTGTGGTGGCAGGCGACACCCCCGGCCTTGGTGACGGAGAGTTCCGCCTGTTGCTGCTCGATGAGGGCGGCGTGCGCCTCGTTGACAGAGAAAATGAGAGAGCCCGCTTGTTTCAGGGCCGAGATCAGCTTGTCATTGGAAGGCATCAAACTTCACCATGGGGTTAGCGCCGCAACTGCGGGGTGGTTAAAGGGTTAAAAGGGATTATAGAGGAAGCCTGCTTTCTGTCAAATGCTTCTTGTCCGGTGGCACGGGTTCGGCCGTGGCCGTAAGAGGCGCTAAAACTTTGTGGTGAACTTCGGGATTTCAGTTGTTATCATGGATCACCATGCCGTTCAAGACCGCCCTCGTCAACATGCCTTTTGGCTTTCATATTTACCCGTCCATTCAGTTGGGGACGTTATCCACCCTGCTCAAGGCGCACGGGTGGCAGGTGAAGAGCCACTATCTCAACCTCCACTTTGCCAGCCGCATCGGTTTCCCCATTTATAACGAACTGTGCGAGAAGCGGCATTTGCTCGGCGAATGGCTGTTCTCCCATCACCTGTTCGGCGAAGGGGCACGGAACCGGCGTTACATGGAGCACTTCTCCGGCCACATCGAGTCCGTCGCCCGCTCCATCGGGCAAAGGCCCGAATTTTTGCATAACCTCAAGACACGCGGCGTTCCGGAATTTCTCGACTGGGCTGTGAATGCCATCGACTGGGGGCAGTACGCGGTGGTCGGTTTTACTTCGACCTTCAACCAGAACCTCGCCTCCGTCACCCTCGCCAAACTCATCAAGGAAAAATACCCTTCCGTGACGACGCTGTTCGGCGGCGCGAATTTCGATTCGGAAATGGGCATGGAGTACGTCCGTGCGTTTCCCTGGATCGACTGCGCCGTCATGGGCGAGGCCGAGCACGTCCTTCACCCGCTGATGACGGCCCTCCGGGATAACGAACCGATGCCCCAGGGCGTGATCCACCGCCGGGACGGCGCGGTGGTGTGCGAGGACAACGGCGGCATGTTCGTCGAGTTTGAACGGTACGGTCCGCCCGATTACGACGACTACTTCGAGGAATTGAGGAGCATCGACCCCAGGTCCCCCGCGCTTGAAAACCCGGTCATCCTGTACGAGACCGCACGCGGGTGCTGGTGGGGGGAGAAGCACCATTGCACCTTCTGCGGCCTCAACGCCTCGAGCATGAAGTTCCGCGCCAAGCCCGCCGAACAGGTGAACACCGAGATCGCCGCACTCTCCGAACGCTACGACAGCTACCGGTTCCGCATCGTCGACAATATCATCGAGATGAAATACCTCGACGGCGTGTTCGGCCGGTTCGCGCGGGAGAACCTCGATTTCCAGATTTTCATCGAGGTCAAGAGCAACCTCAACCGCGAGCAGATCCGCACCCTCGCCCACGGCGGCGTCAACGTCGTCCAGCCCGGCATCGAGAGCTTCAGCGCCAACCAGCTGCACGACATGGACAAGGGTGTCCGGCCGATGCAGAATATCCTTTTCCTGAAGTGGGCGATGTATTACGGCATCGACGTCACCTGGAACATCCTGACCGGGTTCCCCGGCGAGACCGACGAGGACTACCGCATCCAAACCGAACTCATCCGGCCTCTGGTTCACCTGCAGCCGCCCATCGGCGTGGGGGATCTCTATCTGGAACGCTTCAGCCCCTATTTCACCCGCCCGGAGGATTACGGCATTCGCATTCAGGGGCCGGGCGAAGCCTATCTCTACGTCTACGATTCTCCGGAGATCGATACGATGAAGATCGCCTACGATTTCGAGTTTGAAAATGGCAACCGTATCGACCCGCGCCGGGTGCAGGCCCTGCGCGAAACGGTGGACCGCTGGCGGGGCCGCTTCGAATCCGACTCGCCGCCGTTCTTCATATTTTCCCGCTCGTCGAAATTCGTCACCCTCTACGATGGGCGGCCGGAGGCCGGGCCGCAAAAGATGCGCTTCGAATCGGTGCCGGCGGCGGTGATCACCTATTGCAACGACAAGCCGAAAACCGCAGAGCAGATTCACGCGCACATCGCCGAAACCGTGCCCGGCAGCCACAGCGCCCGTGTGATCGACGATGCGCTTGGCGAATTGGAAGAGCGAAAGATTCTGTATGCCGAACGCGGCAAGTACCTGACATTGGCCCTGCCCATGAATTCGCATCATTAATGGATGGCGCATCGATGGCGGGAAAAGGGCGGGGCGCGGTGCAGATTGCCTTTATTGACAGGCGTGGCCGGACCCCATATAATCGTCCACGCATCTGCCCAAAAAAACAAAGTACTTTCCAGCATGCGGAAGCGCCCGGCGCATCTCATCGCCGGCCTCATTCGTAATTACGAAAGACCAGTCAAAGGGTGACTCTCTGATGGACGATGGAAAAAAGCACGAAAAGCTGGGTTATGCCAGCCTGAAAAGTAACAATCTGCAGGAAGCCGCATCCCACTTTCAGCAAGCCGCCGAAATCATGGAACAAACCGGCGACGAGGCGGGCCGCGCCTACATGCTGGGCAACCTGGGAAACATCTGTTTTCAAACCCGTCACCTCGACGAGGCGGAAAAATATTATTCCCTTGCCCTCGAACTCATGCAAAAAGTGAACGATGGCAAGGGCATCGAAAGCTCCCTCGGCAACCTGGGGAACGTCTATTTTTATAAAGGCGACCTGGACAAGGCCGAGGAAAATTTCAAGAACGCTCTCAGCATGGTGGCCGAAGCGGGAGATGCCGCGGGGCAGGGGATATACACCAGTTACATGGGCAACGTGCTTCTTGGCCGGGAAGAATTCGAGGCGGCGGAAAGCGCCTACCAAAAGGCGATGTCGTTTTTCGACCCCGAGCAGGACAAGGAACAGGTGGTGCAGCTCGAGGATAAAATCGCCTCCATCCAAAAGCACCCCGGCTACCTGAAGAAAAAGGAAGAGGCGCTTCTGGAGACCATCCAGTCCCTCTCAGGCAACGGCAAGGAGAGCGAACTGTTGGGCAGATATCAGGAACTCGAGGAAATTTATTTCCAGGGATCGCGCATGGATAAAGTCGCCGAGACCATCGAGAATACCCTCGCCCTGCTGGAAAAAATGGGCGACCGGCCCTCGCAGGCGATTTGTCATGGCAACCTTGCCAGCGTGTATTTGCAGCTCGGTCTCGCGGGCCATCCGGAAAAGCTCGACCAGGCCGAGACGCATTGCCTGAAGGCCCTCGAAACCATCGAGCGCGATCAGGATAAGCGCCGTCAGGCCTACCTGCTCGGAAACCTCGGCAACATTCACCTGCACAAGAAAAACCTCGCCCAGGCCTGGCAGAATTACAGCCAGTCCCTGGACCTCATGGTCGAACTTGGGGACGCCCTGGGGGAGGCGCGGTCCTACGCCAATCTGGGCAATATCAAGGGCCTCGAGGGCGACTGGGAAGGCGCCCTGCAGAACCACCGGCGTTCCCTGGAGCTGATGGAGCAGCTCGGCGACAAGCCGGCGGTGGCCAAGGGGTTTGAAGCGCTGGGCGAAATTCATATCAAACAGCGGGACATGTTCAAAGCCGAGGATTGCTTGAGCCGCGCAAGCGGCGTGTTCACCGAACTCAAGGACCGCGCGGGCGTCGAGCGTGTGCAGGACAGGCTCATGTACCTCATGGCTCAGCCGGAGTACCTGAGCCGGAGGGCCGAAGACCTGAATGCCGATCTCTCCCAGCCTGACACCGAAAAGGACCCCAAGAGAAAAGCGGCGATCCTGATGGAGGTGAGCAATGTCGCCTTCATGCAGGGCGACCTCGACCGGGCGGCCGACGCCCTCAAGCAGGTGTCCGTCATTCAGGAAGCCCAAAATGACCATTCTTCCCTCGGCGTCACGCTGGGGAACCTGGGAAGCATTCTCCTCGAAAAAAAGGATCTCGACGGCGCTGACGCCGCCTATAAAAAAGCCATCGAGATCAAGGAGAAACAGCAGGATATCAAAAGCCTGGCCGACCTTTACAGCAGCCGCATCAATACCCTGTTGCTTAAGGGGCAGCTTCTCGAGGCGGAGAAAGTCATTAAAAAATCCATCAAAAACAATCAGAAGGCCGGCAACACCCACGGGCTGATGGCCGATCACCGCAACATGGGGAACTTTTGCCTGCAGAAGACCGATTTTGCCGGTGCCGAGCAGAGCTACCTGCGCGCGCTGGAAATCAACAAGGAGGCCGGCAATAAAAGTGAAATGGCCGAAGACTACCGCAACCAGTGCAACCTGTACGTGCAAAGGGAAGACTGGGCGCAGGCAGAGAAATACGGGCTCCTCGCCCTGCAGGAAGCGGAGGACATCCAGGCCCATCGCGCCATTGGCTACGATCATAGAAACCTGGCCAACATCTACGCCCAGAAAAAGGACCGCCCCAAGCAGGAAAGCCACTACCAGAAGGCCCTGGAAATTTCGCGCAATCTTGGCGACCCCCATGAAATCAGCATCGATCTCAGGTATCTGGGGAATTTTTATATGGACCGGGGGTACCGTGAAAAAGCTTCCCGCTTCTTTAAGGAATCGTTCGAGCTTTCCCGTACCACGGGCGATAAAAAGGAACTGGCCGAGGACCACCGCAACCTGGGCAACCTGAGTTTCAGCAACGGCCAGCGCAAGGATGCCGAAAGCCATTACCTGAAAGCCCTCGAGCTGACCCGCGAAGTTGGCGACGCGCGTGGCGCCGGCCAGGACCTGACCTACCTGGGCAACCTCCAGTTCAAGGAAGGGCATTTTGATCGGGCGGAAAACTATTTCGATCAGGCCATTGAGACCTTTGCCAACGCGAAGAGCACCAGCAACCTGATCCAGTTGTACCTGACCATTGCCCGAATGGAAATCGTCGTCAGCCGAAAAGATGCCGCCGACAAGTACCTTGGACAGGCCCGGGAAGTCGCCAAAGAACTGGGTGACCCCGAACACCTGCTGGAAGCCATACAGGATATCGAAAAAATGAAAGATAATATCGACAAGAGGTAGGAAATTTCTTATACTGATTGGCCCTTGGCAGCAACGGGCCAAGAGGCGGGCTGGTAGTGGGAAAGCGGGGTCTCCCGGGGGCAGAAAAGCCTCCCTGAGGACTGCTTTAAATAGTGTTGAAAATGAGTTTTTTTGTAAAATCAGAGAAAAATTAAAAAATTTTGTAGGAAAATTCCTGCATTCGGGAAGAAGGTAAGGCTGTTTAAGTAGCTCAATTGAGTCGCATAGCAAGGGGTTCAGGAAGAATTCCGTTGAAGGGGCGAAAAGGATGCAAATGTAAAACGTTATTGCAATTTCCCCCCCAGATAATTCACAGGACTTTTTTTTTGATAGGCCTTGACATCGACCTTGGAATTACATATAAACAGCCATATCTAGGTTAAAAGTAAGGGGGCGGAAGAGTCGTTTCCGTTTACCCAATGCCAGCCATGATCCAGTCACTGTAAAGGGCCTTATGAAAGTCGTATATAGCCCGCAGCTCATGGAAGAAGCCGTATTCAGGCACCTGAACCATAGCGAACGTTCAGGTTTTCGCGCTGATTACGACGAATACCATTCCCTCGCAGATCCCATCTACGAGCTTCCCGAAGACGATCGGGAAGCAGCTTTCGAAAAAGTTAATAAAATATTCTTTATCGAACGCCTCAAGCTGGGGGACCACGTCCTTCGGTCTCTCGAGGCGGTGGGGCTCATTCCCAAGAGAAAGCGAACGGCCAGAAAATCCCTGCTTGAAGCACCAGGGGAAATGTCCGCTCCGGAAGCCGATGAAACGGCCGAGGGCGCGGAAACCGGTCAGGAGCCCTCAGGGGAAGAAAATGAAGCGGTCTTGACGGCCCGGGACGAGGAAGCTGCGGAAACACCCCAAAGCAAAGAAGAAGAAGATCAAATCTCCTACGACCTGGCGCGCGACTTCGAGGAGCGCATCCAGGCGGTGCATGTCAAACGCGCCATCAACAAGGTCGACGAAGGGTCCAACGTGCTCAGCCGCGCTTCCGACCGGCCCATTATCGAAATGCGCGTCCTGGCCAGCCGTTTCAGCAACCCCGAAGAGGTTCAGGAGCTCGACGCCTTCCTGATCCACGAGTTCATGCACGCCAAGGACATGGTCGATCCCGAATTCGACTATGAGGACTCATTCATCCCCGGCAACCCTTCCGTAAAAAACCTGATCACCGCCCGCTTCCGCCTGCTGTGGAACGTTTACGTCGATTCTCGACTGGATCGCATGGGCGTGGTTTCCGTTCTTTCGCGCGAAGCCCGGTACCGGGAATTCGACAACTTCTACCGGAAAATACCCGAAACCCAGAGAAGGGGGATATTCGAAGGCCTGTGGCGAACCGAAGTGTTCACTCACGAGGAGTTGTTGTCCATGGCCACTGACCTGGACACCTTGATGAGCAAGTATGTGGATGTCTCCGAAATTTCGGAAGAAGAGAGGGAGTACATCCACCTTCAGGGTGCCCCGTGTCCGCTGTGCAAATTCCCCACGTATAACTGGGTGGACGATCCGGAGAGCATCTGTGATGAAATGGTCATTGAAGCCATTCAGATCGACTTTCCCGACTGGGAGAGCAGAGATGGCGCCTGTGACCGTTGCGTGGAAGTCTATGAACTGAGGGCTGGCGTGGGTTGACGCAGCCCCAAGGGCTTATGTTGCTTATTGTTATGTTTGGCAATTGATGAACAAGGTGTTTTCAAGGCATCTATAACCAGAAAGGGGGGGAGTAATTTATTGAGGAGGGGCATACAGTTGTATGCCGGATTTTTAAGAAGGAATATTCAACCTAAGCAGTACCAAATCATTAGGGAGGGCAAGCTTTATGAGACTAAACCGAAGGAAATTCTTGCAGGTGAGCGCTGGCGTAGCGACGGCTATGGCGTTGACGAGCAAGAAAGTAGGGGCTCAGCTGAAGCCCGTGGTGAAGGTTGGGAATCCCCTGGAATCCTACCCCGATCGCCGCTGGGAAGAAGTTTATCGCGATCAGTACAAGTACGAGCGCAGCTTCACCTACTGCTGTTCTCCGAACGACACCCATCAGTGCCGTGTGCGCGGTTTCGTG
>QJZQ01000078.1 GCA_003246675.1 Nitrospirota bacterium | reverse complement strand
TTGGCGACGCTGGAGCTTGCCGACTGGCTGGACGAGGTCGTGATTCGCGATCTGCAGGGGTTCGACAGGCTGTGGCTGATCTTTGCGTTTCACCGCAGCGAAGGGTGGAAGACCACCGTCAAGCCGCCGCGGGGAGGGCCGAAGCGGGGGGTTCTGGCCACCCGCTCGCCGCACCGCCCCAACGCCATCGGCCTCTCGGCGGTGGAACTGGTCGGGATCGAAGGCCGAACGCTGCACCTTCGCGGCGTCGACCTGCTGGACGGCACCCCGGTCCTCGACATCAAGCCCTACGTACCGTACGCCGATGCCTTCCCCGAGGCCCGGGCCGGCTGGATCGACGAGCTGGACGAAACACTCGGGCGCCGCTCGGCGCCGGGTCCGCGCAAGCCCCGCTGAGTTCTGGGGCGATATCCCTGCATTGATCTTCAGTTTTGCTGATTGTTCCGAAAGGCTCTACCGGAGCGGGGCCGCGGGTGCTTGTCCTGCACGCGCCGCGGCAATGACGGCGTCGAGAACGCCGGGGAACAGGGTATCGAGGTCGTCCCGGCGAAGGCTGTTGACCCACTCCTTGCCTTCGCGCTTGGTCGCGACGACGCCGGCATTCCTCAACACCTTGAAATGATGGGAGAGGGACGACTTGGGCATGCTCAGGCCGAAGCACCCGCAGGCGACCTCTTTGGCCCCGGCGAGTTTCAGCACGATCTCCATCCGTACCGGATCGCTCAGGGCGTGCAGCACCTTGCCCAGTTGGATCTCCTCGCGCAGCGGTTGCTCCTGCTCGTTCTGTTTGCCTGTCATATTCGCCATCTCCTTGTGTGCTCCCACTATAGAAAAAAACACTTGACCGCGCAATACGGTTCGACTATTTTCGAACCATTCAGTTCGAATAATCTCGAACCATCCAGGCCAAACACCCCATCCAATCCGCTTCCCGGGAGGAGACATCATGAAAGCCATTGCCGTCAACGGCAGTCCAAGAAAAAGCTGGAACACCGCCACCCTGCTCAAACACGCGCTGGAAGGCGCCGCGGCGCAGGGCGCAGAAACCGAGATGGTGAACCTCTACGATTTGGCGTACAAAGGGTGCACCAGCTGCTTTGCCTGCAAGGAAATCGGCGGAAAAAGCTATGGCCGCTGCGCCATGAAGGACGATCTGACCCCCGTTCTGAGCAGGGTCGCCGAAGCCGACGTGCTCATCCTGGGCACCCCCGTCTACTTCGGGGCGGAAACCGGCGCGATGCGCTCGTTCATCGAACGGCTCCTCTTCCCCTACCTGACGTACACCCCCGGCTACGCCCCCATCTTTTCCGGCACACTGCAGACAGGGCTGGTCTACACCATGAATGTCCCCGAAAAAGACCTGGCGGCGCGCCATTACGACAAGACCTTCGGGGCCACACAAGGATATTTGGCTAAGATCTTCGGCAACTGCGACCTGCTGCTCAGCACCGACACCTACCAGTTCAGCGATTACTCGAAATACCTCTCGACCGCGTGGAACGCCGAAACCAAGAAAGCGCGCCACGATGAGGTCTTTCCGCAGGACTGCCAAAAGGCCTTTGCTCTGGGGACGAAGCTGGCGAGCGCCGCGCAGGCATCGTAATCGTCCGAGCCCGTCGGAATACTGCTCGACGCAGGGAAAACTTTCTACTTGGAGCGTTGAACGATCAAGGGCGGCCGCCAGCCGCCCTTTTCCTTTGTTCCCGCAATGTTGTTTTGACAGCCCCGGCGGGATAGGGTAAAAATGGAAAGCTTTTAATCCCCCCCTGCCCTCGTTCAAGGAGGTTCTATGAGTGCTTTTGGAATCTTTCTTCTGGTCATCCTCGCCCTGGCGGTTCTGACGGTTTTCTACACCGTCGGGCTCTACAACCGCCTGGTTCAGTTGAAAAACCAGTTCCAGAACGCCTTTGCCCAGATCGACGTGCAGCTCAAGCGCCGCTACGATCTCATCCCCAACCTGGTGGAGACGGCCAAAGGATACCTCAAGCACGAGCGCGAGGTGCTCGAAGCGGTGATCACCGCCCGCAACCAGGCTGCGGCGGCCGAGAAGAAGGCGTCGGCCAACCCCGCGGACCAGACGGCCATCGCCGGACTCATGGGGGCGGAGGGTGCCCTGACCGGCGCACTCGGACGCCTGTTCGCCCTGGTGGAAGCCTACCCCGACCTCAAAGCCAACCAGACCATGGCCCAGCTCAGCGAAGAGCTGACCGCCACCGAGAACAAGGTGGCCTTCGCCCGCCAGGCCTTCAACGACGCGGTCATGTTCTACAACACCGCCCGCGAGGTCTTCCCCAGCAACATCGTTGCCGGCACCTTCAACTTCGCCCCCGCCAAGTTGCTCGAAATCGAAAACCCAGAAGAGCGGGTGGCGCCCAAGGTCTCCTTCTCCTGATCGCTGTCCCCGGCATGCGTGATTTCTTCTCGCGCCAGGAGGCGGCCCGCAAACAGACCACCCGGCTGGTGATCCTTTTCGCCCTGGCCGTGGCGGCGATTATCCTGA
>QJZQ01000179.1 GCA_003246675.1 Nitrospirota bacterium | reverse complement strand
GGTGAATTCCTTGTTGACTTCGACGATGCGCGCCTCGATCATTACCTGCGGCGTCTGGATATCCAGGATACGGATCAGGCCCAGCATGTCATCGATATTCTCGCGAATATCGGTGAGGATGAGCTTGTTGGTACGTTTGTCCACCGTGATCAGGCCGCGGCGCTGATTGCTTCCTCTACTCCCCCCAACGCCTGTTGCAATCTGACTTTGGAGGAGCGCATTCAGGTTTTTGGAGAGGTCGTCGATATCCGCGTAGTTGATTTGCACCACTTCGGTGATGAGGGGCTGAGCCAGCCGTGCCGTCTCTTCCTCCTGACGCTTTCGCTGGTTGGCCGCCACTTCCTCATTTTCCTCTACGGCCAGGGACTTCAGGGTAGCTATACGGATGATGTTGTCGCCTGAGCACTTGACGCCAAGGCCGCTGTTCTTAAGGATGACATCGAACGCCCGGTTCCAGGGGACATCCAGCAAACGCATATGAACCTTTTCGCTGGAGCTCGATACTTCGGTGGACAAAATCAGGTTGAAGCCGCTGATATCCGAAATAATTCGCAACAGGTTGCGAATGCTGGCCCCCTGAAAGTCGAGGGATATTCTTTCCTTGTCCCCATCCAGCATTTTGGAGCAGGGGTCGACCTTGGGGTCGCCCATATTGACCGTGTTAACTCCAGGCTGCTTATCATCCTCATCGCCGGATGCGGGAACCACCGCTGCATCCACGGCGGGAGCGGCCTGGGCCACCTCCTCCTTGGCGGATTTCTGCAGGTAAATGACCAGTTTGTTTTTCAGGGGTTTTTGAATATCGTATTCCACCGCTTCCGCCAGAACGATTTCCAGGCGCAATACTTCGGCTTCATGGAAATAAAGGGAGCGGATGCTCTCGACGACTCCCTTATTGACTTCGATCCTGTCCTGCAAATCCCCTTTTTCCATGTTCGGGAAATCCAGAATCAGACGCAGCGGATTGAGCAGCTTGAACGCCGTATACTGCAGAGGGCCTGTCGAATCGATCGAAACGATGGACCGCCCCTCTCCCTTGGCCACGGCGTTCATGCGCGTGATTTTAGAGACCCCTTCTTCCATCGGGAGTCCCTCAGCGCCATTTTGGGCAAGCATCAGGGGCTTGTCCGACGCCAGGACCGCGCCAGCGGCAGGGTTCTCTTCGGCTTTCATGTTTGCCGGGGCAGCGGCGCTTGCGATTCCACCCATGGCAGCGACGAAAACAAGAGAGAACGCATACGTAATAATCTGGTATTTTTTCTTAATCACAATGGCTCCTCATCTCTACTCTTGGGATTGTGCGGAAAATTCAATTTCTTTCTTTTTGGTCACGATATTTCCAAGGTAATCCCTGGAATTTTCCTTGACGACGATTTCATCCCGCTGGATGGAATCAACCACACCGTATTTCGGGCCGATCAGAACCCCCTTCTTGACGGTGTGCCCCTTATTACCCTGGATTTCAACCAAGGCCACCCTTTCCGACCCCTTCCAGATCACCCCCACCAGCTTAAGCGAACCGTAGTTGGCTTGCAGGGGGGTAGGAAGCAGCTTGGTGCCGTTGGCCTGTTCGATCAACCCCTTGTATTTTTTAACCGCGCTCTGATAATCCTTGTTGCTCATCTCTTTCAATTTTGAGCGATTATTAAACAATTTCGCGTAAAATTCAAGGTCAGAGAATAACTCAGGATCGTCTTTTTCGATTTTCCTGAAAATAGGTTCAGGAATATTCGGAGTGTTTCTGAATTCCCTCCCGTACCCCTTGGTATATTTTGCCACTTTAGGCGCTTCACTTGCTTCCTTTTTCTTTTGGGTCACCTGGATTTCTCCATCGATGACCAGCGGCATAAAGGGGTCGCGCTTCCTTATGAGAGCGTATCGCCTTCCCGGCGGAGCAAAATCCCTGAGCAGCTGATATTCGCCCTTGGACTCCACCTGCGTATAAAGCCGGCTCTGAAAATCTTTCGCCCGAAGCACCACCTGGCTCCAGGCTTCCCTGGAACCCGCAAGATAGGCCTTGATCAGCCAGCTGCCGGCTTTACCCGCCAACACATTATAGTAGGTTTCCAGTTCCTGGTCGGTCAGGTCTCGATAAGTGTACGCCGAGACCTCCTGCACCGCCTGCCTGATGTGAGGTTCAATTTTTTTACCCAGGCTCACCATCAGACTATCCACCGACTGGCCCTGGTAACGCGGGTTGTCTGCCGCCAGGATACGAAGATAGGACTGGATCGTCGCCACGGAGACATCCGTAATTTCGATCAATTTATCCAGCTTGCCAAGAAGTGCCTTGCGGCTTGCGTTCAGGGGGTTCTCCTTGACATATTTCTTCCCCACCGTCATCTTTTCGGCTGGGTTCATGCGCAAGGCTTCTGTCTCCAGGAGGGTAATCTTCATGCCCAGGGGAGAGCGGTACCAGTTGAGCAGCGTTTCCATGTGGCCACGATTGTAGCTTTTAACCAGCCGCTCCTTGACCGTATCGCGGAACTCGCCCGCCTGATAAACGCGCCGTACAAAGTTCACCGCCAACTCAAGTTCGCCTTGCGGCACCTCGGAGTCGGGCAGGGTTCCGGTTTCCACAAACGCGCTGTCCCGGTGTTCAAACAGGTCGTTGAACCCTCCCAGTTGAAACAACTCTTCCAGGAGTTCATTCTGCTCATTGGACGCCGCGTCCTCACTCAAAGGCGGTGTGGAGCCCTCCGACGGCACCGGCCCGGCCATCATTCCCGCGGCCGCGATGCACAATGCCCAGGAGAAAAAACCGGCAACCCATTTAGATCTCAATTTCATTAAGAAGTCTCCCGACCTGTTATTTAGCTGGTTTTTCGGCAGAGGTTTTGTCCTCGGCCCCTTCGATATACGAGAAAGTTTTCGCCATGAATTTCGTGTGCAGCGTGGGCACGGTGCGGACCACCCCCCCATTAGAATCCAGGATGTCTACACTGCGAACGTCCATGACCAGATCTGTGAAATTCACCAGCCGAAGAAGATTTTGCATGCCGTCAAAAAAGTCCATGGACTTCCAGAGACCACCGCGAAATTCGATGTTCACCGGTATGTCCTTATAGAAATCATTGACTCCCCCTTCATTCAACTGGAACAGGAGGATATCCAGCCCCAGGGTCTTGGCCAGGCCAGATACTCCCTTGAGAAGCCCGGGCATTTCCTTTTCCTTCGGCATTTGCTGCTTCATCGCGTGCAGATTGCCCACGGTGCGGGCGAGCTGGTTGGCAACGAATTCCTTTTTCGCCACCAGTTCCTGGTTAGCCTTCAGGGTTTTCTGCAAACTCGTCTTCTTGGTTTCAAGGCTGGCGATTTCAGTATGGGTGGCGTCGTACAACGTGAAAAAGTAAATGGCGCCCATCGCCAGTCCGGCCCCCAGGGCCATCAGTAAAAACTGCACCATCTTGATGCCATCCAAGAGGTCGTAAGGCAATTTGTCGAAAATCTTGTCCATGGTATTCCCTTGCTAACCCTGTCAGGTCACGGCGTTGGCATTATCTTTCGGCATATAGCAGTACAGAGAAAACTCATACACCGGATACACTCCCATCATCTCTCTCTTCGTTTGGTGCAGAAATACCAGCTTGAAATAAGGAATTTTTTCAAGCTCTTCGATATAGCGGGCGATTTCCTTTTCCTTGAAGGAGCGGCCTCTGATCTCGATAAAATCCTGCGTCGGAATTTCTACGTCCTTATTTTTGCCTCGACGCCTGCCTTTTTTATTATCGTCAGAGGTTCCCGGGTCCTCAAAGTAAATCACCGGCACCTTGGATTTCCTCAGGCCTTCCTTGGTCATCTGCTGGACGTTGGTCAGCCAGATGTCCTTGGGAACGCGCAAGCTGAAGTCGCCCAAAAGCCGCGTGGCCTCCAGTTGATCGGTACGCAGTTTCTGGATACCGGCGATGATCGTATCAGCCCGCGCCTGCCGGGCCATCATGCCCCTGACGTGTTTCACCTCCGGTTCCAGGGCCTGCACTTCAGATTCCAGTCCCCGAACTTCGCCCTTAAGCATATCCAGCTGCGCCTGGTCGACGATGTAACTCAGCGCGATGAGTCCGACGGAGGCGAGGACCACCCCCGTCGCCTTGACGACCCGCTTCTGGATGTCGACTTTTCTTAATTCATCCCGATAATCGTGTAAGTTGATTTTTATCATTGGTAGTCAAACCTTCTGGTTGCCAGGCCAAGGGCCACAGTGGTCAGGGGGGCCAACTCCGCGATGGTAGCCTTGTCAAAACTTCTGGAGTTTACCTTGATCCCCTTCAAAGGGTCGATTATTTCCACCGGCACCTTGAGATGCTCTGAAAAAAAGCCGTCCACACCCTGGATCATGGCGCCGCCGCCGGTCAAAATAACTTTTTCAACCTCCATGTTCGACGTAGTGCTGAAGAACTCAAAACATTTCTGGATTTCGTCCAACACCTTGTCGAAAGAGCTGGTGATCACCTCGACCACCTTGTCGCTGTCGACACCGGCGGGCAACCTCCCGGCCTTGAGATCGTCCACCTGCCGGTAAGTCACGTCAAAGGCCGACACCAACCGCCTCGAACAGTAACCGCCGCCCACCGGGATATCGCGCGTGTAGGCCGTCACCCCGTCGAGAACAATATTCACGTGGGTGAAGGATTCGCCAAGGTCGACCAGCGCCACCGCGCCCATTTCCGTGAGATCGTGCGAAAGGCTGACGGCATTGACCATGGCAAACACGTCCAGATCGACGATCACCGGCTTCAAACCGGCATCGATCAACACGTCGGTGCGGTTGTAAATCATCTCCCTCTGCACCGCCACCAGAAGAATATCCATGGTGTCTTCACCATCGCCGTCTTCATCCGCCCCGCTGCGCCCACTCGGACCGATTATCTGGAAGTCAATGGCGACGTCGTCGATGTCGAAGGGAATGTACTGTTCCGCCTCTTCGGCGATGGACTCCTGGAGTTCCTCGGCGCTCATGACGGGCACTTTGATCTTTTTAATGATGACCGCCTCTCCCGCCACCGAGGCCACCGCGTACCGGGTGTTTATTTTTTCAGCCTTGACCAGCCGCACCAGGGCGTCCACCACTTCGTCGTGGTTTTTGATCACGCCGTCGACAATGGAGTCCTCCTTCAGGGGCATGATGCCAAAGCTGGTCAACTCATACTTGTTCTTCGAATTCAGGGGGTTCAGCTGGGCCAGCTTGATGGAATGCGCCCCCACATCCAAGGCCACCAACGGGGTTTTGCTTGAAAGAAACATTAGAATTTCCTTAATTATTCCCGCTCACGGGATTTCACAGGTGAGTCCGAATCCTGAATAAAGCAAACAATGTACCAAAACACACATAAATCTATAACATCAACTATCTAAAGATGTTTCAGTCCTCAGCGGTTCTGCCGGGGTTTGTCGATGTGATTAATTTTTTCATCACTTGTTATAAAATAATCAACATTTTTTCAATCCCCTTGGAGGAGGCAACGGCAACCGCCTGCCTCCCCGCCCGCGTTCTGCAAGACGCCGCGAGCTCATCGTTCCATAGCCTCGGGGAGGCACCTTTCGCCTCTTGCACTTATCGCCGGCAGTCAACCCCGGGGGGAAAATCCGCTCTCAGGCTTCCCTGGCCTGTGATTGCCCGAACGCTTCATCCTCTCCATCCTCCTCGCCAAAAATAGCCGCACGATCGGCCAACTTATATCCCAAAGCCAGGATGATTTTACGCTTGGTATCCAAGCGGCAATCCATCCCTCTTTCGATACGGTCGATGGTCTGCACGGTTACATTGGCTTTGCGCGCCAGCTCCGCCTTGCTCATCATCTTGGCTTCCCTTATCTGGCGCACACAATTCGTACCTGACACTTTAATGCCCTCAATTTTAAAGAGTTACGAGTATCCCCGAGACCGGGGCTCCTGGCCCTCCCCATAAAACACGGGGTTTTATAATGGTATTTTAAGTGTGCTATTTTGTCAATTAAATTTTTATAATTTTAAAAAAGGAGTATTTATACTGCATTAATTAGTTTAAATTTAAACAAATTAAGTGACCTGCCGCCTCCTCCCTCCTCGCCTGGCTATTCCGGGCTTTTTGAAATGCCTGTTGCAAAGAGAGGGGTTTTCACTTAATTTTGTTGCCATGAAAGAGGTTTATCTCGATACTTTTGGCTGCCAGATGAACGTGGCCGATTCGGAGCGCATGGAACTCCTTCTTTTTCATTCCGGCTACACCCGGACGCATGAAAAGGAAAATGCGGATCTGATCCTCGTCAACACCTGTTCCATTCGGGAAAAGGCGGAACAGAAAATTTTCTCCCTGTTCGGCCACCTGAAACCCCTCAAGGAGAAGAACCCCGACCTGATCCTGGGGCTCACCGGCTGTTTGGCTCAGCAGGAAGGGGAACGCCTGCTCGGGAAAATGCCCTTTCTCGACCTCATCATGGGGCCCGACCATGTGGAAGACATCGCCCTCGCGGTGGACCGCATCCGCCAAACCGGCGAATCCATGGTCTGGAGCACCTGGGACGAGCGCAAGAACTATTCCATTCCCACCCTGGAAGCGCCGCCGCCAGGCAATCCCGGCGCCAGCGCGTTCGTCAACATCATCAAGGGCTGCGACAAGTTCTGCTCGTTTTGCGTGGTTCCCTTCACGCGCGGGCGGGAAAAATCACGCGAGGCCGAGGAAATTTACAGCGAAATCCGGCAACTGGTGGACCGGGGCGCGAAAGAAATCATCCTGCTGGGGCAAAACGTCAACGCTTACGGCAAACGCGGCATGAACGACCCCGTGCCATTTCATGAGCTGCTGTACCGGGTTGCCGAAATCCCCGGCCTCAGCCGGCTGCGCTTCACCACCAGCTACCCGAGAGATTTCACCCGCGAGCTCATTCTGGCCTATCGCGATCTCGACATCCTGATGAATCACCTCCACCTGCCGGTCCAAAGCGGCAACGACCGCATCCTGAACGACATGCGGCGCGGCCACACCGCGCGCGAATACCTCGATCTGGTTTCCGAGCTCAAGTCCGAAGCGCCTGGCATCGCCCTGTCCACCGACATCATCGTCGGTTATCCGGGGGAAACCGAAAGCGAATTTCAGGACACCCTCAAGCTCATGGAACAGGTGGGGTTCAGCAGCAGCTTCATGTTCTCCTACAGCCCCCGGCCGGGCACCCCCGCCGCCCTGCTGGCCGATTCGGTGCCGGAGGCGGTCAAGCACGAACGGCTGCAAAAAACCCTGGAGCACCAGGCGCGGCTCACCGAAAGGGAAGCACGGCGCTTCCTGGGAAAAGACGTGGAAGTGCTCATCGAGGGACGCTCCTCGAAAAACGGCTACGAATGGAAGGGCCGCAACCCGGAATACTGGAGGGTGCACCTCTCAGGCGCTTCACTCAAGGCAGGAGATATTGTGAAGGTCCGCGTGGATGAGTTTTCCGGCCACACCCTGATGGGGCACGCACTCGACCAGTAACACAAGAGGGGCGAAACCTCCCGGCCACGCACGGAGCAGACAGGAAAATCAGAAAAACCCGAGCTGGTGGTACACCTCTTCCTCCAGCTGGTTCAAATGCGGCAGGACAAACTTCAGCGACAGCCTGAGGTCGCCGATGAATTTCAAATCCGGTGGCTCGCCGCGCCGGGACAGGCGGGAAAGGTTTTCCACGCAGAACTGGTCAAGCTCCATGATCTGCACGAGGATTTCCGCCGGCAGGTCTTCAAGCCCCACCTCCTTGCCCTCCAGAAAACGCAGAATCCCGATCAGACCGAGCTTGACCTGAACACATTTTTCCCGCAAATCGGCAATGAGACGCGGCTCCGGAGTTTTGAGGTCCTCCGTAATCTGGAGCAACAGTTTCCGCAGGTGGTCGTAAAAGGCGGTGTGCTGTTTTTTATTGAGAAACAGCTTGCCCTCGCCACCAAACAGCAGGTGAAAAACCACCTCGAGCTTGAACCGGTCGGACATCATGACGGTGTAGAGGATGGCTTTAAACTCCGAGGCCTGAAACGCAAGACCGAGATCCTTGAATATTTCCTTGAGCGACCCGGTTTCTCCCTTGGGGATTCTCGGGCTCTCTTTTCTCGTCTGCGGTGCGGGTTCGGTGGTCCACGCCGGAGCGAGCTGCACCTCGCCGGTCTCGTAGCTCACGACGGTGAGTTCCTTCAACGATTCGAGAAAATCCGTCAGCGAAAACGGCGCCGCCTTGAGCAGGTCGGGCTCCAATAGAAACAGGCCGTGCAGGATCTGCTTTTGCAGCCCCCCGGCATGGAAACCCTCGTCGCAGTACAAACGGGCGAGAACCGACTCAAGGGCCACATTGAGCATGCGGCTTTTTAGTTGATCCGCCCTCAACCGCGCCTTCGAATAACGCTGCACCTGAAACACGCCGCCCTCGTAGTCCAGAAGTTCGAGCCTCAGCCCATCGCCCCACTTAAGACCGATGGTTTCCATTACGGACTTGAGATCCCACACCGTGAGCGCCAGCGAACTTTTCACCGGCATCCATTCGTTCACCTTGATTTCGTCCGGGAAATGACGCTCTCCCGCGTAGTGATAAAAATGGATAACCTCATCGATATAAAACGATTTTTTAAGCTTCGGAATTTCGCGGCCCTCAGGGTCGAGGAAAACCAGGTCTTTTTCCAAACGCTCCGGCGGCAAATACGGAATCATCCGGTGACCGGGAATGAAAATCTGCCGCTCCCATTCCAGTTTTCCAAGTTCCAGGGACAAGGAAAGATGGCCGATCTTATCGAGCACGGCCCGGCAGGGAAGAAAGTCGTCGTCTTCCATACCGATCAGGGCATCGTGATAAGAGAGCTTGCGCTTCAACCGGCCAAGGGTGGATTTGGAGATTTTCCGCGGCCAGCGCTTTTCAACCCTTTGCACGAACTCTTCCGTCGTGAAAGGACCTTGCGACTCGTGAATTAAATGATCGATGAGGTTTTTGAGGGTGAGCTTTTGTGGCATGGAGTTATCTTGGAAAGGGGCCAACCATCAAAGAAAGCGGGATGCCCGCCGGGGTCTGCCCTGGGAAGGGGAATCGCCGGCCGGCCGGCGGACGATCCCGAATCTGGATGAAACCACTTGCAAAAAAACGGGCGAGGGCGCCTTCCCCTAAAAACCCGCCGAAAAATCACGGTAGCCTAGCATAGATTGAAAGGGGTGTTAATCTTTTTTTAAGATTTTCCCGCCCGGCCCTCGCCGCGGGCAAAATATTTGATTTCATCCAGGCGGGGAGCTATCATTTCATCATCGTGCGACTCATTCAATCATCGCGACCTGTCAGGAGGTTTTCCATGGCCTTCGATGGGAAACCGGTGTGCAGAAAAATCTATCGCGCGACTCATTCAATCATCGCGACCTGTCAGGAGGTTTTTCATGGCCTTCGATGGGGAACCGGTGTGCAGAAAAATCTATCGCGCGACTCATTCAACCATCGCGACCTGACAGGAGGTTTTTCATGGCCCTTAATCTGGAACCGGTTTACCGGGAAATCTTTGGAAAATTGAAGACCCGCAAGAAATTCGTCATCCATAGCGTTGAAAACAACCAACTGATCGTCGATCAGGACGAGGAAATCTGCGGACAAAAAGAACCCCGCAGGTTCGAATTCAAAAGCCCGCGGGAA
>QJZQ01000119.1 GCA_003246675.1 Nitrospirota bacterium | reverse complement strand
ATCGACATCCCCATCAGCGCGGGCATGTGGGGCGGCTCCTACCTGATCGCCGGGGAAGACGGCCGCGCCCGCACCAACGTGGTGCGCCTGTATTCCATCGTCAACCTGCCGCAGAACACCGCTCTCGACGAAAAAGAAAACTTTGAGCGGCTGATGGAAATCTACCACCAGAACTTTCGCTCCCACTTCGGTAAATTCGGCCTCGACCTGGTCGACCCGCGCTGGGGCGAGCCGGTCCCCTACTCCAACCGGAAGCGCCCCACCACCACCCTGCAAATGTGGGACGCGAGCGGGAGGGTGAAGTTCGTGCGCGCGTTTTTCGTCTGGAACGCCGCGACCTGGGAGGAGTCCATCATCTACGACGCGATCCGCAACGTGCGTCAGCTCAAGGAAAACCTCGACATCAACCACCGGCCCGTCAAAAAAGCCAGCGACGAACTCAAGTTCCTGTTGCAGGACGTGCTCATCATCTACTTCACCCTGCGCCCTGCCCTCACGCCGGACTTTGCCGAGCACGCCGAACCCATCATTCAGGATCTTCTCGACCGCTTCCTGAAGGGCCTGCACGACCCCGAGGAAATCGAGGAGCTCTACCACAAGGTTTACGCGAACGCGCTGGTGTACGGTTACGAGGAAGCGCTGGAGGGGCCCTACCAGCGGGACGGTCTGAATATATTCAGGGTCGAGGACTGGCCCGTGGAAAAAATCAACTGGGTGCCCGCCGAGTTGAAGGACGCCCTCTCCTCCTACCTGCGGGACACGTTCACCCACTTCAGGCTGAACCTGGGAGAAAGCGGCAACCCGGCCTGAGCGGCGTCAGGGAAATCGCAACAGCAGCCAGCCCGCAAGCCCCTTCTGGCCATTTCTCTCGCGGTTGCCGCCGTTCCACACCGCCACCGCCATGGCCGACGCATCCTTGAACTGAATGTCGGCGTTGTCCGGGCTTTTCAAGGCGCGCCGGAACACCACCCGCCAGCGGTTGTCTTTCCAGACGCCACGCCCCATCACATTCTGCTCATCCTGGGTGGTCAGGGTACTGAACCCCTCGGCGTTTAAATCCTCCACGGGGGAGGCGCGTTGCTCTGTCCCCACCGTCGGCAGGCCGGAAACCGAACCTGAGCGCACGTGCTTACCCGCCTTTTTTTCTCCAAGGTCGGTCTGCCACATGGCCCGCCACTGCCAGATGTTGACCGGCTCGCCCGCCGCGCCCATGGTGATGGCGGGCAGCTCGCTCCCCGGATTCAAAGGAAACATCAGCGCCGCCTGATCGGTATAATTCGCGGACGGGCCGTAGAGATGATCCAGGCTGTCGTCCTCCCATTCCAGACGCAGAGCCACGGTGGATGCATTGCGCACCGCGCGGATCTCCACCTTCTTGATCGCCGGATCGGGCCATTTTGGGTTGGTGACCATCTGCGGCCCCAACTCGACAAGCGTGGGAACCGGTCCGTCGGCAGCGGTCCACAGCGGGGATTCGGGGTCGAGAGGCGCCTCGCCCGTGACCTGCTTCACCACCACTTCGGGGCCGCAGCTCTGGTCCTCAAGGCAGGTTTCGACGCCTGGGCCGCAGGCGGCAATCAGCAGAAAAGCCAGCAGACTGGCCGGCCGGAACAATTTAAAAATTTCGTGAGTCATGACAAGTCTCTAGGATGGAATCAGTAGGCCTCGACGGCCGCCGTCAGGCGCTGGCGGATCTCGCCGGTGAGGGGGCCGACAACGATGAGATTGAGCTTTTCCCGGACGAACAGCCGGCGGGCCAGCCGGATGAGATCGTCCCGGCCAATCGCCTTGATGCGCCGCCACTCCTCCTCCGGCGACAACGGCTCGGAGTACAGCCGCGTAAGACCGTAGCGGACGATCTGCTCGTAGGGACCGTCCCGGTCGACATCGAGATCGAACAAGCTTCTTTGCTTGACGTGCGCGAGTTCTTCCTCGGTCGGCCCCTCGGCGGCAAACGCCTTGATTTCGCCGAGCAGGATGTCCACGACCTCGAGAAGCTTTTCCGGACGGACGGTGACATCGAAGTCCATCGTGCCGATATCCGACAAGCTCGTCGCCCGGCACTCCACCGAGTACACCAGGCCGCGGTCTTCCCTGAGCGCGCGTTGCAGCCGCGAGCTGAAGCCGTCGTCGAAAATCCGGTTGATGAGGCAGGCGGCGTAGTATTCGGGGTGGTTGTACGAGACGCCGCGAAAACACAGTTGCAGCTGCGCCTGGCTGTCGGAATCATGCTGAAAACAGCACCGGGGGCCGTCCTGCGATTCGTCCACGCTGCCCTGAAAGTAACCCGGCGGGATCACCCGGCCCCCGGCGGGAAAGCTGGAAAAATAGCGGCGGACCAGCGCGATGAAATCTTCATGGCGGATGGGCCCGGCGGCGGCGAGCACCATATTGCCGGGGACATAAAAATCGCTAAAGGCCTGGCGCAGCGTCGCCTCGTCCATGGCGGCGATGGTCTCCTGCGTGCCGATGGTCTGCCAGGACAAGGGATTGCCCTGGTAAAGAAGGCGGCAGGCCTGATCGTCGATATCGACGTTCTCTCCCTTTTCGTTCAGTTCCTCCTGGCATTCCTCGAGGATGATCTGCCGTTCCAGTTCGAGGCCGGAGAAGGTCGGCCGGGTGAAGAAATCGGCGAACAGCTCCACCGCCCGGGGAAATTTGGAAATGTGCGGGCTGAACCCGTAATAGGTGTATTCGCTGAGCGTCGAGGCGCGCAGTTCCCGCCCGAGCGACTCGAACTCGCGGTTGAGCCGGGCCGAGTCGGGAAATTTTTCATTGCCGCGAAACAGCATGTGTTCCAGAAAGTGCGAAACACCGTTGTTCCGCTCGTTTTCAAAGCGCAGCCCGGAGCGCACGAACAGGGCAAGTTCCACCGAATGGATGTGCGGCATCTCCACCGTGACCACGGTCAGCCCGTTGGGCAGAACATCCGTGTGGTTTTTCAGGCCGCTTTCAGTTAAATTCTTGAACGTTCTTGTTTTCAATATTGCCTCGGGACGATGCCCGGATAAGAATGCATCAGCGGGGAAACCCGCTGGTATTATCTCACAACCCGCCAGAACGCTGGCAAAAAGATATCGGCGAAACTTTCTATTCGATGCCCATGAAATCCACCGACTGGATAAAGCAGGATTACAACGCCGCCTTCGATTTTCTTCTCGATAACGAGGCGGACGCACGCAGCCGCCCCGTGCTCGATACCGGCCAGGGGGTGGCCGTGGTGCTTCCCACCGCCCTGCCGGGGCTGGGCGTCCGCTTTCCCGGCCTTTTCATGGCCGCGCCGCTCATCGTCTTCCTCTGCACTCTGGTCGCGTTTCCCTTCGTGGTCCTCGGTTCGCCTCTCGGCTGGACGGTCAACGCCCTTTTCGTCGCGGCGCTTTGCCTGGTGCTTTGCCTCGGCCTCCTCCTGGCCCTGAAGCTGATGCTTGGCAACCGCGACCTGTTCCCGAGGGCCAGTTTCGCCACCCTCGGCGAGGAGGGGATCGCCATGCATTATTCCCGCTGGCTCCGGCCCTTCGCGCAGCCGGCGGCGGGCATCCCCTGGAACCGGGTGGTTCGCATGGAAACGCGTGCGGCATTTTATCTTCCGGCGTTGTTTGCGGGCGTCTGCCGCGCCACCCTCCTGGAAGTGACCGCGCGGGACGGAGAAACGATCGTCATCCCCCTCGCGCCCAAAGGCGCTAAAGGCCTGGACGAAGAGCTGCGCCGCAGGGTCGGGAAGCGGAGAAAGCTCTGAACCCGGCTACTCGAAGTGCATCGAATCCTCACCTAACAGGGTTTCGATTTCGCGGATCACCTCATCGCTCGGCTGAATCCTGAGATCGTGGTCCACGGTCATGGTGCGGACATGGTTATCGGGAAACAGGAAGTGCAGGAAGGTTTCGTTGCCGCCCCTGTGAGACGCGAGCACGTCGCGCACCGCCACCAGGGTTTCCTTCTCCAGGCCCGGCGTGCGGATGTGGATGTGCACCTTGCCCTTCCAGTGCTGCTTGGCCTCGGCCAACGGCGCGACCGACTGCGCGATCACTTTGGGCAGGTTGCCTTCGGAATCCACATCGCCGCGGATCAACAGGGCCTCCTCCGCGTTCAGCAATTGTGACGCCTGCGCATAGAGCTCCGGCCAGAAGATCACCTCCAGGGACCCTTGCAGATCCTCCATGGTAACGATGGCCATTTTGTCGCCCTTGCGCGTGGTTTTCGGCAGCACCTTGATGGGAATGCCCGCGAGATTGACCGCCTTGGGGCTGCTGCCCTCGGCGACCGTGGCGGAATTGGCGTCGGTGAACCAGGCCAGGTCGCGGGCGTAGCGTTCCAGGGGATGACCGGTGATGTAGAAGCCGATGGCTTCCTTCTCGAACTTCAGGCGTTCGTGATCGCCCCATTCGGGAATGCCGCCGTTGCCCGCCATGGGGCTTAAGGCCGGCTCTTCGTCGAACAGGTCGAGCAGGCTCGACTGACCGAGCTCGATGTCCTTCTGCTTGGCCTGCCCCATTTCCATCGCCGCCGGCAGGTCGTGCATCAGGGCCGCGCGGGCAACGCCCAGGGAGTCGCAGGCGCCGCTCTTGATCAGGCTTTCCATCACCCGCTTGTTGACGGTGCGCAGGTCGACCGATTCGCAAAAATGCTGGAAGGTATTGAACCGGCCAAGCCTGTCGCGGGTTTCGAGGATGGAGTCGATGGCCGCGGAACCCACGTTCTTGATCGCGCCCAGCCCGAACAGGAGCTGGTCTTCCACGATGGAGAAGTCCTTCCGGCTGGCGTTGATATCCGGCGGGCGCACGCGGATGCCCGCCTCCCGGCAATCGTGAATGTAGCGCAGCACCTTGTCGGTGTTGTCCATGTCGCTGGTGATGAGCGCCCCGAAGAACTCCAGCGGATAATGCGCCTTCAGGTAAGCCGTCTGATAGGAAATCTGCGCGTAGGCGGCGCTGTGCGACTTGTTGAAGCCGTAGCCGGAAAACTTCTCCATGAGGTTGAAGATTTTTTCCGCCTTCGCGCTCGGGTGGCGGTGGGTCTCGCACCCCGCCAGGAATTTTTCCCGCTGCGCGGCCATCTCCTCGGGCTTCTTCTTGCCCATGGCCCGGCGCAGGAGGTCGGCGTCGCCCAGACTGAAGCCGGAGAGGACGCTGGCGATGTTCATCACCTGTTCCTGGTACAGGATGACCCCGTGGGTTTCCTTGAGAATATCCTTCAGCTCGGGCAGCTCGTATTTCTCCTCCATGTGGCCGTGCTTGCGCTTGATGTAATCGTCCACCATGCCGCTTTCGAGGGGGCCCGGGCGGTACAGGGCGAGCAGCGCGATGATGTCCTCGAAGCAGTCGGGCTTCATTTTTTTCAGCAGGTCGCGCATGCCGGAACTTTCGAGCTGAAACACCCCGAGGGTGCGCGCGTCGCCCAGAAGCTTGTAGGTTCCGGGGTCGTCCTTGGGAATGGTGAAGATGTCGAGGTCGAGGCCGCGGGACTGCTTGATGAGCCTGAGCGCGTTGTCGATGACCGTCAGGGTCTTCAGGCCGAGGAAATCCATCTTGAGGAGCCCCAGCTTCTCCACGCTGTTCATGGAGAACTGCGTCACCACCTCGTCGTTGCCTCCCTTGTAGAGCGGCAGGAATTTGGTCAGCGGCTGCGAGGAAATCACCACGCCCGCGGCGTGGGTGGAGCAGTGGCGGGGCAGCCCCTCCAGGCTCTCGGCGATGCGGAGCAGCTCTTCCACCTGCTTGTTCTCCTTGCGCATCTGGCCAAAACGGGGCTCGTCCTTGAAGGCGTCCTGCAGCGTGATGTTCAGCCGGTTGGGCACCAGTTTGGCGATCTTGTCCACCTCGCCGTAGCTCATGTCCAGCACCCGGCCGACGTCGCGAATCACCCCCTTGGCGTTCATGCTGCCGAAGGTGATGATCTGCGAAACGTTGCGGTTGCCGCCGTACTTCTCCGTCACGTACTGGATGACCTGGTCCCGTCCCTCGATGCAGAAGTCGATATCGATATCGGGCATGCTCACGCGTTCGGGGTTCAGGAAGCGCTCGAACAGGAGGCCGTAGGGAATCGGATCGATGTCGGTGATCTTGAGCGAAAAGGCCACCACGCTGCCCGCCGCGGAGCCTCGGCCGGGGCCCACGGGGATGTGCATCTCGCGCGCGTAACGGATGAAGTCCCAGACGATGAGAAAGTAGCCCGGATAGCCCATCCGGCGGATGATTTCGAGCTCTTCGTTCAGGCGCTTTTCGTAGACCGCGGGGTCGAACGATCCTGCGGCGGTTCTTGACAGGACTTCGAGGCGCTCGGCGAGCCCCTCCCGCGTCTTCTTTTCCAGATAGGATTCCAGCGTCTCGCCTTCCGGCACCGGGTAATCGGGAAAGTTGAGTTTGCCAAAGTCGAACGTCAGGTCGCAGCGCTCGGCGATTTTCAGGGTGTTCTCGATGGCCTCGGGGACGTCCTCGAACAGGGCGATCATTTCCTCGGCGGATTTGAAATAATACTCGCCGCCGGGGTATTTCATCCGCCGCTCGTCGTTCATGGTCTTGCCCGTTTGCAGGCAGAGCAGGATCTCGTGGGCGTGCGCGTCCTCGCGGCTCAGGTAATGGCAGTTGTTCGTCGCGACGAGGGGGATGGACAGCTTCCGCCCCAGGGCAACGAGCTCGCGGTTGACTTTCGCCTGATGCTCGAGCTTATGATCCTGCAACTCCAGATAGAAGTTGCCCGAACCCATGATCTCCACGTACTGCTGGGCGATTTTCGTGGCGCGCGGGATGTTCTCGCGGTTGAGGTTCCAGGCCACCTCGCCGCGCCCGCAGGAACTGAGCGCGATGAGCCCTTCGGCGTGCTCGGCGAGGAGTTCCTTGTCGATGCGCGGCTTGTAGTAAAACCCTTCCAGGTAGCCCGCCGTCACCAGTTGCAGCAGGTTGCGGTAGCCGCGCTCGTTCTCGGCCAGGAGAATCAGGTGATGGGAGGCGTCGCGCAGGCTGTGGTTGGTGGTTTTTTCCGTGCGGCTTTCCGGGGCGACGTAAACCTCGCAGCCGATGATGGGCTTGAGGCCGTGCTTTTTCGCCCCGTTGTAAAAATCCACCGCGCCGAAGAGGTTGCCGTGGTCGGTCATGGCGACCGCCGGCATCTTGTACTCCACCGCGCGCTTGAACAGCGCATCGGGCCGGATGGACGAATCCAGCAGGCTGTAAAACGTGTGCAGATGAAGGTGAACGAAGCCGGTCGGGGCCATTGGATTCAGGAAACTCCCAGGAAGTCAGTGCAAAAGTTTTTCAGGATCGGCATACTCCATCCCGAGAGAGTCGGCCACCGCCGGGTGCGTCACCTCGCCCTTGAAGACGTTGAGCCCCAGGCGGAGTGCGGGGTTCTCCTTCAGCGCCCTCAGCCAGCCCTTGCCGGCCAGCTCCCGCGCGTAGGGGAAGGTGGCGTTGGTGAGGGCGAAGGTGGAAGTTCTCGACACCGCGCCAGGCATATTGGCGACGCAGTAGTGCACCACGCCGTCCACGACGAACGTGGGGTCGCTGTGAGTGGTGGGGCGCGAGGTCTCGGCAATGCCGCCCTGATCGATGCCCACGTCCACGATCACCGAGCCGGTCTTCATGAGGCCGAGCATATCGCGGGTGATGAGCTTCGGCGCCCGCGCGCCGGGGATGAGCACCGCGCCGATGACCAGGTCGGCGCTCTTCAAGGCATCCTGCATGTTGATGCGGTTGGACATCAGCGTCCGCAAGCGCGCGCCGTGGATGTCGTCCAGATAGCGCAGGCGATGCAGGTTGACATCGAGCAGCGTCACCGTGGCGCCATTGCCGATGGCCATCTTGGCCGCGTTGGCGCCCACCACCCCGCCGCCGATGATGACGACGTGGCCCGGGTCCACCCCCGGCACCCCGCCCAGCAGAATGCCGCGGCCGCCGTTCTCGCGTTCCAGGCATTTGGCCCCCTCGTGGATGGACATACGCCCCGCCACTTCGCTCATCGGGATGAGCAGCGGCAGCGACCCGTCGGCGCTCTGCACCGTTTCGTAAGCGATGCCGATAATTTTCCGCCGCAGCAGGGCCTCGGTGAGCTCACGCGCCGGAGCAAGATGCAGGTAGGTGTAGAGGATCTGCCCTTCCCGCAACAGATCGTACTCCTCCGGCAGCGGTTCCTTCACCTTGATGATCAGTTCGGCCTCGCCGAAAACCTGCGTGCGGGAGACGATGCGCGCCCCCTGCTCCTCATACGCCTCATTGGCAAGGCCGCTCGCCAGGCCCGCGTCCTCCTCGATCATCACCGTGTGGCCGCCCTCGACCAGGTGATGCACCCCCGCAGGGGTGAGAGACACGCGCCCCTCGTCCTTTTTGATCTCCCTTGGTACGCCGATAATCATTATTTACCGTCTCCCGGGCTTTATTCAGGGTTTAAGAGTGGTGGGTCAAGCCGCCGGTCTCCAGTTATACCGAATTCGGCCCCTCATTTCATCCCCAATAATTTTCACCGAAATCGCCTGGGAAATTTGATCTTTGCCTTAAAATCCTTTAGATTAAAGCATCGAAAAAGATCCAACGATTTGATTTTTTTACCCTGAAGGAGGGTGTTTTCTTGCAAGACGTGGCCCGACCCAAACTCGAAGACCTGATCTTGAAAAGCCTCAGCGCCGACGGCAAATGCCTGGACCTCGACGAAAAGCAGATCGGCCTTGAAGAACTGAAATTATTGGCCGAAGCCGGGGACACGGCGCTCGCCCAGGTGGAGCAGCTCTACCTCAGCCACAACCACATCACCGACGAGGGCGTCGCGATACTCTGCGGCCTCAAGGGGCTCCCCCGGCTGAGATCGCTGTACCTCAACCATAACGCCATCGGCGACGAGGGGGTACGAACACTCGCCGCATCGCCGCTGGCGGGCAACCTGACGCGCCTCATGCTGGAGGCCAACAACGTCGGCCCCGAGGGCGCACAGGCCATCGCCGCATCGGAAAAATTCAGCCGCCTGAGCATCCTGTATCTCGACAGCAACCCCCTGGGCGCCGAAGGAACCCGCGCCCTGGCCGAAGCCACCGGGCTTGCGGCGCTCAGCGAACTGCACCTGGACAGCACCGAAATGGAAGATGCGGGAGCCTGCGCCCTGGCCGAGTCTCCCCTGCTGGAGCGGATCAGCCGGCTGTACTTATGCTCGAACCGCATCGGCGACAAAGGAGCCATTGCCCTGGCCCGCTCGCCGCATCTATCCAAGCTGATCGTGCTCAGCCTCTGGCGCAATGAAATCCGCGACGCAGGCGGCCGCGCCATCGCCGAATCCACCGCCTTCGGCGGCCTGGAAAGGCTGTACATGAGCCTCAACCTCATCGAACGGCCGGTGCGGAAAATCATTCGCGGCTCGGAGCTTGCCCGGCGGCTGAAAACCCTGGTAATGGACTGACAGAAACAACAGACAAGCCCGGAGCGGACAAAACATCGCGGCCATTCAGCGATGCATCTGGAAAACCCCGGCGGAAGGGGAATGAAAGGATAGACCCATGGACTACAAATTCACCTACGATAGACTGTTCAACATCCTGTTTCACGTCGGCGTGGTCATCAACGTCGTGCTGGTGACCTGGATGATCCTGCTGTTCACCGGCCTGATCTAGCGCCCGCCTTCAGGCGGTCAGGTTGGATTTGCTGGCCTTGACCAGCGATTCCGAGTTCTTCCACGCCAGTCT
>QJZQ01000136.1 GCA_003246675.1 Nitrospirota bacterium | reverse complement strand
GATTTGCGTATCGATCGCCAGGGTGTTGAGAAAATGGGCCGGCCTGAGCTTCATGTTCGCGACCTTCATCACACCGTCCCAACTTGCCTCTTCCATTCGATTCAAGTTCCCACTTCCCTGGACTTCGAAACTCATGGCACCGCCGCGGCAATCCTGCAGCAGCGAGAAAAACTGCGCCGCGGGATGAAGTTTGAACTCCTTGGCGGCAAGCTGAACCGTAAAGACAGGGTCATCCATGTTATTAATCTGTCCGTGGCCGCTGATCCGGTTGTAGTCCAGGTCGATGTCCAGGCTGCTGAACTTCACGCCCTGTTCCACGGAGTATTCCCCATCCATTTTCATCTGATGCGAAGCCCCCTTCTTCTTCGTGAAGCGATCCCCAAAACGGTAGGTGGTGCGGGTCAGATCCAGATGGTTTTGAAACGTGAACGACTGCTCGGTCCCGCTCACCCGGAGGTCCACCTCGGCCAGCCCCTCGAAACGGAGGTTTTCGAGCAGGGGGATCGAGGCCAGATCACTGCTCTTGAGACTGTTGGTGAGCAGGTGCAGCGAGAATTCCGGCGGTGCGCCCGCCGGTGTGAACACGGTGCCCTCAAGGTGAAACGGCGAATCTCCAAACCAGCCGAGAACCTCCTTCAGCTTCAGCCCCTCGCTCTCGAATTCGACGGAGCCTGTCAGGTTATGGAATGCCGCCGCCTTGTTTTGATCGTGCATGGACAGATCGCGCAACAAAATCGTTCCCCACTCTTTTTCCAGGTCGGGTCTGTCGGGATTGCCGGACGAATGGTAATCCACCTCGACGATTCCCCGGCTGAAAACCATTTTCCGGCCCCATTCATCGAAAGGCGGGTCCAGCGAAAGATCCTCCACCACTTCGGGCAGCTCCCCGGGGCCCAGCCTGTAAAACGCCGCAAGGGTCCTCTCCGTGGCATCGCCCGCGACCTTCACCTCGCCATTGAGCCGGGAAAACGAGCTGCCGCCAAAATTGCCCGATAAGTCCACGAACCGGAGCAAGGGCGGCGGCGTCTTGTCACTGGCGGGGGACCGGGTGCAGAAAATCGTTCCTTTGAGATGTTCGATCCGGGGACTGAACCCCTTCTCCCGGAGCGCAACGTCCTCGAAGCGGAGCCCCGCTTCCAGGAAAATTTCATCGGGTTTTTTAAGCGGGCCTTTCAACTGCAAGCGGAGCCTGGCGGGTCCTTCGAGGTCCTGATAATCCTCGATATATTTTTTGAAAGGATCGTCGGCGAACATCTTCAGCAAAGCGGTGTGCAACTTGCCCGCGTCCACCGGGTTTTCCAGCGAAAGATCGGCCACCGGGTTGTCCAGGGCGTCCCGCAGGGTGCCGCGAATTCCGGTGAACGCAAAGTCCGCATAAACAACGCGCGCAAGGTCGAGCGTATGGATGCCCTTTTCAAGCTGGATGGTCCCGCTGACGCTCTTCAGCGGCGGCAGCGGGCTGGCGAAGTCCATGGCTTCCAGGCGGACGCGCGCAAAGAGACGGCGGTGATTTTCGGGGTCGTTGAGGTTTCTCAACTCCTCCATCGCACCATCGAACCTGAGCGACTGAATTTCCAGCTTGCCCGCTTTCAGCCGCTCTTGAACGCTGTCGTGAATGGCATCGGCAAACAATACGTTCAAGGGGAAAAAATGACGGCTCTTTGAAACCTCGAACGGCAGAGTGGCAATGGCAAAGGAAACCTTTGGGTTGTCCGAACCGATAGCCGACAACCGGCCACTGCCGGAGGCCTCGAAAGGGCCCGACTGGAGGCGAAACGCCTTAACATCCACGCCTTCTCCGCCAACGGAAACATCATAGTCGAGAACCCCTTGACGGGGCACGGCGGGGTCTCTGAGCGACGCCTCCCGTCTCTCGGCACGCGAGGAGTATTTGACCGTTCCCGCCGACCGGGTCGCCCCGCCCCATTCACCGGAAAATTTCGCGGCGAGGCCCAGGTGGGCCCCCTCCGGCACCTCGGGCACCCATTCCCGCACATAAGCATTAAAGCCCGAAAGCCCAAGGCCCTCAACCGACACCCGGCCCTCCCAGGCGAAACCCATGCCCTGGCTCAGGCTCAGCACGTTGAGCAGCTTTCCCGCCACCTGGACCGCGCCGGGGTGCGTCGGATGCGGAACTTTCGCCTGCAAATCGAATTTATAGGATGGCGTAAAGAAATCCTTACGCAATGAAAGGTTCAAGGACTCGAAGTTCAACTCTACCGGTTCCGCCTCGCTGCCCGCGTGAAAATCGAACAGCTGCACCCGGCCGCCCTGCACCACCACGCGCTTGATGAGGCTGACCTTGAAAACATTGAGGAGCCCGTCGCCCCGGGGCGGTGCCCATTGATCCAGCCGGTCCATCAGCCCATGGATATTCCATTGCCCCGCCGCATCGCGAATCACCTGGACCTGCGCGCCCTGAAGAACCAGCTTGCGGATTTCCACTTGTTTGCGCAGAAGGGGAAGCACCTTCACCACCACCCACAGGCTCTCGGCTCCCAGCCTGGGCTGGCCGCGGAACTGGCCGCCAATGGAAACCTCGCGCAGCCTGAGACCGATGCCCTTTTCAAAGTCCAGCTCGGCGCGGCCCACATGCACTTCCCGCCCGGTGGCCTCCCGGAGTTTCTCCACGATGATATTTCTGATTTCATCGAGGTCGCTCAACCGTTGATAGAGGACACCGGCCACGCCCCCCACCAGCACGAGAAAAACGATGACGATGGATAAAATTATTTTTTTTCGCGAGACCGCCATTAGGGGATATCCATGCGCCAGCAATCGAGTTAAAATGCCCTGCCTGGGCTTGCAGGAATTATTTTGTCGGCAAAGAGGAAAAGCCGGTGAGGGAGGGATCGGGCTTAACACCGTCCTTGCCGGAGCCGCCCTGCCACGTTAAGTCTATTTATATCATTAAGTTAGCTATTATTCAATGGATGCGCGAGGCGCCACGTGCGCGCCTGCCCCGTCCCGGGTCAGAGGCTTGCCATGCTTTTTCCCCACCACAACGTCTTACCCCATGGAAGATAAAAAACCGGCGTTACTCTACGGCATCAACCCGGTGACCGAAGCCTTGCGGGCGGGCAAGCGCGCCTGCCACAAGATCATCGTCATCGATGAAAAACCGTCCCGGCGCATCGCCTCGCTTCTCGACCTCGTCCGGTCGCGAAAGGTCGCCCTTGAAAAACTTCCCAAGGCCTCGTTTCGGCATAAATACCCCACGCTGCTGCACCAGGGCGTGGTGGGCTATTTTTCCCCGAGAGAGCCGATCGGCCTTGCCGAGTTGGTGCAGCAGGCCTTCAAGGCGAGCACACGGCCCACGCTGGCCCTGCTCGACGGCATTCAGGACCCGCAGAACCTCGGCGCCATCCTGCGTTCGGCGGAGGGGCTGGGGGTGCATGGCATCGTCCTGCCCAAGCGCGGCGGCCCCGGCCTCAATGAAACCGTGGCGAAATGTTCCTCGGGAGCCATCGAATACATGCCCGTGGCCTTTGTCACCAACCTGGCCGAGGCCATGAAGCAATTGAAGAAAGAGAATTTCTGGGTGGTCGGGGTGGACGTGGAGGGAGAGGCCGCGTGCTTCGATTACAAGTTCAACGCACCGACGGCTCTCGTCATCGGCAGCGAGGAAAAAGGCATGCGGCCGCTCATCCGCAAACTCTGCGATACGACGATCACTATTCCCATGGCGGGCAAACTCGGTTCGCTGAACGCCGCCGCGGCGAGCGCGGTGATTTTTTACGAGGTTTCAAGGCAACAGGGAACCCAATAAAAAAACGGCCGGGGAATCCCCCGGCCGTCTGCTTCCTGTTTCTTGCCTGTGTCGCACGAAGAAAACTTACACCGAGAACGAACGTCTCCTCCGCAATGCGGCCTTGCGTTTTTTCTTGGCTTCCTTCTGCTTGCGCTTTTTCTTGACCGAAGGCTTCTCGTAAAAACGACGGCGCTTCAGTTCCTTGAGAAGCCCCTCCTTGGTCATCTGGCGCTTCAACACCTTTAACGCTTTTTCAACCTGGTTTTGGTAGACTGTTACTTCCAAAAATTACTCCCCCCCCTCATATTGGAATTGAATACAAACCATTTATATTAGGAGCCCGAGCCGGGCATAACCAAAGACCCACCGGGCAAAAAATCGTATTTGTAAACCTCAGATTATGATATTTTTCAATCTTGGTGTCAATAATATAAACCGTAAATTCTGAAGCCCCGGGCCCACAGGCCCTCCGGCGCTCACGGTGATCGTCCATGATTAAATGGAAAAACTCGTTCTATCTGTACCTTCTCGCTGCTTTTACCCTGCTGCCAGCCACCGCCTGGGCGATGGGCGGGTCCGCCACCCCCCACCCCTATGGCGACCCCGGCTCGCTGGCCGATGATACCCTGGTGCACGTCCCCACCGGCATCCCGGTGACGGTGGAGCAAATGATGGAGGTCGTCTCGGCCTCCCGCGTCATCTACGTGGGTGAAACTCACGACAATGTCGAAGCGCATCGGGCGCAGCTCGAAGTCATCGCCCGGCTGGCGGAGAAGTATCCGGGAAAAGTCGCCGTCGGGATGGAGATGTTCCGCCACCCGGCGCAGGGCGATCTCGACCGATGGAGCCGCGGCGAACTCGCTGAAAAGGCCTTCCGGATTCTCTTCCGCAGAAACTGGGGCCCCAGCTACCCCCTGTACCAGCCCATCTTCGATCATCTCAAAAAGCAGAACATCCCGCTACTCGCGCTCAAATCATCCCGCCACATGGAAAACCTGTTTCGCTCCGGCGAGGCCGCGCCCTGGCCGGTGAAATTTCCCGAAATCGACGAAGACGACGTCCACCACCGGGCCCAGTCCATGGCGATTTTCGGCGGCCATCAGGGCGACGCGAAAAACCTTGAAAAACCCTACCGCATGCTGCTGCTGTGGGAGGAAACCATGGCCCAGACCGTGGCGGACTTTATCAGCCGGGAGGACAGGCGGGACTGGAAGCTCGTGGTGCTGGCCGGCGGGTTCCACGTTCAGTACGGCTTCGGCATCCCCAAGCGGGCTTTTCGCCGCCATCCGCACGCGTACTCCATCGTCCTGCCCACCGTCACCGAGGTGCCGGAAGAACTGCAGGACCGCGAAATGAAAGTGGAGGCGGTATCCATCCCGCTCCATTCGGCGGACTTCGTGTGGAAGGTGCCCTACACGGTGGCCGACCAGCCGCCCATCCGCCTCGGCGTCCGGCTCAAGGAGGACGATGACGGGAATATCCACGTCACCTCGGTGAAGGATCCGTCCATCGCCCAGGCCGCGGGCATTCTGAAGGGCGATGTGCTCAGGACCTTCGCAGGGGAAGCAATCGACGGCGTGGAAGACCTGATCGAGAGCCTGCAAATGCGCAAGCCGGGCGACCGGGTGGCCATTGGCTTGCGGCGCGAGGGAAAGGACCTCGTCCTCGAAGTCCTGCTTGAGCCCGTGGCGGACTGACGCGGGGCCGCCTGCGCGCCCGTTTTAGTTTTTCAGGGAATCGATGAGGTCGTCCAGGTCATGGTCGCCGGTGAGCTTGAGAAAAATTTCCTCCAGGTCGCCATGCGCTTCGCTGGCTTGGCGGCGCAACTCATCCAGCGTGCCCACCGCCACCATCCTCCCCTTCTGGATGATGCCCACCCGGTCGCAAAGAACCTCGGCGATGCCCAGCGAATGGGTCGACATGAAGAGCGTGGTGCCCTGCCGGCACAGGTCCTGAAACAGCTTTTTCACCTGGCGCGCGCCGCGCGGGTCGAGACCGACCAGCGGTTCGTCCACCACCACGAGCCGGGGGTTGTGGAGCAGCGCGCCGGAGATGATGAGCTTTTGCTTCATGCCGTGCGAATAGCCTTCGATCAACTCTCCGGCGAAATCCTCGAGATCAAAAAAGCGCATGAAGCGGAGCGCCCTCGCCCTCGCGGTTTCGGGATCCATCTCGAACAGGTCGGCGATGAATTCCAGGTATTCCATGCCCGTCAGCTTTTCATAGACGAAGGGGCGGTCGGGAATGTAGCCGATTCTCGATTTCACTTCCACCGGCTGTTCGGCGACACTCAGGCCGTCGATGGTGATCGACCCGGAGGAGGGTTTGATGAGACCCATCATCATCTTGATGGTGGTGGTTTTCCCCGCCCCGTTGGGGCCGATAAAACCAAACAGCTCACCGGGACGGATGTCGAGGTTGAGGCCGTCGACGGCTACCGCCGTCGCGTATCGCTTTTGCAGGTTTCTTATTTTTATCACGCGGCGTTCTGTGAAAAGTCAGCGGACGGAAAACGACGGGAACCCCTCGGGGGAAACCGGCCGGGCTTCGATGTGCGTCACATGGGCGGCGGGCGGGCCCTCGCGGCACCACTCGACGAACTCCAGCAGGGAAGCCAGGGGGCCTTCCGCGTGCAGCTCGACGCTGCCGTCGGCCCGGTTCCGCACCCAGCCTCGAAGACCCAGCGCTTTCGCCCGCGCCTCGGCACTGGCCCGGTAAAAAACGCCCTGCACCCGGCCCTCGACCACGATACGACGGGCTTCCACGTTCATCGGGCGGGCGTCACTTCCCGCGGTTGGCGTCTTCAAACAAATGCTGCACCTGGCGGTAGACCTCGAACTTGGAACCGTCGGCAATTTTCGCGCCGAACTTTCCAAGGTCGCGCATGATGCGCTGGAACTCGGACGTGCCGCCGGAAAAATTCTCGATGAGCGGCCCGAAATAGGCCTGCTCGTCCGGGTCAAGCCGGTCGCGAATTTCGCGCAGGCGGTTCTTGAGAGCTTCGAAACGATCGTCCATGGGATTAAATAGTATCCCGGCATCCCGAGGAATGCAAGCCCGGCGAGCGCGAGCTTGACCCATCGCTATATTCTGTGGTATATAACGATAAACAGCCGCCCCTTTTACAGGGCTCCCGGCCGGGTTTAAGTCGAACGAGGGGTGAGGGTCCATGAAGTTCCTGAGAGGGTTGATATTGATCGGCGTTGTTCTTGCGGCGGCCCTCGCCTCGCCGGCGCGGGCCCAGAACCCGGCGGCGCTGGTGGCGGCGGCCGCGAGCATGAAATTCGCGTTCGACGACTTGTTGCCCACCTTTCACGCCGCCCATCCGGAGTTTAAAGTGCGGCTGGTGTACGGGTCCTCGGGCAATCATTTCGCACAGATCACCCACGGCGCGCCCTTCGATATTTTTTTCTCGGCCGACATGGAATACCCTGAAAAACTCGCACAAACGGGCCATGCCCTCGCGGACAGCGCCGTCACCCCTTACGCTGCGGGGAAAATCGTTTTGTGGATTCCTGGCGGCCTTGGGCTCGACCCTCGCGCAAAAAAATTAAACACGCTTCTCGACCCCCGCGTGATGAAGGTCTCCATCGCCAACCCCAAGCACGCCCCCTACGGCCGCGCCGCCATCGACGCTCTCAAACATTCCGGTATTTACGACCGCGTGCGGCCCCGCCTGATTCAGGGGGAAAATATCACCCAGGCGGCGCAGTTCGTTCACACGGGCGCCGCCCAGGCCGGGCTCATCGCCCTGTCTTTGGCGCGCACCCCAAAAATGGCCGCGATCGGCTCCTACTGGGAGGTGCCGCAGACGGATTACCAACCCATCCGCCAGGGGTACCTGCCGCTTAAAAACGGCAGGAGCCCGCAGGCCGCCAGGGCTTTTGCCGACTATGTCGGCGGGCCGGCCGGCCGCGAGGTGCTTATGCGCTACGGCTTCGAACCGCTTTCCGGAGAAGCGCCGTGAGCTTTGCTCCCCTGCTGCTGTCCCTCAAGCTCGCGTCCGTGGTGACCCTGATCCTGTTTCTTCTCGGCGTGCCGCTTGCAGGCTGGCTCAGCCTGTCGAGAAGCCGCTGGAAGTTTCTCGTCGAGGCGCTGGTCGCCCTGCCCATCGTTTTGCCGCCCACCGTGCTCGGCTATTACATTCTCGTGGCCATCAGCCCGCAATCCTTTCTGGGATCGCTTTACCTTAAGACTTTCGGCAGCGCCCTGCCCTTCAGTTTCGAGGGCCTGGTATTGGCTTCGGTCCTGTACAGCCTCCCTTTTGCTGTGCAGCCGTTTCTTTCCTCGTTTGAATCGGTGGACCGGCGGCTGAGCGAAGCCGCCTGGGTGCTCGGCGCCTCCCGCGCAAAAACCTTTCTCACCGTGGTGCTGCCTTCCTCGCTGCCCGGCCTGGTGACCGGCGGCGTGTTATCCTTCGCCCACACCCTGGGCGAATTCGGCGTGGTGCTCCTGGTGGGGGGGAACATTCCCGGAACCACGCGGGTGGTCTCCATTTCCATTTACGACCACGTGCAGGCGCTCGAATACGCCGAGGCGGGCCAGACATCGCTCGTGCTCCTGCTGTTTTCGTTCCTGATTCTCGCCGTGGTCTACGCGGTGAACCGAAAGGTCTGGGCGGTATGGCCGAAGAACTGCTGATCGACATCCACAAGAATTTTCCCGGCCGGCAGATCGCCTTTCGCGCCCGGCTGCCCCTGGCGCAAGGCTGGACGGTGCTCTTCGGCCCCTCGGGCTCGGGCAAAACGACGATCCTGAGGTGCATTGCCGGCCTGGAGCGGCCCGACGAGGGAGCCCTGAGTTTCGCCGGTGAAACCTGGTTCGACAGCGCGCGCAGCCTGTTCATCCCGCCGCAAAAGCGCCGGATCGGCTATTTCACGCAGGACGTGGCGCTTTTCCCGCACCTGAACGTGGCCGACAATATCGCCTACCACCTTCCCGGCCTCTCGGCAGAGGAAAAAAGACAGCGCGTGGCCGAGATGATCCACATGTTCAACCTCGGCTCCCTGGAAAAACGAAAAGCCCCCGGCCTCTCCGGCGGCGAGAAGCAGCGCGTCGCACTGGCGCGCACCCTCGCCCGGCGGCCGAGGCTCCTGCTCCTCGACGAACCCCTCTCCGCCCTCGACCAGCCCACGCGCATCTCGTTGCGTAAAGAGCTGCGCGACCTCATCGCCCCGTTCAACATTCCCGTCATCATCGTCACCCACGACCGCACCGAATCCCTCACCCTGGGCGACCGCATGATCGTTCTGGACGAGGGCCGCGTCCTGCAGGACGGGCCCCTCACTGAAGTCTTCAGCAAACCCCGCGGCAGGCGTACCGCCGAGATCGTGGGCATGGAAAACGTTTTCCCCGGCACCCTCACCGGCACAATGGACGGCCTCGCCCACATCGAGGCGGGCGGCCAGCTTCTCTCCGCCGTGGCCGGGCAATACGAACCGGGCCCGGTGATGGTCGGCATCCGCGCCGAGGACATCACCCTCCTTGCCGGCGGTGCTTCGGAAACCAGCGCCCGCAACCGCCTGCGCGGCCGCATCGCCAGCGTCAGCCACGAGGAGTCCCTCGTGCGGGTGACGGTGGACTGCGGCTTTCTCCTCGACGCTCTTATCACCCGCAACGCCCTCGAAGCGATGAACCTCGCCCCCGGCGGCAGCGCCGAACTCTCGGTAAAAGCCACCGCGATTCACCTTTTCCCCCACCGTTAACCGCACCCGCCCACCAACAATAAATTCGGAACTCCATAAATTTATTTTCGGCCCCGCAAGCGGCTCCTCTCCCCATAGCCCCCCGCATTTCCCCTCACCCGAAGCGTTTCGTTAAAAATCCATCCGGTTTGACGACGGTTCTCGCTCTAATAAAATATCGGAATTCCAAACTAAACCCATTGACACATATAAAGTTATCGGAATATACTAAAATTAAATAGAAAATTGATGTAATTCTATTAATCGCAACCCTCCTTTTTCTAGAGCAGGAAAAGGCCACACCCGCGAATAAATATGCGC
>QJZQ01000151.1 GCA_003246675.1 Nitrospirota bacterium | reverse complement strand
GAACGTCGCCGCCACCCACAACAGCCAGCCTAAAAAACCCACCGCCAGGGCGACGGGCACAAGCCCCGCCACCCCGAAGCCGAAGTGCTTCGGCGAAAACCAGGCGACGAGCAGAGGCAGCAGATAAAGAAAAGGCACTCCCACGTTAAGCAGGAAACGCACGCCGGGGGTTAAGGTGCGGGGTTCGGGCATCGAGGTCATTTCACTTCAAGTGTGCGAAACGTGGCTTTTTTCCCGTGGGGGGCGGTTTTGCAGCAACCGGACCAACTCCGCGTCGCCTTCCTGGATATCGATGTCGATGGCGGCCGCGAGCACGGGCAGATCGAAGCCCGACGCGGGCAGCTTGACCGCGTCCTTCTCGCTGACCAATATGAATTTCGCGCCCCGGGCCCGGGCCTCGGCCTCGAACGACCGGCAATCCTCCTCGGTGTAGGGGTGATGGTCGGGAAATGCCTTGAAGTGCACCACATCGGCCCCCGCCCGCTCGATAAGAGCGCGGAAATCGTCCGGGCGGACGATTCCGGTGAACGCCGCCACCTTTTGCTCCTGGAAGTCCTTGGGGCTCACCGCTTCTCCTTCTGGAACGCTGAGAAACGCGCCTTGCCGGTGGCTGGCGTGCAGCACCGGGATGCCGGGCGGAAGCTCGGCCTCCACCGCCGCCTTGCCAGGCGCGGCAGGGCAGCGGGTGAAACAGATGAGATCGGCCCGGCGCGCCTCGGCGATGGGGTCCCGCAACTCACCGGCGGGAAACAGGCGGCGGTTGCCAAACGGCCGCTGCCAGTCGAGAAGGAGGATGTTCAGATCCCTGCCAAGCGCGAGGTGCTGAAAGCCGTCGTCGAGAATGAGGGTATCGACGCCCAGGTGGTCCAGGGCGTAACGGCCGGTCTGGCGGCGGTCGCGGCCGGTGAGCACGGGAACGCCGGGCAGTTTCCGGGCCATCATCACCGGTTCGTCGCCCGCCTGCCGGGCCGAAAGAAGAACGCGCGCGCCATCGCTCACCACGTTCACGGCCTCCCGCGAGCCGCCGCCGTAGCCGCGGCTCAGGATCGCGGGCCTGCGGCCCTGCTCCATGAGAAGAGAGGCGATCTTCACCACCATCGGCGTCTTGCCGGTGCCGCCAAGGGTCAGGTTGCCGACGCTGATGACGCGGCATTCGAGCTTGCCTGCGCGCCACCAGCCGCGCCGGTAGGCCAGGAGCCGGAAACCGTGGCCGAGGCCGTAAAACCAGGAGGCCAGGCGCAAAAGACCCGCCACCGGCCCGAGCATCGCCGGGCGGTCGTCGGCAAGAGTCCTGTGAAATAGTTTTTCAAGTGACATTATTTTTATCGCGCGGCCCGCTGCCAGGCTGAACCGGCGGGCCGGGAAAGGAAATCTTGAAAAGCGATTTTCCAGGATCAGAATTTTCAGGTGTCACCCGGCGGTTCGCGGTATACTTCCGGGCCATGGACGCTTTGTATCATATCATCATCGCCCTGACCCTCCTAGCGGCATCCCCCGTGATTCTTCTCAAGATGGCTTTCGATCCGGCGTTCCGGGAAGACATCAAGGCGCGGCTTGCAGGGGGCGGCCACGCGCCCGGTCTGCCTGGCGCCATCTGGATTCACGCCTCTTCGGTGGGCGAGGTGCGCGCGGCGAAATTGCTCATCGAGGCCCTCGGGCGCTTAAATTCGCCGCCCCCGATCGCCCTTTCCACCTTCACCCGCACGGGCCTGGAGCTGGCGGAAAAGGAAGGGCTGGGGCCGGCCTTCAGGCTGCCGCCGGATTCGCCCCTGTGGCTCGCCCCCGTGTTCGACAGGCTGCGCCCCTCGGTGCTGGTGCTCATCGAGGCCGAGCTTTGGCCCGGCCTGCTGAGGATCTGCCGGGCGCGCGGGGTGCCCATCGTCCTCGTCAACGGCCGGCTTTCGCAAAAATCCCTGGGACGCTACCGGCTGGTGCGGCCGGTGTTTCGCTGGCTCACCGCCGGGGTTCGCGTGTTCGCGATGCGCGGCGAGGCGGACGCGGAGCGCCTGCGCAAACTGGGCATCGATACCGAGAAAATCTTCGTGACGGGGAACATCAAATTCGACCAGGGCCCGGCTGCCACCGCGCAGGCGGCGGTGGAAACGAACGATGAACCTTTCGTGGTTTTCGGTTCGACCCGGCCGGGGGACGAAGCGCCGGTCACCCTGGCGCTCAAGAAACTCCGGCAGGAGTTTCCCGGCCTGCGCGCGGTGATCGCTCCGAGGCACATGGAGCGCCTGGGCGAGGTCGAATCCCTGCTCAGCGCCGGGGGGCTGGCCTTCCAGCGCCTGAGCGAGACGGACCCGGCGGCCGCCTTGCCCCCGGGAGGAATCCTCCTGCTCGACCGGCTGGGCGAACTGGCGGGTTTTTACCCGCGCGCACAGGTGGCGTTTGTCGGCGGTTCGTTCGACCCCGCCATTGGCGGACACAATATTCTGGAGCCCGCGGCCGCCGGGGTGCCCGTGGTCTTCGGCAGGCACATGCACAGTTTCGAGGAGGAGGCCCGGCTGCTGACCGCCTCCGGCGGCGGCATCGCGCTCGCCAGCCCCGAGGACCTTCACCCCACCCTCCACCGCCTCCTCACCGATGCCAAAGAACGGCAAAGGCGTGGCCGGGCGGCACGGGAGACGGTTCTCGACCACCGGGGATCGGTGGATCGAAATATCGAACTCATTCAGAAATTCCGCCTTTCCCGCGAAGGCGGAGAAGCGCACGGAGGCCCCACGACATCATGATTGTTCTCCTTCACCACCTCCTGTCCACCCTGGCAAGCCCGCTGGTGGCGCTCGGCTTCTTTCTCCACTCCCGGTTCACCCGGCACAAGCGCGAACACCTCGGCGAGCATTTCGGAGCGATGCCCCAGACGCCCGCGGGAAAAGAAACCCTGTGGCTGCACGCCCTGTCGCTCGGCGAGGTGGTTTCGGCGGGGCCCGTCCTCAAGGAGATCCGGGCGCTTCGTCCGGAAACCCGGCTGGTGGTCTCCGTCACCACGGATTCCGGTTACGAGGGGGCGAAACAGCACCTGCCCATGGCCGACCTCGTCGTCTTTCACCCGCTGGACTGCTGGCCTTTCACCCAGCGGGCGCTCGATACCATCCAGCCCGATGTGTTCGTGCTCACCGACACGGGTTTCTGGCCCGGCTTGCTCGCCCAGCTTAAACAGCGGGGCGTTCCCGCGCTGCTGTTCAACGGCAGGATCTCGCGCCGGTCGCTGCGCCGCTACAAGATGCTCGGGGGGCTTGCGCGGTCCCTGCTCGGCTTTTTCGATCAGCTGTGCATGCAGGACGCCCAGGGCCAGGCCGCCGCCATCGCGCTCGGCGCCGACCCGGAGCGGGTGCGGGTTCTGGGCGACCCCAAGTACGACGCGGTCACGCGGCTCTCGGAGGACGGCCGGACGGAACTGCGCGATAAACTCAAAATCCGCCCAAACGTCCCGGTGATTGTGGCGGGCAGCACGCACGCGGGGGAGGAGGAGATCGTCCTGTCGGCCTACCGGTCCCTGAAAGTGCGCGATGCCGACCTGGTTCTCATCCTCGCGCCAAGAAGAAAGGAGCGGGTGGCCGAGGTGGCGTCGCTTCTCGTGGAACGCAACGTCCCCTTCACCCTCCGTTCGCGCATCGGCGAAGACGCGGCGCTGAACGAAGACGTGATCCTGGTCGATACGCTGGGGGAACTCGCCAGCCTGTATTCCATCGCCAGCGTCGCCTTCGTCGGCAACAGCCTGCTGCCGCCCGGCGGGGGGCACAGCCTCATCGAACCCCTGTCCTACGCGGTACCCACCCTGCACGGCCCCTTCATCGAAAACATCCGCCATGTGGCGGGGCCGCTCAAGGAAGCGGGGCTGGCCTACCCGGTAGAAACGCCGGGAGAAATGCAGGAGACGCTGCAAACGCTGCTGTGGAACCGGGACGACGGGCAACGGGCCGAGCGCGCCCTCGCCCTCATGAAGGAATACCAGGGCGCCTCCCGGCGCATGGCGGAACTGATCCTCAAGCTTCTGGCGCCGCCAAACGCCTGAGGCCCCCTCCCCCATGGCCCCCACGCAGGGGTTCACCGCAGACGCGCGCGGCCCATGCAATATATTCTCTTTACATTTGGGGGGACATGGTTAGAATTGAGAGCTTTAACCCCGGAACTCATCAGGCATGCCAGACGACATCACCTACATCCGCAAGTGGATCAAGCGCGGCCTCAGCAAAGACGGCAAGGTGCTCGATTTCTCCGCCAAGGGCATTGACGCCGAAATCGCCATGGAACTGGCGGAAAACGTCAACCTGCCGGATCTCGAAATCCTCTACCTGCAAGCCAACAAGCTGAAGGACGCGGCTCTCGAAGAAATGGCCGACGCGGAATTTTTCGCCCCTCTGCTGGAGTTGTGGCTGTATGAAAACAAGATCGGCGATGCGGGCGCGGTGGCGCTGGCCGAGTCGTCCCGGCTCACCCGGCTCAGGTACCTGAGCCTGTACACCAACAGGGTCGGCGCAGAGGGGGCCATCGCTCTGGCCGGTTCGGAAACCTTGAAGAACCTGGAAACCCTCGACCTTTCCTTCAACCGCATCGGCGATGCGGGCGCGGTGGCGCTGGCCCACTCGCCGCACCTGAACCGCCTGAAGGTCCTGCACCTCGACGCCAACGGCATCGGCCGCGAAGGCATGGAGGCCCTCGCCAATGCCAGGGGTTTGAAAAGCCTGACGACCCTGAACATGATGTACAACCGCATCGATCCCCCCGGCCTCGAGGCAATGCTAAACTCCGAGCGCCTGCGCAGCCTCCCGGCGCTCAAGACCGACTGGCTTATCGCGGATGACTGAACCCATGAACATCAACACCTCCAATCAGCGCATCGTGCGGATTCTCAGAGAAAGAATCCCGGCGCACGACGGCCGGCTCGACCTGCGCTACGAGCGCATCGGCGACGCAGGGCTGATTTTTCTTACCCGGCAGGCCGGGCTCGCGGGCATCACGCATCTCGACCTCGGCTGGAACGGGATCGGCGACCGCGGGCTTGCGGCGCTTGCCGCCTGCGGGGATCTGGCCGGCCTCAAGGTACTGATCCTCGACGCCAACCGCATCGGCGATCAAGGAGCACAAGCCCTCGCCGAGAAGGGCGCCTTTCCGGACCTTGAAGCGCTCAGCCTGGTTGAAAACCGCATTGGCGACCTGGGTGCGCTTCACCTGATCAAATCCCGCAAGCTGAAGCGGCTGGGAATCCTGGACCTCGAGAAGAACGCCATCGGCGAGGCTCCCATCACCCGCTTCCCCGACGGCACGGCCAACCCCGCGCTCAAGCGGCTCAATCTCAGAAGAAACCGGATGAGCGACCCGACGGTGGCCGACTGGCTGCAAACCGGCGCGTTCGGCAATGCAGAGGAAATCAACCTGGGCTGGAACCGCATTGGCGATGCGGGCGCGGTGGCTCTTTCGCGTTCACCGTCGGTGGCCAAAGTGCGGGCGCTTTATCTCGACTCGAACACCATCGGCGACGAAGGCGCAACGGCCATCGCCCGCTCCAAACATCTGAAGAAACTGCAAACCCTCAACCTGCACGACAACGGCTACGGCCCGAAAAGCCTTCCGGCGCTAAGAGAACTGAGAGCACGCGCCCTTCTCGCCGGGCACCTGCGCGGGGCCACGCTCGACCTGAGCGGCGCCGGTATCGACTCCGCCGCGCTGCTTGCGCTGGCCGGTTCGCCGGAGCTTGCGCAAGTGGAGACGCTCTACCTCAGGGACAACGGCTTCACCGCCGACGGGTTGATGGCGCTGGCCTCCTCGCCGCATCTGGGCAACCTGAAGGCGCTGCACCTCAATGGCACACCGCTCGGCGCTACCGGCGCGGTGGCCCTCGCCGAAGGCACGGCCTTGGGCGCGCTGGAAACTCTCAATATCGAAAAATGCTCCATCACGGCGCTGGGGTTTCTCGCTCTTTCCCGTTCGACCCAGCTGGCGAACCTCCGGGAATTGTGCGTGAGCGCCAACGATGCGGGGGAAAAAGGCGTGCTCGCGCTGGCCCGGTCGGAAAACCTGGGGCGGCTCAAGATCCTGCGCGCCACCGATGTGGGCATGGGTGATGCGGGGTTTACGGCGCTGGCCCGTTCACCGCACCTCGCGGACCTGGAGGAGCTCATGGTCAACGGCAATGGCATCTCCCGCCAGGGCCTCGAAGCCCTCGCCGGGTCGGGGTGCCTGCGGGCGCTCAGGAAACTCGACCTCAGGCGCAACCGCCTGAAAGAGGATGACGGATATTTTCTCTGCGACACCCCCCGGTTCAAGAGCATCGAACAACTCCGCTACTGAAACCCGGCGCTCGCTGCCACCGCAGCCGTAAAAAACAAAAAGCCCGCGGGGTTCCCCCCGCGGGCTTTTCTTATTCCGTCACATAACCCCGGCTACATGATCGCCAGGAAATTACACGCCTCGTAACAGGCGTTGCAGTTGATGCAAAGGTCCATGTCGATATGCGCGGCCACCTTGCGGGTGCCGCCGGTGATGGCGCCGGTGGGACAGGGTTTGATGCAGGCGCCGCAGGCCACGCAATCTTCCTGCTTGACCACGTAGCGGTAAAGGCCGGTGCATTTGGCGGCATCGCAGATCTGATCGACGATGTGGCGCTCGTATTCCTTGCGGAAATAGCGCAGGCCGGTGAGCACGCATTTGACGGCGGTTTCGCCCAGGCCGCACAGCGATGCGATGTTGACCTCCTCGCAAAGCTGCTGAAGCTTGTCGAGGTCCTCCATTTTGCCGCGGCCCTCTGAAATATCGTTGAGCTTGTTCTTGATCAGCGTGAGACCGATACGGCAGGGCGTGCATTTGCCGCAGGTTTCGCCCTCGTTGAAACCCATGGAGAATTTCGCCAGGTCTATCACGCAGGCGGAATTGTCGTAGGCGGCGAAACTCGCCTGCCCCATGATGACGCCGGCGTCGAGCAGGCTTTCGTAATCCATGGTGATGCCGGCCTTCTCCGGGGGCAGAAAGCCGCCGGTGACGCCGCCCACGTGAACCACCTTGAGTTCTTTTTTCTTGACGATGCCGCCGCACACGTCCTCGATGACCTCGCGGAACGTCATCCCCATGTCGAGCTCCATGAGGCCGTTGTATTTCAGGTTGCCCGCGATAGCCCAGGTTTTACAGCCCTTCGCGTTGGGCGTGCCCATGGAGGCGTACCAGTCCGCCCCTTTGCGGATGATGGCAGGCACCGTCGCCCAGGTCTCGGCGTTGTTGAGCAACGTGGGCCGGCCCCACAACCCTATTTCCGTGGAATGCGGCGGCTGCGCCTTGGGGAAGGGCCGCTTGCCCTCGATGCTCTGCATGAGCGCGGTGGACTCGCCGCCGACGAAGGCTTCCGCACCTTCGTGGACATAGATATCGAAATTCCAGCCGGTGCCGAGGATGTTGTTGCCCAGAAAGCCCCTCTCCCGCGCCTGCTCAAGCGCCTTATTGAGGCGCCGGACGGCGATGGAATAATCGGACCGGGTATAAATGATGCCCTCGCACGCACCGATGGAATAAGCGCCGATGAGGAAGCCCTCCACCATCTGGTGCGGGCAGCCCTCCATGATGCTTCGGTCCATGTAGGACGCGGGGTTGCCCTCGTCACCGTTGACGACGATGTAACGCTTGCCGTCGGGCGTCGGCGCGCTGGCGGCCTTTTCCCACTTGTGGCCGGTGACGAAACCGCCGCCGCCCTTGCCGCGCAGGCCGGATTTCTTGATTTCCTCGATCACCTGGGCGGGCTGCATTTCCTTGACGACCTTTTCCAGCATCTGGTAGCCGCCCACCGCGAGGTATTCGTCGATGTTCTCCGGGTCGATGGAGCCGCCGAATTCCATGGCGACGCGGCTCTGCTTGGTGAGCTGCTCGTAATAATCCTCCTTGGCCGCGGCCTTCTTGAACACCTTGCCTTCGACCACGTGGTCCTTGAGAATATTGGAGACCATGTCGGGTTTGACCTTTTCGTAGGTCACCCGGGGCTGGCCTGGAACGTACACATCCACCAGCACATCGCGGCTGCAATAACCCCGGCACCCCACCTGGCCCATGGAGCACTGCTTGTCGCCGAGCTCGGCGTTGGCGCTCATCGCGGCGATCTGCTTCTCGAATTCCTTGTATACGTCCTTGGCGCCTTCGGCCACGCCGCTCAGGCTGAGGCAGACGGTTATTTTCACGGTGCCCGTGGCTTCCTTCGTCGCCTGGGCCTGTTCATCCACCATGGTCATGGTGCGTTCTCCTTGAACACTAATGGTTGCCGCCGGTTGTCACATCGGATCCTGGAATTTCCAGTCAGCCGTTGAATCTCTCAATAGAAGCCAAATTAAAAGCCTCGCCCACCAGGTGGGGCGGCTTTCTTCCCTGGAACTATCAACGTCTCATAAAGCCACGGAAAGTTCCAGCAATTCTAGTGATCCCGCCCGCAAAAGTCAATGCTCTGTCGGCGGCTCCGGCCGATAAATCGGCCCGGCGGGGGCGCAGAGGGCACTTTGACGCCAGGACAGGGGGGCAGGGCCGCTATAATCCGCCGGGCCGGGGATGTTAAGTGGCCGCGCATTCCCCACCACCTGCCCATGTGTTTTTATCCGCAGGGCGCAAGCGGCGCAAACCTGGACGCGCCTTCAGGTGGTCCGGCGGCCTCCTCCCTGCTTCAGGCCATGCGCGGGGTTTTGCCTTGTCGGCGGGATCAATTTTTCATAAAATGATTTTCCCCTGATTCTCGCGGGTATCCGGCGGTCTTTATTCCATCTCTCTACTCAAGAAATCCCATGATAAAAATAACTGTTAAGGAAGAATCTCTATTGAAGCACAGGACCGACGGCCTCGTCGTGCCCTGCCTGGAGGCGGAAACGCCCGCCTTTCTGAAAGAGCTCGATGCACCGCTGGGAAAGGCCATCGCGGCCGCCTGGGCCAGCAAACGGTTCGAAGGCAAGCTCAACCAGACGCTGTGGCTGGACAACCCCGGAAAAGGGGGCGCGGAAGCGTTTATCCTCGCCGGCCTGGGCAAGGCGGAGGAGCTGACGGAGGATCGCCTGCGGCAGGCGGCGGGAACGGCGGCCCGGCTGGCGGAAAAAAACCGCTGCCAGACGATCTCGCTTTTTGTGGAGAAGGGCCTCCTCGAAACCACGGGCGACCGGGCGTACAACCCGCAAGCGGCCGCGCTGGCCGAAGGCGCGGCTCTTGGCCTGTATCATTTCGACGATTACAAGGATAAGGAAAAATTAAAGGAAGACCCGCGGACGCGCAGCCTCACCCTCGTCGCCGAACCCGCCGGGCGGACCTCCGGCCTCGCCGGGGCCGCCAGCCGCGCGCTCCACATCGCCCAGGCGGTGAAGAATGCGCGCGACCTCGTCCTGCATCCGGGCAACCGGGCAACGCCTTCGTTCCTCGCGCAAGCGGCCAAACGGCTGGGCGGAAAAAACCGGCTCACCTGCCGGGTGCTCGGCGAGAAGGAAATGAAAAAACTCGGCATGGGCGCGCTGCTCGGCGTCTCGCGCGGCAGCGATGAGCCGCCAGCACTGATCGTGCTGGAATACCGGGGCGGCAAAGCTTCCGAGAACCCGGTGGCTCTCGTCGGCAAGGGCATCACCTTCGATACCGGCGGCATCTCCCTCAAGCCCTCCGCGGGCATGGACGAAATGAAGATGGACATGGCGGGCGGCGCGGCGGTGCTCGGCGCTATGGAGGCCATCTCCCGGCTGAAGCTGCCGGTGAACGTGGTCGGGCTGGTGGCGGCGGCGGAAAACATGCCGAGCGGCTCGGCCATCAAACCGGGGGACGTGCTTAAGAGCCTGTCCGGAAAGACCATCGAGGTGCT
>QJZQ01000205.1 GCA_003246675.1 Nitrospirota bacterium | reverse complement strand
CTGGCCGCCGCCCAGGAGCCATGTCGTGTTAGGCGCGGTGGCGGCCGCCCTCCCCGTCCTCGCCCTGCCCGTCCTCGATGCATCGATCTCGGCACTGGGTCTCGATGATACCGAACTTTTCAAAGGTGCTGCGCTGCGTCAGGCGGATCAAATTGCCGGTGCCGCGTTATTGCTGTGGGGCGTTCTTATCGTTCCGGTCCTGAAACAGACTTTTTTTACGGGGTTTGTGGCTCAATACCTTATACGGCGGTACGATCCGGCGCTGGGTATTTATCTGGCGGGGCTGGTTTTCGGGCTGGCACACTTCAAGCTTTCTTTCGGCTTGTTCATGCTGGGGCTTGTGTCTGCGGGGTTGCTGCGTATGACGGGTACCCTGTACGCACCCATCCTGTTTCACTTAGGATGCTCGCTGGCAGGGGAATGGCTGGTGCGGGATTATGCGCGGCTGGTCACACTCCTCGGCTTCCTATTTTAACGATGGGCAGATAGGGCCTGAGGGATCACTCGGGCTTCTTGACCTTGCGCACCACCTTGCGCACCACCTTCTTGACCACCTTTTTCTCCGCATTGCCCTGGGCGGCCTGGGCGGCCTGCGCCTGAGCCTGGCTTGCGGCCCGGCGCGCGGCGTCTTCGTCTCTCATCTGCTGATACACCTTCTCGCGGTTTTTCGGATCCTCGAATATGCGAGATACGACAACCCCGAACTCATAAAGCCCGTAGAGGGGGACCGCAAGCAAGACCTGAGTAATGATATCCGGCGGTGTGAGCACCGCGGCGAGGGCAAAGGTACCGAGAAACGCCCATTTTCGGTACATGCGCATTTTCACCGTGTTGGCGACGCCAAATTTGGTGAGCAGCACCATGAGCAATGGGGTCTGAAAGGCAAATGCGAAGGCGAGGATCAGCTTGACCACGAAGGAAAAATAAAAGCCGATGGTCACCTGCATCTTCCAGTATTCGCTGCCATAGCGCAGCAGGAAGTTGAGACCGAGCGGCAGTACGAGGAAGTAGCAGAACATCCCGCCCGCCATGAAAAAGAGCGTGCCGAAAAATACGAACATGGCGGTGATCTTCTTTTCCTTGACCTTGAGGCCGGGGGAAATGAACTGCCAGATTTCGTACAGAATCACCGGCATGGATATGAAGATCGAGCCCATGAAGGCCACCTTCATGTTGGTGAAAAATGGTTCGGTGGGCGTGATGAAGGTGAGCTGAGCGAACTGCTTGGGCAGAGGGTCTTCCAGCCAAAGGAGCAGGAATTCGACAAAATAAAAACTGACGCCGAAAAAAATCGCGACCACAATGGCCACGACAACGAAGCGGTCCTTAAGTTCAATCAAATGGTGGCTGATCGGAACTTTTTCGGTAAAACCGACTGGTTTGGCCACAGAAACCCCATAAAAGCAACGGACGGCCGCAATAGCCTTGAAACCGGCGCCCCATCCTGGGGCCCGTCGGCTACGGCAGCCGCAACGGTTTGTCTTTTAACAAGTTATTGACTTAACTTTTGGAGGCATCTTACTTAATTCGCCATCCAATTACAATCATCAATTATCATCAACACGCCGGGCAAAACGGCCGCCTGCCATAATTTCCACGCGGGAATGCGGGAATAAATCATTTGCTTACGTCTGGGAAATATTAGATAATGACTTTGGACTGAAAGTGAAACAACTTGATATCTCCTTATTTTACAATGGAAACCGGGTTTTCTTGCAGCTGTTTGATTGCAAGCGAGCTTGGGGATGAGCCATGAGCCTGCACGGCGAGAAAATTACCGGCATCCGGGTCTTCAATATCATGGAGGAAGGCGCTTCCGCCATAGAAGGTATGGTGAATAAAGCCATCAAGGAAATCAATCAGGAAAAAATCAAGATTGTCGACATTCAGCTCACCGGCGACAATCTGGTTATCATTCTGGGGGGTGAACAGCCCTGATTCCGGGTTTCATCGACGAACGTGCGGGAGTAACTCAGTTGGTAGAGTGTCAGCTTCCCAAGCTGAATGTCGCGGGTTCGAGCCCCGTCTCCCGCTTTCTGCCAATCCCTTCAAGGGGCAGACTTTTCTAACTCTCAAGATTCAGATTGGTATGCGAATAAAAAAAGAACTCGTCGAGAAAATCGCCAGCGAAATCGTCAGGAACCTGCTCGAAAAGGAGCTGATCCTCTGGGATGACCGGCCGGAAAAGCTGAAGGCCATCGTCAACGACATCATTATCGAGGACCTTATGGTGGAGGACCGCCTGAACGAAGAGGTCAAATTACTCCTTGAATCGAAAACCAAGGATTACGAACGCAGCATGATGGATTTCGGGCGAGTGTTCCAGATGGTTAAGGCCAAACTGGCGCGTGAGCGCGGCCTCATCCTCTAACGGAAATCAGCATGAAAATAAGCCGCGACAAAATTAACCATATCAGCAGCCTCATCGCGCGCGATTTCAGAAACCGCGAGGAGATCGACTACAAGGTCGACCTCAACGATGTGAGGCTGGAAATCACCCGCGTGATGACGCACATCCTCACCATCGAAGAGCAGGCCGACGAGGCCGCGCGCAAGACCCTGGCCTCCTACACGGCAAAGCC
>QJZQ01000150.1 GCA_003246675.1 Nitrospirota bacterium | reverse complement strand
GGCGGCATTCATCGCACCGTGGCCGCCACGCGCGAGGCCGGGGAAGCCGACCTGTACCGCCTGGCCCGCAAACGCATGCTGCGCATGATGGCGCTCGGCACCACCGCTTTCGAAATCAAGAGCGGTTACGGCCTCGACCTGGAAGGCGAAATGAAAATGCTGCGCGTGGGCCAGCGGCTTAAAAAAAATCTCAAGGCGCCGGTCGTCCTCACCTACCTGGGGGCGCACGCGGTGCCGGCGGGGGCCGACCGGGAAGCCTGCTTCGAGCGGTTGATGGAGGAACTGCCCCGCTTCCGGTCCCTGGCCGACGGCGTGGATATTTTTTGCGAGCCCGAGGCGTTCTCGGTGCACCACCTGAAGCGTTTGTTCCTGCATGCCCGGCTGGTGGGGTTCCAGCAACTCAGAGCGCACGTGGAAGAGCTTTCGCACCAGGGCGGATGCTACGAGGCGGCCCGCCTTGGGGCCACCAGCTGCGACCATTTGGAGTTCGCCACCCCGCGCGACATCCGTGCCATGAAGATGGGGGGAACCACGGCGGTGCTGATGCCGGGGGTGACGTTCTTTCTCGGCGGCCAGAAGCTGCCCCAGGTGCACACGATGATCGATGCCGGCGTTCCCATCGCCCTCGCCACGGACTTCAACCCCGGCAGCGCGCCGTCCTACAATATGCAGACGGTGCTTTATCTCGCCTGTTCCATGTACCGCATCACCCCGGAGCAGGCCCTTGCCGCCGCGACGCTCGGGTCGGCGCGGGCGCTCGGCTGCGAACAGGAGTTCGGCGGCCTGCGCCCCGGCCAGCGCGCCGATTTTCTCAGCCTTAAAACCGGCGATTACCGCGATCTGTTTTATTGCTTCGGCGAGAACCTGGTGGAGCGCACCTTCCTCGGCGGCGAACCCGTTCGCGGCGGCTGTGCGCCCGCCTGCCCATGACCCCGCCATCGATCTGAAAAACATGCGTTTGCACCCGATGGGCAAACCTGAGATAATGCGCCCATGAAAAAAATCGTCATCGTCGGTGGCGGCATCGCGGGGCTCGCGGCCGCTCACCGTATCCAGGAAGAATTATCGAATCAGGCGTTAGAGTGCACGGTGCTCGAAGCGGGGCCGGCGTTTGGGGGCAAGATCGGCACCGAGCGGATCGATGGTTTCGTGGTGGAAAAAGGCCCGGACTCGTTCATCTCGCAAAAGCCGCAGGCCATCGAGCTGTGTAAAAAGCTCGGCATCGGCGACCGGCTGGTGGGGACCCACCCGACGAACACCAACACCTACGTCTACACCGGCGGCCGGCTCGTGACCATGCCCGAGGGTCTCAGCCTGATGATCCCGACGCAGTTCATGCCCTTTGTCCTGACGCCGCTGTTCAGCTGGCCGGGGAAGGTCCGCATGGGTCTCGACCTGGTGCTGCCGGGCAAGGCCGACGACTCCGACGAGAGCCTGGCTTCGTTCGTCCGGCGGCGGATGGGCAGGGAAGCGCTCCGCAAAATGGCCGAACCGATGCTGGCGGGGATCTATGCCAGCGACCCGGAGACCATGAGCATCAAGAGCACGTTTCCCATGTTCTTCGAAACCGAGCAGAAATACCGTTCCCTCATTCTTGGCATGCTGGACCGCAAACGAAAAATGGCGGGCGGCCGCCGCTCTTCACCGTACACCCTGTTCATGACGCTCAAAAACGGCCTGTCGGAAATGGTGGACGCGGTGCTGGAAAAATCGCCGGGGGTGACGTTCCGCTCCGGCGTGAAGGTTGCGCAGGTTTCCCGCGCGGAAAACGGATGGCGGCTCGATCTGGAGAACGGCGAAAACCTGACCGCCGACGCGGTGATCTTCGCCACGCCCGCCGGCATTTCCGCGAGCCTGCTGGAGAAGGTGGCGCCGCGGGTGGCCGAGGGCCTGGGCAAAATCCCTTATGTCTCCACCGCCACGGTGACCCTGGGGTTTCGCCGGGAAGGTTTCGAGCACCCGCTCAACGGGTTCGGGTTCGTCATCCCCAGGGCCGAAAAGCGCCGGATTCTCGCTTGCACCTGGACGTCGTCGAAGTTTCCCCATCGCGCCCCCGAAGGCCACGTGATGCTTCGTTGCTTTGTCGGTGGAGCGAAAAAGGAAGCTCTGGCGGAACAGGACGCGGACGCCATGCTGCAAATGGTGAAAGAGGAAATCCGTGATACCATGGGAATCCGCCAGGAACCGGTGATGAGCCGGGTGTTTCATTACAGGAAGTCCAATGTGCAGTACCACGTCGGCCATGCCGGATTGATCGCCGGCATAGAAGACGAACTGAAGGCCGTGCCCGGCGTGTTTCTCGCGGGGAGCGCTTACACCGGCATCGGCATTCCCGACTGCATTCAGAACGGCGGCCGGGCGGCCGAGAAGGTTCTTGAGTACCTTGCCGGGGCCGATCCAAACCAGAGTGGCAAGCTGGCATCCTAAAGAAGGCTCGATCGCGAACAGGAGGATTTTTCTATGAAATGGGTATCGGCCATCGCCACGGAAGAAAACCTCAAGGCCTCGGTGGAGCAGGCGGCCCAGTCCATCCGCGATCAGCTGGAGGGGAAAGAGGCCCACCTGACGGTCATCTTCGTTTCCCCCAACTTCAAGCAGCACTACGAGAGCATCCCGGGAATGATCCAGGAGTGGATCGACCCCGGGCTCCTGTTCGGTTGCTCCGGCGCGGGCATCATCGGCGCCGGGGTGGAGGTGGAACACAGCCCCGCCTTCAGCATCACCGCCGCCCATTTGCCGGGCGTTAAAATCCAGAGCATTTATTCCGACACTCTCAATCTGCCCGACCAGGATACTTCCCCGACGGTCTGGCGGGATTGGCTGGGAGTGCGGGTGGAAGACAGGCCGCATTTTATTTTCCTGGCCGACCCGTTCTCCTTTCGTGGTGAAGAATTCCTGGCGGGCGTCGACTTCGCCTACCCCGAAAGCAAGAAAGTCGGCGGGCTGGCCAGCGGCGCGCATGCCCAGGGAGGCAATGCGCTCTACCTCGGCGATAAAATCTTCACGCGTGGCGTCATCGGTGTTGCGCTCAGCGGCGATATCGATGTCGACACCATCGTCGCGCAGGGCTGCCGGCCCATTGGCCGGCCGATGAAAATCACCCGCTGCGAGAACAGCCTGCTGCAGGGGCTCGACGGCGCCATTCCCATGAACCTCCTGCAGGAGCTGCACGATACGCTGAGCGAGAACGACCGCAAGCTCATGCAGACATCGCTGTTTCTCGGCATCGAGATGGACCCCTTTAACGAACACCCCACGCAGGGGGATTTTCTCATTCGCAACCTGATGGGAGCCGATCGGGAGACCGGGGCCATCTCCATCGGCGCGATGTTGCGCGAGGGGCAACTCGTGCAGTTTCACCTGCGCGACAAAAGCATGTCGGCGGAGGATCTGGACCTGTTGCTGACCCGCTACCGGTCGGAAGGCAAAGCCGAAAGCGCCGGTGGGGCGTTGCTGTTTTCCTGTCTCGGCAGAGGGCAGTACCTTTATGGCTGCGCCAACCACGACACGGACCTGTTTCGCGACAAACTGGGGGAGATTCCCCTCGGCGGTTTTTTCTGCAACGGCGAGATCGGGCCGGTGGGCGGCACCACGTTTTTGCACGGCTACACCAGCTCGTTCGGCATTTTCCGGCCCGCCCGCAAGGAAGGCTGAATTTCGTTTCACACGCAGGAGGAAGTTTGATGACAGTGCAAGTGACCGTTTCCACCACGCCCAACGAAAATGCGATGAAGTTTTCGTTGAGTTGTCAGGCCATCGAGTCCGGCTATAAAACCTACTCAAGCGCCGAGGCCGCGGCCGAAAACCCGGTGGCGCGGGCGTTGTTCACCATCGACGGTGTGGCCCAGGTGTTCCTGATGGCCGATTTCATCACCGTGACCAAAAAACCCGAGGCGGGCTGGGCGGCACTGGAAGGCCCCATTCTTCAGGCCATCCAGGCATCCTACTGATACCGGTCGCGGTGGCAAAACCGCCCGAATGATGCCATGAAGGTCACCATTCTCGGCTCCGGCACTTCGGAGCCCTCGCTCAGCAAAAACTCGTCGGGCCTGCTGATTGCCTCTGAAGGCTCCCTCAGCCTGGTGGATTTTGGTTACGGCAACCTGCGCCAGCTGCTCCGGCTGGGCATCACCTACCACGACATCGACCGTATTTTCTTCACCCATCATCACCCCGACCACATGAGCGATCTGCTCATGTTCCTGTTCAGCGCGAAATACGGGCAAACGCCGAGAACGCGTCCGCTCGACATCGTCGCGGCCCCCGGCTTCGACCGGTTTTTCGAGCAGTTCACCTCGGCGTTCAGGCACTGGCTGATTCCCGACGCCTACGACATAAAGCTCATCGCCCAGGACGAGGAGACGCGCGAGCACGGCGGCCTGAAGGTGACGAGCCGCCGCGTCCGCCATATCGACCTCAGCCGCGGCTATCGCTTTCAGGACGGGGATGGAAAGGTATTAGCCGTATCGGGCGATACAGGTTATTGCCCGGCCATGGCCGAGCTTGGGAAAGACGCCGACCTGTTGATTCTCGAATGCTCGTTTCCCGAGGAGATGAAGATCGACAGCCACCTCACCCCGCGCGAGGCGGGGCGGATCGCCCGCGAGGCCGGGGCCGGCAAGCTGTGCCTGACCCACCTCTATGCCTCGCTCGATCCCGCCCGCGCGCTCAGGGAATGCGCCCTGGAGTTTTCCGGCGCGACCGTCCTGGCGGAAGATCTCATGGCGTTCGACCTGTGAGACACGGCGCGGCGCGTGCGGCGGATGGATAGGATTATTTAAAGTCCCCCACCGTCATCATCGCCTTCAGGATGCCGAAGGTGATGAACACGCCGAGGATGAGCTGCAACAGCGGCGGCAGGCTTTCGACGAAGTCGACGATGGTTTGTACAAATCCGTAACGTATCGGGTCCATGAGACTCACTTTCCGCGGTTTCCCGTCAGCCGATGAAGATGCGGGTTTTGCCGCTTGCCGGGTCGATTTCCAGGATGCGGTGGTTGTTAGTGTCGGAAACGTAAAGGCGTCCGTCCTGCTCCAGCACTCCGGCGGGCTCCCAGAGCCTTGTGCAGGCGTCGCCGTCGCAGACGAGGTCCACCGATGCGGAAACGGTGCTCACCTGCCGGGTCGTCCTGTCCATCACGCGGATCTTGTGGTTGTAGGAATCGGCGATATAAACTTTCCCGCCGCTCACATGAACGCCGAGGGGGTGCTGCAATAACGCCTCCCGGCCCATGCCGTCCTTGTCTCCGTAATCGAAGAGCCCCGTCCCGACATACGTTTCCACCGAGCCCTCGCGGGCAAGGTCGATGGCGCGAATGGCGCTGGTTTCGCTGTCGGCGAGAAACAACCGGCCCTCGCCTAGGGACAGGCCGCTCGTCTGCGCGAACCCCGCTTCGTTCAGCGGGCCGTCGAGAAGGGCCTCCTGCCCGGAGCCGGCGAAGGGTCCGGCCATGTGCTGCTCGATATCGCAGACGCCGATCTGGTGCGTTCCGGCGTTGGCGAAATAAAGCCGGTTCCCATCGAGGGCCACGTCCCACGGTGAGCTGATCGCCACCTGCCGGGCCGGGCCGGTTTGTGTGAGGTAGCTGCCCTGCGCCCCCGTACCGCACAGCGTGCTGACGGTTCCGGCGGCCACGTCGATTTTGCGCAGCAGATGGTTTTCCGTGTCGGCGACCCAGACGATGCCCGCGTGATAAGCAAGCCCCTGGGGCCGGAAGAACTCGGCCTCCGCGAGGCCGCCGTCTTTTTGCCCGGCGTTTCCCCGGCCGATGCGATGGGTGATCGCGCCCTGCCTGTCGGCGAGGACGATCTGATTGTGGTTGGCGTCGGCGATGGCGAAAGCGTCGTCCTGCGGGCTGTAGGCGATCTTGCCGGGAAAGCGCAGCGTCGTCGCCTGCGCGTCGTCCCGGCGTGGCCGGAGCAGCTTGCCCGCGCCTCCATCGAGAAGATCTTTGTTTCTCAGGGCGACGAGAAGGTTTTCGATGGTGGTTTCAAGGATATCGGGATCGGGCTCGCCCGCGAGCTCACCGATGATATAACCCATGGGGTCGATGAAAATCAACGTCGGCCAGGCGCGGACGGTGTAGTTTTTCCATATCGTCATCTCCCGGTCGTGGACGATGGGATGGTCGATCTCGTAGCGGTGGATGGCGCGCTCCAGGTTTTCGGTGGTCTTCTCGCCGGGAAATTTGGGGCTGTGCACGCCGATGACCACCAGATCGTCGGCGAACTTCGCCTCGATGCGCTTCAGAGTGGGAATGATGTGGATGCAGTTGATGCAGCAGTAGGTCCAGAAATCGAGCAGCGTCACCTTGCCCTTGAGGTCGGGCAAATCGAGCGGCGCGGCCACGTTGAACCAGGGCAGGTGATGGGCGTTCAGGCTGGGGGCGTGGATGACTTGCATTAAATCCCTTGTCGGGTTTTACGATACGGAATTGTAAACCCGAGGCTCGGGGGAATGCAACCGGCATGTGGCGTGCCCGGGCCAAAGGCGGGTTTGGGCTTCTAATAGGATTTTTCCTTCTGTATAATAACGGGGATTCCGCCAGAAAATCATTGTTCCATGGGAGCCTTATGACCAGGAAGAATCCGACCGCAACCCGCTTCGCAGGCCTTGCCGGCCGTTTTTCGTGTTTTCTCCTGATATTTTGTTTTCTTTTCCTGGCCGCAGGGGCAGCCGCGCTTGCCGAGCCGGTGCCCGGCGAACAGGTCGTTCGCGATTCTAAGAGCGGTTTGATGTGGCAGCGCGGCGATTCTTTTCATGAACTCCAAAAGGGGCTCAACTGGTACGAGGCTCTGGAATACGCCGATAGAAAAAACAGCGAAAAGTTCGCCGGATTCGACGACTGGCGCCTGCCCACCATGGAAGAGCTCAATGGCCTGTTCGACGCTTCGCGCAAAATCAAAAGCAAGGACGGAGAGCCTTTGGGCCTGCCCGACGGGTTTCAGGGCGGTGGCAGCTATTACCTCTGGAGCGCGGACGAACGCGGGCTGGACAATGCCTGGTATTTCGGCCTGGGCCAAAAAGAGAACTATTTCAATCTCAAGGATCTTGCCGATTTGGACCAGGGCGCCCGGCTGGTGAGGAAAGCTACACCCTGAGGAAGGCGGGGGAACCGGTTTGAATCGTTGAATTGTTTTTAGCGTCATATCCCGAAAACCAGCGGACCGTTCCGCCATTCGAGGGCTCGCACCATGAAACCGGTTTCACCATTTTCTTTCCGCCTTTTTCGTGCGGTTTTTTCCGTTCTGCTGTTATTTGCCTTCGTGGGTGGGCCATTGCTTTTAGCCCCCGCCTGGGGCGAGGCCCCCGGGGAGGACGCGGGGCACTCGATGATGGACATGGATCACTCCGGCCATGACGAAGAGCCGGGGCAGGAGTACCGGCTTCCCGACACGTCGGAGCATGAGGGCCACGCCGCGCCCGGCGAGGAGAAATCGCTGTTCCGCACCCGCGGCGCGCACGATGCCATGGGCATGGAAAAGCCCGCGGGGCAGACCGGCGAGGCCCTTCTCGCCCGGGGCCGGAACATCTATCTGCACATGTGCGTCTTCTGCCACGGCAAGGACGGCAACGGCGGCGGAGCGGCGGTGGAGTATCTTTATCCCTGGCCGCGCGATTTCCGTAAGGGAATCTTCAAGTTCCGCTCCACCCCCACCGGCACCCTGCCGAGGGATGAGGACCTTTACCGCACCATCATCCGCGGCGTTCCCGGCACCTCCATGCCCGCCTGGGAGGCGGCGCTGTCTCCCGAGGACACCTGGGCGCTCATCAACCTGATCAAGAATTTTTCGCCGCGTTTCACCAGTGAACCGGCGTCCGCAAGTATCGATATCCCCGAGCCGCCTCCCGCGACGCCGGAGACCCTCGCCCGGGGCCAGGCCCTGTATGCGGAACAAAAGTGCGGCAGCTGCCACGGCGCTTCGGGCAAGGGCGATGGCAAGCTGGCCGATTCCCTGATGGATGCCTGGAAGCACTCGGTGTTCGTGCACGATATCACCACCCCGGCCTACCTGAAGGGCGGCTATTCCGCCAAGGACATTTTCAGGACGCTCTCCACCGGTCTGGATGGCACGCCGATGGAATCTTTCGCTCACCTTCCGGAGGCGGACCGCTGGGCGCTCACGCACTTCATCCGCTCGCGCTTTGCCAAGGATGTCAAGCAGGCCGAGTTCGAGACCGACATCTATTCTTACCCGGTTGAGTTCGAGCTCAGCACCGAGGTCGACAGCCCGTTGTGGAAGGATGTCAAGGGCACCGAACTGGTGATGCGGCCGTTGTCGGCGCGGCGCGGCGCGGTGGAAACCGTCCATGTGGCGTCGGTGCACAATGAGGAGCAGGTGGCCGTCCGCGTGAGCTGGAGCGACCCCACGCACGACGCGTTCTCCACCAAGCGGCAGGACGTGTTCCGCGACGGGGTGGCGGTTCAGTTTGCTTTGGGTTCGGTCACCCTGCATACGCATGGCCACAACGAGCCGTTTTTTGGCATGGGCAACCGCAGCAAGCCGGTGAATATCTGGCACTGGAAGGCGGGCCTGGAGGAGACCCTCGAGGCGGAGAGCGACCTCGAATATTCCACCGGCGGGGTCGACATGGACGCGCTGATTTTCGGCGGCATCATGTCCAACCCGGTGGCCAGGCTCAACGCCACCAGCGAGAACGCCGTCGAGGAACTCAACGCCGAAGGTTTCGGGACCATCACCCCGCAGCCGCCGGAAAACCAGAACGTCGAGGGCTATGGCGAGTGGAAGGACGGCCGCTGGACCGTGGTCTTCCTGAGAGACCGCCCCAAGACGGGCAAGTGGGACATCGATCTGACAAAACCCGAGGCGGCCCTCGTGGCGTTCGCGGTGTGGGACGGAAACCTGGAAGACCGCAACGGGCGCAAAGTGGTCAGCGTCTGGCAGCGGTTCAACTTTGTCGGCAAGTGACGCGCTCAATGAACCGATGATGCGCCGTCATCGAACCTGGCCATGACAGCCACGACCCGGGCCGCGATTTTCATATTTGCTGTTTTGGGCGTATTGTCCCCGGTGGGGACGCTTGCGTCCGATGCCGCCGGTGTGGCGGAACTCGACCGCCTGCTCGCCCTGCACCCGCCCCTCAAGGCTCCCCCCGAAGATCCGCGCGATGTTTTAAGGCGCGAGGTCCACCTCGGTGAGGACGCGGCCTTCCCGACAATTTTTTCCATCCCCGGGTTCGCGGCCTCGGGCTGCGGTTCCTGCCACGACGGCGAAGCGCTTCTCGATGCGGCCGCCGGGCGTGCGGCGCGCGCCCTTACGGCGCTGCGGAAAGAGCGGCGGGAGCTTGCGCCGGTGCCGCTGCGGCAGGTCATCATTCAACCCTGGGCCGACGAGTTGCTGCGGCCGGGCCAGCTGGCCCACACCACCTTCGACGCCATCCGCTGGTCGCCCGCCAGCATCCTCATCGACGAAAAAGCCTATGGCGGGGCGACGTACCGGCACGAGGCGCTGCACCTGACCCAGGCTTTTCTCGGCCCGGCCAACGAGCTGGAAGCTTACAGCCTCAACGTGCTTCAGGACCCGCGCTTTCTCTTCCTCAACTATCCCTATTTCGAGCAGGTGATCCGCGCCTTTTTCGTGCCGGAATTTTCCACTCTGCTCGATGAATTTTTCGCCCGTCCCACCCGCGAAAAATTGCGCCTCCCCAAAGAAGTGCAGTGGTTTCTCGACCCGTTCGATGCCGAGGCCCTGGCCCGGGTGGCCCGCGCCGTCGAAGAAATGCGGCCCCTGCTGGAAGAAGCCAGCCGCATGAACCGCGAGCATCCGCTGGAGGCGGCGTACCTGAGCGAACAGACGGGGGTGGCATCGCTATTGCTCGATATCGCCGCCGCCCGCCAGCTGGCGCTGCCGAAGGTGAACGTTGCGGACGCGGTGCGCGCGGAGGCCTTTGCCGTGCTCGCCGACCAGTTCGGCCGCAACGACAACACCCGCCTCGGCTACCTGATCGACCGGCGCAAGGAGGCGCTGCTGTTTCTTGAGCACCAGGTTAAACTGAGCGATGAGGGCGAGCGTGTCGCGCTCTACTTTCATTTTCTCAAACAAAAGTTCAGCGGGGCGGACGGCGCGGTGAACCTGACCCCCGCCGACAGCGCGGATTTTGCGGACTACGTCAGGCGCAAACTTGGCCAGGTGCGCAAGTTGTCAGAATTTCAGGGGATGACGGAACTGGAAAGAGAAGCGGGGCGCCGCCTGATCGGGAAGATCGAAAAGGCGCTCGCCAGGCGTTCGCCCGCAAGCGGGCCGCCGGACGGCTGAAGCGCTATGAAAAATGAAGAAAACTTTGATTCCTGAGGCGGCCGATGGCGCGGCGCTCAGAGCCTTTCGGCCGGCGTAACCATCGAGGGGCCCTTGATGTGGTCGGCCAGGGTCTCGTTCTGTACCTTGCCCTGCAGCTTGATCAGCGCATCGATGACCATTTCCGGGCGCGGCGGGCAGCCGGGGATGTAGACGTCCACCGGAATGATGGTGTCGATACCCATGACGGTGGAGTAATTGTCGTAAAAACCGCCGGAGACCGTGCACACCCCGTACGCCACCACCCACTTCGGCTCCGTCATCTGGTTGTACACCTTCACCAGAATGGGCGCCTGCTTGTGGCTGATGGTGCCCACCACCATGAGCAGATCGGCCTGGCGGGGAGAAAAGCGGGGAAAGGCCGCCCCGAAGCGGTCGAGGTCGTAACGCGGCCCCGCCACCGACATGAACTCCATCCCGCAGCAGGCGGTGATGAAGGGGTAGATAAAGAAAGAATACTTTCGCGCCCAGTTGATCGCCTGCGTCATCTGGGTGACGATGACGTTATTGCCGAGGCTGAGCTCGGTTTCTGTCTGGTACAAGCCTGCCATAAACGGTGCTCCTTATCTTGAACCTGAAATCGCTTGCCATGTGGCCGGATGGGGACATCATAAAAGATTTCCCCGCAAAAACCAAGAATTAAGAGGCCTCAGCCGCCGTTTTCCCCGCCCAGAGGCCCCGCGGGGGAGGAAATGCCCCCGGGACCGCCGCCTTGCCATTAAAATCTTGAGTGCTGCGGGTGGCGCACGTATAATCCAGGTTTAGCGCCGAACCCCCCTTGAATTCTCAAGCATAACCCGCCCCGGGCGGCCGGGTTCACCGGAGGCTGTCAACGCGGGCACGCAATAAATCTCAGCGGAGCGAATGCAATATGGATTACGGAAAAAATAAAGAAGCCAAGGGCCAGAACCGGGCCTCCGAGGAAACAGAAATGGTGGTGCGGGCCAACCTCAGCAAGGACGGCAAGACCCTCGACCTGACCGCCACCTACCTCAAGGAATACGGCGCGAAAGACGTGGCCTCGTTCGAGTTTCTCAAGGACCTGACCACCCTGGAGTTCGGCACCAACCTCATCGGCCCCAAGGGCGCCAAGCACATCGCCCAGTCGAAAGTGCTGACGAACCTCACCACGCTCAACCTGTTTTACAACAAGATCGGCAACGAAGGCTGCAAATACATCGCCATCTCCGACAACCTGCAAAGCCTGCAGAACCTCATCCTCTCCGATAACGACATCGGCGACGAAGGCGCGGTGATGCTGGCCAAATTCCTGCCGCTGTTTCCCAACCTCGTGCGCCTCGACATGCGCCTCAACAAACTCAAGGACGAAGGCCGGGAGGCCCTGAAGGAAGCGCAAAAACTGTCGAGTGTGAAACACCTCCTGCTGGACAAAGTCGAAGGGTTTCAGGTCAAGGCCTGAGCCCCCAGGGAGGCAATCAAAAAGGCCTGAGAGGCGCCCGCCGCTCGTCGAACAACGGGCCGATGTCCGCAAAGCCGATGCCCGCAAGCAGAAGAGACTGCCGGACACGGGGGCTGTTGTAAACCAGGCTCCACAGCAGGTTGCCCATTTCCTCCACATTGTCGCGCGCCTGCGTGAGCCGGTCTTCCCTGAGCAGCCGCAACACATCCAGCCCGAGAGGGGCCCATTTCTCCCCCGCCTTCACGCATTGCCGGTAAAAACCAAGCTCGTGCTCAATGGCGGGCAGATGCCTGCGCAGCGGGTGCGCCCCCGTAGCATGCGGAAAAAGCGCGCGAAACTCCTGCTCGATTTTTTTTGCCCGGCCCGCCGTCAGCAGATAACCCGTGAGCTGGCCGTTCATCGACTTGAGCTGCGTGGCGAACGCCGCTGTCTGCTCAAGCCCCTCGGCGGAAATATCCCGCACCAGCAGCAGCGCCGCATGGTCCTTCCGCAGCGATTCGGAGATATCGAACAAACTGCGGTAGAGCTCGCGCAAAACCGCGTTCAAGTGGCCGATGGCGACCGGGTCCTCCGGCTGCCGCGTATCCCGCAGCGAGACGACCTCCACATCCAGATTGCGGTTGGGCGTTTCGATGAAGTTGATCGCCGGGATGTCGAGCAGGCGCAGGAACACCGAAGGAGACACCGCCACCTCGACCCCCGCCTCCGCAAGCCAGGCCCGCACCCGGCGCAGCTTGACCACGTCGCGCAATAACTGCACCACAAGCTCCAGCGGCTCGCCCGTCGCCTCGAAAGGCAGGAGGTCGGTCTCCGGCGGCAGCAATTTAGCGAGAATTCTTTTAGGGTCGGCCATCCATCAAGCCCGGCGAAGCGGGAAACCGCAAAGTGAATAAGGAAGGGCAAGCCGGGAGGGCGAGACAGTTGCAATTTAAATAAATCCTGCTACCATTTCCCCCAGCAAAACACCCTCGGCCTATTGTAGGCCGGGAACCCGCCCAAACACAACCCAACGCCGGGGTGGCGGAATTGGTAGACGCAAGGGACTTAAAATCCCTCGGGGGAAACCCCGTGCCGGTTCGATTCCGGCCCTCGGCACCATCTCATCATTCCCGCAGGGTTAAAAAAAATAATTGAATTATGTCAGAGTATTGACTATTTGGGATAAAGATCCAGATCAGCCTGGTTCCTCAATCTAGTTTATCAAAACAATGACAAACTAATTATTTGGGTGATTGCTCATAAATGTACCCAATAAAACTGGTAACGTTTGATCCGCCTTTAAAGAGGCCTATTATTTGTAATGCTCCTCGCTTGGGCTTAACATTTAACATATTGAACCAAGGCAAGTTATAAAGGTTTTGTTTGCTTTGTGGTTTGAATAGAGGTGTCCTATGGATAAAATTGGAATAATCATATTACAAGTACTGGTCATTTCGGGTTGCGCCCCTTTGGAAAATAGGGAAAGTTTGTCGCCAAATGAAATCCAGTTCGAAAAGGACAGAAGTTACTGCGAAGCCTACGCGGAATTTCCTGTTACTACCCATCCAAACTATATTAAATGCATGAAGGATAGAGGATGGGAGCTAGACCAATAAAAGATATAAAAAGTTGCGAAGATTGTGGACGCCAAGAGTAAAAATTTGATTTTATCCCAGGGGCCTTTAAGTTAATTTCCAAATGGATTCGATTTAAACATGATTCCGTAGCATCAGCTCTTTGGGATGTGGGTTTAGATAAATCTGGTCCTTTAAATAATCCACGTTAAGTTTCCGGACGTAGTGCTGAATCAGAGTCAGAGGGACAATGAGAGGGATTTGCTGGTTTCGATAGTCATCAATGTTTTCTAAAATATGCCTTTTCTCTTCCGCGGTCAGTTTTGATTTGAAAAATCCCATCATATGTAAGAGCACATCAGTATTCTTTTTTGGTGTAGATGTGTAAGTCAGCGCCTCCATGAAATTAGCTATATAAGCCAGCCTTATTTCGTTCCAATTCATTTTTTTCATATTGGCGACCAATTGCCCAAGGATTTGATACTTTTTTCGATTATGAGCTAATAAAAGAAATTTGCTATTTGTATGAAATCTTACCAAATCTCCACGTGTCACCCCTTTTTTCACAAGCCCTTGAAGCCTGTAAAGACTAAATACGCGGACAATGAAGTTTTCCCGGATCTTCAGGTCGTTTAATCTCCCCTCCTCTTCTACCGGAACCAGCGGATTGTGTTTTAAAAATGCATCGGCAAACAGGCCCTGCCCGTGCCGCACGCTTTCGCTATCGGGTTTTTCATAAACCGGAATGCGGCCCAGGCCGCAGGAAGGCGATTTACTTTTAAAAATATAACCGCAAAGATTGGCAGCATCGGGTTCTCTTACGCGGCGTTTTGAATAACGAACCATCCGAGAGGTCCAATCCGTTTTAGACTTTTTCCCCAACATCTTCGGATTATCAGGAAGTCCATATAGCCCAACGGTTTCCCTGGGGATACCCATCCCCACTTCCACTTCGGGGCAAATCGGAACCCATTCGAAAAATCGGCCGAGCATTTCCGCGACGAATATATTTTTTGTGTGTTCTCCGTTGTACCGAACTTTTTCCCCGATCAGGCAGCTGCTGACTCCGACTTTTATTTTTTCGTTCGTTTGGTCACCTTGCGGCATTTCAGCCCCTCCGCTAAAATTTCACGCTCCCTCACTCTACTCGATCGGCGGCCCAGCCACCCCGCCCGGCGGCAAAAATCGCCCTCCAGGGTAAAAACTTGAACAAAAACCCCTTCCCGTGTCCTGTTTCGGCCTTGATTTGGTCCCGAATACGATATTTTTTTGAAAAATTCAAGAATTCAATCTCAATAAAATCAATAAGTTAGCAAATTTATTAGAAAAAATATCATTTTTGTTTAAACTTTGCATTGAC
>QJZQ01000154.1 GCA_003246675.1 Nitrospirota bacterium | reverse complement strand
CTTCCTGAATGGGAAGGGCGGAATCGCTGTAGGCTTTGCTGCGGTATTCGGGATCGACGAATTCGTGACGGGGGACTTTGCGCATCGCGCCGAGCACTCGGTCGTCGTCGATGCCGCGTGGCTTGAGATGGCGCTCGACCATTTCCATGCGGGCGTGCTCCTGGTCCTCGGTGGATGCCGCGCACGAAAATACAACGGCCGAAACCAGCGCCACGGCCAAGGGGAGAAGAGCGGACTTAAAAGATGAGGCCGTTCTTTTTGAGCCAGAGCTTGGAATCGAACTTCTCGTTGACCCGCTCGTGGTACTCGATTTCTTTTTTGGACAGTTTGCGTCCATCGATGTACTGGGCTTGCTCCTTGGCCTTCTTCCTGCCGCGCTTCGGGGCCGGCTTTTCCTCGACGACGTCCTCCTCCACCTCCATATCGAGCGATTCGGTCAACACCTGCATCTTGAGCACGAGCACCATGAAGCTCTGGGGGCAGATGTTGTCCTTCTTCTGGATTTCGGCGACGATTTTCTTGACCTTTTCCGAAGTCATCACCGCTTCGGTGATCGCCTTGGAAAGTTTCTCAAAGTCGCGCTCAGAGCCTTCGGAATCGCTCACAACTCCCCCTTTTCTGATGATGGATAAGGACGATTCTCATGCGTTCCTCAAAAATAGTCTCCCTCGCAGCCATTGTCAAGGGGAGGAGCCTGCGGCCCCACGTACCCCCGGCATCCGCCCCACCCGGCTTCAATATTTGGGGACCGAGGGGTCGATGCGGTCGGCCCATTCCTCGATGCCGCCGCGCATGCTCTTCACGTTGGTGAAGCCCATCGTCTTCAACGCCTTGGCGGCTTTCAGGCTGCGCACGCCCGCCTTGCAGTGGACAACGATCTCCTCGTCTCTGGCGATGCCCTCGAGGTGCGCGGGATTTTTTTCCTGAATCAGCCCCAGGGGAATGAGCACCGCGCCCTCGATCCTGCAAATCTGGTATTCCGACGGTTCGCGCACGTCGATGAGGCGGAACCCGTTGCCGCCGGCGAGCTTTTCCTTCACCAGCGCGGCGTCGATTTCCAGTTCGCTGTCCTCGGGAGATTCCTCCGGCGCAACGATGCCGCAGAACTGCTCGTAATCCACCAGCTCGTGGATGGTCGGATTTTCGCCGCAAATGGGGCAATCCTTGTCCTTGCGCAGCTTCATTTCGCGGAACTTCATGCCCAGGGCGTCGAACAGCATGAACCGGCCGATCAGGGTATTGCCCTGCCCGAGGATGAGCTTCAGCGCCTCGGTGGCCTGCAACGAGCCGATGGTGGCGCACAGCACGCCCAGCACGCCGCCTTCGGCGCAGTTGGGCACGAGGCCCGGCGGCGGCGGCTCCGGGTAGAGACAGCGGTAGCAGGGGCCACGCGCCGCATCGAACACCGACACCTGGCCCTCGAAGCGCAGAATGCTGCCGTAGACCAGCGGCTTGCCCAAAAGGACGCATGCGTCGTTGGTCAGGTAACGGGTCGGGAAATTGTCCGTGCCGTCGATGATGACGTCGTAGTCCTTGAAAATTTCCATCGCGTTCTGCGAAGTGAGGCGCTCGTTGTAGGTCACCACCTCGACGCTCGAATTGAGATCGGCGATGCGGGTGCGCGCGGAATCGACTTTCAGATGACCCACGGTGGCTTCGCCGTGCATGACCTGCCGCTGCAGGTTGCTCAGGTCCACCACGTCGAAGTCGATGAAACCGAGGGTGCCGACGCCCGCGGCGGCCAGGTAGAGGCCGATGGGCGAACCCAGGCCCCCGGTGCCGATCACCAGGACGCGGGCGTTGCATATTTTTTCCTGCCCTTCCACGCCGACTTCCGGCAGCAGCAGGTGACGACTGTAGCGATTGATTTGCTCAGGGTTTAAAGGCATAACGCTTTTCCGTTCCTCAAGGGTTCGTTGTGGGGGGAGCCCCCCGGGGTTGTATGTATGTATGATAGCATTCTAGCAAAAAGGTTTCAGCCCGCCAAAACTTATGACCCTGGCTCATCCTCCTCCGCCTCCTGCTGCCAGTCCGGTTTTTTCGCCCCGCCGCGCGGGGTGCGGCGGTCCTTGAGCGGCCCCGCCTTGCGCTTTTTAGCGGGCAGGGCCACCGGGTTGCGCGGCTTGGGCCGGGGCACCTTGATGGTGATTTTCGTCTTTTTTTTCACGCGCCCCCTCCCTCCGGCCAATATTCCCTATTTTTTCGCCGCGGCGGCAAAGGCCTTCTCGAACCCCGGGATCGAGCCTTCGATCACCCGGTCGGGCAGGCAATAGGAGATGCGGAAATAACCCGGCAGGCCAAAGCCCCGCCCCGGCACCACGAGGACTTTCTCCTCGGCGAGCAGGCGGGAAAATTCCACCTCGTCGGCCAGAGGAGATTTCGGGAAAAAGTAAAACGCCCCCTGCGGACGCACCACCGAGTAGCCGATGCGCGTCAGTTCCCGGTACAGGAAATCGCGCTTCTCCTGATAACCGGCCACATCCACGCTTATGCCCTGGATGTCCTTCACCGCGCGCTGGATGAGTGCGGGGGCATTGACGAAACCGAGAACGCGGTTGGCGAAGATCATCCCGGCCAGCAGCTTGTCCGCATCCTCGGCGCGCGGATGCACCGCCGCCAC
>QJZQ01000161.1 GCA_003246675.1 Nitrospirota bacterium | reverse complement strand
ACGGTATAGTTTCCGTCCAGAAAGGGCGAATCCTTGACGACGATGAAAAACTGCGAACCGGCGCTGTCCGGATGGCGCGAGCGGGCCATCGACACGATGCCGCGCGCATGCGATACATCGTTGAATTCGGCCTTGATGCTGTAACCGGGGCCGCCCGTGCCGTGCTGTGAGCGGTCCGCATCCTTGGATTTGGGATCGCCGCCCTGGACCATGAATCCGGGAATGACGCGGTGAAACGTCGTCCCATTGTAAAACCCGTCTTTAGCGAGGGTTTGAAAGTTTTTCACGTGTCCGGGCGCTTTGTCCGCCATGAACGTGAACTCGATGACGCCCATGCTGGTTTCGAGCACCGCGACTTCTCCGCTCTCGGCCTGCGTCACCGCGATTCCCGTAAAAAGCAACGCCACAACCAATGCCTGCCTGAATATTCTCATTACTTTCTCCTCGATAAATGCATCGCTCAATCGGCCCGTTCTGCGGCCAGGCTATTAATTCCCCGGCAACACCCGACTTTCCCGGGCACCCGGATGGAAACTGGTTTATCATAGAATGACAGGGGTCGAAAAACCCTGGAGGGCGCGTTGTGGCCTGTCTTTCTCCACGCGACAGAAACTCTCATTCTAGAAAATAGCCCCTGGATTGTCAAACCGAAGGAACAGGGAATGACGCTTCGCGTTGGCTTCACCGTTTTCAGTTACCTGCTGGCCGCCATCGGCCTTGCTTGCCTGTACCTCGGGGAGATCTACTCCCTTCCCCTGGCCGCCCTCATTCTTTCCGGGCTCGCCGCATGCCTGGTGCTGGAAATCCGCAAGGTTCTGCCGCTTTCTCCCTTGTCGCATGTGCAGGTGCCCAAATGGACCCTTCTCGGCCTGCCGCTGATTTTCGTGTTCCTCAACATCCCGCTGCTCGACTTCGTCGCCGGTTTTCTGACTTTCATCCTGATCACTCGTTTTATTTTCAAGAGCGAGTTGAACGATTATCTGTTCGGCTACCTGCTGTCCATCGCCTGCCTGCTGATCGGCGCGATTTATGTCCGCGACATTATCTTCGGCGTGATGTTCCTCGGGTTTTTCCTGGTCCTCTGCTGGAGCCTCATCCTTTACAACATGATGGTCGAACGCGCCGGCAGCCACAGCCCGCCCGAGGTGTTCCTGCACGTGGGCGAAAGAGAATCTTCCTGGACGGCGCTGATCGGCCTGTCCTCCGGCCTGGTCCTGCTCAGCCTGCTTTTCACCGTGGCGATCTTCCTCAGTTTCCCCCGCATCGGCCTCGGCCTGTTCAAGCTCGACCCCCGTTCATCGGCGATGACCGGTTTTTCATCCACCGTCCGCCTGGGAGACGTCGGCAAAATCAAGCAGAACGAGGCGGTGGTGATGCGCGTCGAGTACTACCGGGGGAATCGCAAGATCATCCCGCCGATGCCGGTCTACTGGCGCGGCATCGCGCTCGACCACTACAACGGCAGGATCTGGTCGAGCCACGCCAAGGTCGACTGGAGCACGAGGAACAGCCCCGGTGACGGCACGACCGTGTTCCCCTCCCGCATGCAGAGCGACCTCGTGCGGCAGGAGGTGTTCATGGAGTCGTTCGACACCGACATCATCTTCACCCACGGCCAGCCCTACCTCGTCGACGGCGCCTTCGAACAAATTCAGATGGACGAGAGCTATTCGCTGAGAACCGTCGGCCGGCGCAACCCGGGTCCGAAGAAATTCACCCTCATCTCGGATATCGGGCACCCCGAAGCCGGCTACCCCGAGCCCATGCCGCACTTCAACCCCCGGGTTTTTCCCCGGCGCTACGTGCAAGTGCCGCCTCTCAGCCCCGAGGTCCGGCGCCTGGCCAGTCAAATCGCCGAGGGGGCCGGCTCGCCAGAGGAAAAGGCGCGAAGGGTTCTTAAACACCTGCAAACCGGGTTCAGTTATTCCCTGGAAATGGAGACCTCCCCGAATAAATCGGCGCTCGATCATTTCCTGTTCACGCGCAAGGCGGGGCACTGCGAATACTTCGCCTCGGCAATGGTCGTCCTCCTGCGGCTGGCGGGGGTGCCATCGCGCATGGTGAACGGGTTCACCAGTGGGGAATGGAACGAAATGGGGGAATATTTTATCATCCGGCAGAAACACGCCCACTCCTGGGTTGAAGCTTTCCTTCCCGGCAGCGGCTGGGTCATTTTCGACCCCACCCCGCCCGACCCCGGCCTCGGCCCGCAGAGCCGGCCGAGCCGCCTGGCGCGCGCGTTGGACCTGATGCGCCTCAACTGGCAGCGCTACGTCATCAAATACTCGCTCAACGATCAGATCGAAATCCTGAGTTTTTTCAAACGCAGCGGCCGCGAGATGATCGGCCAGGCCCGGTCCTTGAGCGACCTGGACGGGACCGTGCAATCGTTCAAGGAAAAGCCGTGGCGGGTCTGGGTGTCCCTGCTGGCGGGTATCGGCCTGCTGGTTTCCCTGCGGCGGCTGCGCCTTAAGCGGCGGCCTGCCGTGCCTGCGGCGGCCACCCTGTATCAGGACATGCTCCGCCGGCTCAGGAAAAAGGGTCTCATCAAACCGCCGCACCAGACTCACCGCGAGTTTCTCGACCATCTGGCCCCCCTCCCGCCCGAGCAACGGACCGATGTGAAAAAGGTCACCGAGTTTTACGAGAGAACCCGCTTCGCCTGTCAGGCGGCCGCGCCCGGCGAGGAAAATGAAATGAGGCAAACCGTTCGCCGCCTTTGATCCGCGCCGCCTTGCCGGCTTACGGCAAAAAACTCCCCCGACTGTTGCATTAAATTTATTGCAACAATTCACATTTTCACGTATGAATGGGTCGTCCGCAACTTACGATTAAGGAACCGCGTATGACCGAAACATTCAGCGATTATCTCGACACCGTGCTCAACGCCCTGAACGAGGCGGTGTTCGTTTACGATCAGAACCTGGAGATTCGCCACTTCAACCAGGCGGCGGAAAAAATCACCGGCCATCGCAGGCAGGATGTCGTGGGTAAGACGTGTGTCACGCTTTTCGACAGCAACTTGTGCCTCAACAACTGCTCACTGTGCTCGATGGCGAGAAAAGGCCCGGTGAAGGGCCGGCTGAGTTTCGATTCGCCCTTTATCCGCAAAGACGGCGTCCGCCGCCAGGGACGGTTTCAGACCGGACTGCTGAGGCGGGAAAAGGATGGCACCGCCGAGGTCGTCGTTGCACTCACCGACATCAGCGAAATCGTCGATCTCAGGGAACAGCTGAAGAGCGGCCATTCGTTCCAGAATCTGGTTGGGAAGAGTCACCTGATGAGGGATCTGTTCCAGACCATCAAAAACCTGGCGGCGTTCGACACCACCGCGCTCATCCAGGGCGAAAGCGGCACGGGAAAGGAGCTGGTGGCGCGCGCCATCCACTGCGAAAGCCCGCGGGCGGCGGAGAAGTTCATCGTCGTCAACTGCGCCGCGTTCTCCGACAACCTGCTGGAAAGCGAGCTTTTCGGCCACGCGAAGGGAGCCTTCACGGGAGCCAGCCACGACCGCATCGGCCGTTTCGAGGAAAGCCACGGCGGCACCGTTTTCCTCGACGAGATCGGCGAAGTGGACCCCCGCGTGCAGGTCAAGCTGCTGCGCGTCATTCAGGAAAAAGAGATCGAGCGCGTCGGCAGCAATCAGGTGCGGAAAGTCGACCTCCGCATCATCGCGGCGACCAACAAAAACCTGGAGCAGGAGGTGAAAAGCGGCCGCTTCAGGGAAGATCTGTACTACCGGTTGAACGTGGTGCCTCTGCACCTGCCGCCGCTCCGCGATCGCAGGGAAGACATTCCCGAACTCGCACGCCACTTTCTCGCCCGCTGGACGGCGGCCAACAACAAGACGATTTCCAGACTGTCGAGCGCCGCGCTCGGCGCACTCATCGACTACGACTGGCCCGGAAACGTGCGCGAACTGGAAAACGCCATCGAACACGCCTGCGTGAAATGCTCAGGCGAAACCCTGGACCTCGACGCCCTGCCCACGCGCATTCCCCGCCGCCCCGCCGCCCGCAACGGCAAACGGCGCAACACGCTGACCCGGGAAAAAATTTCACAGGCACTCGCCCAAAGCGGCAATAACCAGACGCGCGCCGCGCAGATCCTGGACGTGCACCGCATCACCCTGTGGCGGCAGATGAAGCGGTTCGGCCTCCCTGGCTGATCGACAAACTCCGTATCCGTGTGGCGGGTTTTTTACCTCCCCCTTTTCACAAGAGGAAGCCGGGAGAGGCCTGGCGGGCTGGGTTTTCCCTGGCGGTCGTGAATACAGCGCAAGCCTGACCATTACCAGCGGCCGCCACCGCCACCTCCTTCGCAAGGAGCGGGGGGAAAGATGCTAAAAAAAATGCCTCCCCTTGTGAAAAGGGGAGGCAGGGAGGGGTTGGGGGCTCTTCTCCCCAGGCCGAGAGTGGGGGGGGGAGGTCCCGGGAAAAAGAGCCCCTCTTGAGGAGGCCCCTTATTTTACCGACTCAAAAATCGCCGGATTTTCCTTGCCTTCGGCGGCAATAATGCCTATCGCACCCTTGGCCACACGGAAAATGCTGTGATCCACCATGATGTAAGCGCCGGGCACATCGATCTTGAAGTCCACGATGGTCGCACCGGCGGAAGGCACCAGCGTCGTTTGCACATTGTGGTTCTCCGCCCCGCTAAGAGCGCCTTCCATGTAAACGGTATCGAAAATCTCACCGATAACGTGGAACGACGAGGTGCCATTGGGGCCGATATTGCCGAAATAGATGCGCACTTTCTCGCCCGCTTTCGCCTTGAGGGCGTCGTCACCCATCATGGCGCCTTCCCGGCCGTTAAACAACACATGGTCGGGATGCTCGGCGAGGCCCTTGTCCATCGACAATTCCCAGACTCCCTTTTCCTTTGAGGGCTGGGTGAAAAACTCGCTCTCCATCACATAAAATTCGCGGTCCACCTTCGGCAGGCCCTTTTCCGGCTCGACGAGCAGGAGGCCGTACATCCCATTGGCGATATGAGCGGGAATGTTGGGTACGGGCGAGGCACAATGGTAGATGTAGAGGCCGGGGTTCAGCACCTTGAAGCGAAACACCCGCTCCTCGCCGGGACCGGCCAGGTTCACCGCTCCGCCGCCACCGGGGCCGTTCACCGCGTGGATGTCGATATTGTGCGGGAACTGGCTGTCCTTGGCGTTGGCCAGGTGAAACTCTACCGTATCGCCCTGGCGCACGCGCACCATCGGCCCCGGCACGGTGCCGTTGTAGCTCCAGAACTTGTACTTGACGCCATCGGCAAGTTCACCCACATACTCCTTGGCCTCGAAATTCACCACCACTGTCGCCGGTGCGGTGCGGCCGATCGCCGGGGGAACGTTGGGAGCCGTGGTCAGGGTAGCCTTCTCCGCCGCCTGAAGCCCCGCCACGCTGGCGAGAATCGAAACCATCATCACTCCAGACCTTAACAAGCCCTTTTTAAAACCAGTCATTCAAACCTCCTCGATAAAGCTTCAGTTAATGGGTGCCCACGCTGGGCCCTTCCACCTGCATTACAATCTTCATGCCAATATACAGACAAACGACATATCTCCTTATATTTAAACACTTTACTTATCCACAGAAAGCGCTTGCGCTGGATTCTCAACGGCAAAATATGTTGCGCTGTAAATATTGCAACAACTATTGCAACAACTGTTGCGCCAGGGGTTTCAAGTGGGGCCGCGACCGGGAATTCCCACCCCCTCCTTCCGCAAGGAAACGGTTGACAGCGGGCGGACGATCGTAAATAATATGCTAATTCACGGTTTTATAAATAGTTATACGCGCCTTTCCAGGCGACCCCTTGTTGCCCGGGGCTGCGTTTTCGCCCGCAAAAGGATTCCATGGACCGTTACTGGGAACAGTTCAAGACCCCTTTCCTGTGCTTTGCCGGTTACTCCGGGGTGGGCAAGACCACCCTGCTCGAGCGCCTGATCGCGCGTTTTCAGCAGGATGAGATCCGCGTCGGCTATTACAAGCACGACGCCCACCGCTTCACCATGGACAAGGAAGGCAAGGACACCTGCCGCGCCAGCCAGGCGGGGGCGGGCATCATCACCATCAACGACCCCAGCCATTTCGCGGTGATCGGCAGCGAGGAATGGAAAAAACGCACCATCACCCACGCGCTCGAGCAGTGCGACTGCATCCTCATCGAAGGTTACAAGCTTTCGCCGTTCGACAAGATCGTCTTTCTCGACGCCGAAGGAAAATTGCCGATCCCCGCAAATACGCCGGGCATCAAGGCGGTGATCCACCAGGGGACCGTTGCCGGGGGCCTGAACGAGGCCTGGCCCCGCTTCCACCGCGACCGGATCGACGATATCTACGAGTTCGTCAAAATGCATTTCATCCGGGCTTCGAAACCGCTCTACGGCGCGGTGTTCGTGGGCGGGCAAAGCCGGCGCATGGGTGCTCCGAAGTTTTCCCTCTCTTATAACGGCGTATCGGAAGCGGAGCGGATGTCTAAAGTTCTCGCCCGCTTTTGTGATAAGGTTTACCTGTCCTCCCGGGCGGATCTGGAGATGGGCTCCCTGCCCGAAAGCACCGGCGCCGAGAGGATCAACGACGTGCACACCGGGCTTGGGCCGGTGGGCGGCCTGGCGACCCTGTTGGGAAGCCACCCGGACAAGGCTTGGCTGATCACCGCCTGCGATATGCCCTTCCTCGGCGAAAAGAATTTCCAGACCATCGTGGACGGGCGGGATTCGCTGCGCTACGGCACCTGCTTTCTCAAAAAAGGCGGCCTCGGCTTCGAGCCGATGTGCGCCATCTACGAGCCCAAATTCATCATCCCCCTGTTCGAGGCCATGAGCCGGGGCGAACTCTCCCTGTCGCGCATCATCGCCGACCTGCCTTTCAAGCGGGTGCCGGTGCCGGAAGGGGAGCGCACCAGTTTCATGAACATCAACACTCCCGAGGAGTACGAATTCGCCCGCGCCAAGCGCGAGCAGGAGCAGACATCCGCATGAGCCTGATCGAAGTCGACGAGGCGAGAAATATCATTCTCGCGAAAATAAGCCCGCTGGGCGTGGAAAAGGTATCCATCAACGAAGCGCTGGGCCGGGTGCTGGCCGAGGACGTCGTTTCGGGCGTCAACAATCCGCCGATGGACAATTCGGCGATGGACGGATACGCCCTCATCGCCGCCGATATCCAGACCGCCACGCCCGAGACGCCCGTGGCGCTCGACGTGGTCGATGAAATCGCCGCCGGCTACCAGTCCGCCGGGACGCTGAGCACGGGGCAGGCCATGCGCATCATGACCGGCGCGCCCATTCCCCGCGGCGCCGACGCCGTCATCATGCAGGAAGACACCGAGAAAGGCGGCGGCCGCGTGTTCGTCAAGGACCGCGCCGATGTCGGCGAAAACATCCGCGAAGCGGGGGAAGACGTCCGCATCGGCGAAACCGTCATCCCCGCCGGAGGCCCGCTCACCCCGGCGCAGATCGGCATGCTGGCGGTGGTGGGGCGCTCAACGGTCTACGTCGGCCAGCGGCCGCGCGTCGCCATCATCTCCACCGGCGACGAAATCATGGAACTCGACGAGCGGCCCGAAGGCCCGTGCATCTACAACAGCAACGGCTATATGCTGATGGCGCAGATCCGCTCCGCCGGCGGCATCCCCTGCTACCTCGGCATCGCCCGCGACAACGAGCAGGACGTGATGGATAAATTCACCACGGCGCTCAAATGCGACCTGGTGGTTTCCTCCGGCGGCGTTTCAGTGGGCGATTACGACCTGGTCAAGGCCAGCCTCGACAAGCTCGGCAACGAAATGGTGTTCTGGAAAGTCGCCATGAAACCGGGCAAGCCCCTGGCCTTCGGCAAAATCGGCGACACGCCCATCTTCGGCCTGCCGGGCAACCCCGTGTCGTCGTTTGTCTCGTTCGAGCAGTTCGTGCGCCCGGCCATCAAAAAATGCCTCGGCCAGAAGAATCCGATGCCGGGAACGGTGAATGCGCGCCTCACCCGCAATATCCGCAAGAAGGCGGGCCGCCTGCACTTCCTGAGCGCCGTGGTCTCGTGGGACAACGGCGAGTACACCGTCACCCCCGCCCAGGAGCAGGGCTCCGGCGTGCTCAAGTCCACCGTCAACGCCAACGGCCTGATCGTGTTCCCACTTCCCGCCACCGAAATCGCCGCGGGCGAGCAGGTCGCGGTGCAGCTCTTAACCTGAACTCCACCCCTTTTCCGGGAGCGAAGACGCCCAGAATGAAACTCATCCGCCGGATTGTTTGGATTGCCCTCGTCACCCTTCTTTTTCCCTGGGCCAGCAGCTACGCCCAGGTGGGCGAAAGCCCCGCCGCCCTCAAGCGCATCGTCCGCCAGATCGAAACCCTGTTCCCGCCGCTCGAAGGCACCGTCATCGCGGTGGACGGCGAAACCCTGACCCTCGACCTCAAGCTCGGGCAACCGGTGAACAAGGGCGACCGCCTGAAACTGCTGCGCTTCGGCGCCGACATCATCCACCCCGTCAGCAAGGAAAAAATCGGACGCGAAGAGACCGACCTCGGCGAAGTGGAGATCGTCGACGTCCGGCGCGACTATTCCACCGCCCGGCTCACTACCGCCTCCGCAAGCGCCGAGCCCGGCGACGGCGTGCAAAGCCCGTTCAACACCCTGGCGTTTCTCGTCGCGCCTCCCGAGATCGACGCCCAAAAGAAAATCGACGGCGACAGCCTGCGCCTCGCCTTCGAGCAGGAACTGGCGAGCCATCCGCGTTTCACCGTGCCCGCGTTCGACCTCAAGCTGTGGCTGCACGAAAACGGCCTGAGCACGAAAACCCTGCTCGGCAAACCCGCGCTCGACCTCCTGCGCACCCGGGTCGCGGCGGATTTCATCCTGCTGCCGAAGGTCAAAACCGTGAAGGGCAAAACCGCCCTCGGCTACGCGCTTCACTCCGCCGAAGACGGCGCGCTGAAAACCCGGGCGCGGGTGCTGTCCGAAGAATTGCCCGTGGCCTCCGCCCCCGCTCGGCGGACCCCGCGCGAGCAGCCCGTGCAGTCCGATTTCGATTTACGCAAAGACGCGCCCATCCAGTACATCGCCAAGCACGAGTTCGATTTCGAGATGGTGGATTTCGATATCGGCGACCTGAACGGCGATGGCAAAAAAGAATTCGTCATCGCCGACCGCGAAAACGTGATGGTGTTCGCCTACGAGGAAGGAGCGTTCAAGCCGCTGTTCAAGGTGCGTACGCCCGGCAAGGCCAATCACATCCTGAGCGTCGATGTGGGCGATGTCAACGGCAACGGCCGCGACGAGATCTTCGTCACCAACCAGGTCGACCGCAAGCTCGAATCGTTCGTCGTCGAAGCCGCACCGGGCGAGAAAAGCCTCAGGCCCATCTGGACGGACGTGAACCGCTATTTCCGCATTTTACGCCCCTTCGGCGGCAAACCCCGGCTCATCGCCCAGAGCCCGGGCTTCACCGAACCGTTCCACGGCCCCATCCGGGAACTGATCCCCCGAAACGGAAAATACGAGGACGGCCCGGAGCTGAACGTTCCTTATATATATGGCCACCCGTTCATCCTCTACGGCCTCACCCAGACGGACCTCAATGCGGACGGTGAAAAAGAGACAATTATTCTTGACAGCGAATATCATTTAAGAGTATATTCACCGAGCGGCCGTTTGATCGTGAAGTCAAACGACTATTATGGCCACGACCCCCGCCTCATCGATGTGGGGGTCAAGGAGGAGGTTTCGGGAATTGCCCAACAGGGCGAGCCCGTTCCGTTCAAAGGGCGGCTTCGGTTCGTCGATAACGGAGGCCGCTTCCTACTCATCCCCAGGAATCATCGGTTGGGCGATTCATTCCTCGATAGAACCATTGTCATCGAGAATAGCAGCCTGGTCGTTCTGAGGGTCGACAAGGAAGGCTTTGAGAAAGTCTTCGAAACTAAAAAGCAAAGTGGCTATCTCGCCGCGTTTCAGGTGATGGACGCCCC
>QJZQ01000063.1 GCA_003246675.1 Nitrospirota bacterium | reverse complement strand
GGCCGATCGTCAGATCTGGCAGATCATCCTCCACCTGCGGCAATTCGCCAAGTGAGCCGAGCCGCCGGCTTTGAGGCGGGGCGGGGTTTCCATTCTTAGCGCTTCGTTTCATTAGCGGGTGAGGAAAACATGGCCTGAGCCCGCGGTGCCCCACCGGGGGTGCGCGGCACCTGGGCCGTTCTCCCCAGATGACCCAAAGCAAAAACAATCCCCTGCCGCTTTAACGGAAACGCCTCGGCCGGGGCCCGCAGGCGCCCGGCCAGAGCGGATCAGCGGAGGGTCAGCTTGCGGTATTTCGAGCGGCGGTTTTCCTCGCGTCCGCCGGTCTCCTGTTTTCTCTTTTCCTGATACGCTTCGAAGTTGCCCTCGAACCAGCGCACCTGGCTGTTGCCCTCGAAGACGAGCAGGTGCGTGCAGATGCGGTCGAGAAAGAAGCGATCGTGGCTGATCACCATGACGCAGCCGCTGAAATCGAGAATCGCGTTTTCCAGGTTTCTGAGCGTCGTCACGTCGAGGTCGTTGGTCGGTTCATCGAGCAGCAGCACGTTGCCGCCGCGCCGCAGCAGCTTGGCGAGATGCACGCGGTTGCGCTCGCCGCCGGAGAGGTCGGCCACTTTTTTCTGCTGGTCGGTGCCCTTGAAGTTGAAGCGGCCCACGTAGGAACGCGCGTTGACGGTTTTGCCGGCGATTTCGATCTGGTCCGTGCCTCCGGTGATTTCCTCGAACACGCTTTTTGTGCCGTCGAGGTCGTCGCGGCGCTGGTCCACGTAGGACAGAGCCACCGTTTTCCCCAGGCGCACACTTCCCTCATCCGGCTGTTCTTCCCCGACGATCATACGAAACAGCGTGGTTTTCCCCGTGCCGTTGGGGCCGATGAGGCCGACGATGGCGCCGCGCGGCACGTTGAAGGAGAGACCGTTGATCAACGGATCGGCCCCGTACCCTTTGGCGAGGTTCTCCACCTCGATGACCTGCTCGCCCAAGGGCGGGCCGGGAGCGATCTGGATTTCCAGGGTGTTTTCCTGAATCTCGGTTTTGCGCGCGGCCAGCTTTTCGTATTCGCGCACCCGGCTCTTGTTGTGCGTACGCCTGGCCCCGGGGCTTGCGTGCAGCCATTCGAGTTCGGTATTGATCCGCTTTTGCAGGCTGGAAGCTGATTTTTCCTGCTGCTTCAGGCGGTTGGCCTTCTGTTCCAGCCAGGAACTGTAATTGCCTTCGAAGGGGATGCCGCGTCCGTTTTCGAGTTCCAGAATCCATTTGGTGATGTTGTCGAGGAAGTAGCGGTCGTGCGTGGAGACGATGACGTTGCCGGGGTAATCGGCGAGGGCATTTTCCAGCCAGGCGACGGTTTCGGCGTCGAGGTGGTTGGTGGGCTCGTCGAGCAGGAGCATGTCCGGCTTTTGCAGCAGCAGGCGGCACAGCGCCACGCGGCGCGCCTCGCCGCCGGAGAGCGTGCCCGCCTTCTGGTCGTCCGGTGGCAGCAGCAGGGCGTCCATCGCGACGCTCACCTGGCGGTCGAGCTCCCAGCCGTCGACGGCGTCGATCTCGTCCTGCAGGCGGCCCATTTTGTCCAGGGCCTTTTGCATGGCGTCGTCGTCCATGGGCTCGGCCATTTGTAGGCTCACCTCATTGAACTCTTCGATTTTTTTCTGGATGTGGCGGAAGGCCTCCTCGACGTTTTCGCGCACCGTCCTTTCGGCGTCCAGCCGCGGCTCCTGCGGCAGGTAGCCGACCCGCGTGCCGGCCTTGGGCGCGGCCCGGCCGTCGAAGTCCTGGTCTTCCCCCGCCATAATGTTCAGCAGGGTTGATTTTCCCGCCCCGTTTTCTCCGACGATGCCGATCTTGGCGCCGTGGTAGAAGGACAGGTGGATGTCCTTGAAAACCGTCTTCTGACCGTAGGTTTTGGTCAGGCCCTGCATGGTGAAAATATATTCTCCCGCCATGGTTCCTCTTGTGTGATAAATACGATGCGTTGAACGAATAGCCCGTTCGGCCGCTCCGGTTCCCGGGAATCAGGTTCCCGGCGCTTTTGCGGGGGCCGCGGGCTTTTTTTGCAGGACGATGAAATCCTCCCGGTTATTGTAGACGATCCGGAGGTCAAAATGACCGGCTATCCACGAAAAAGTTTTTTCACTGTAGAAAACGATGTGCGTCGGGTCTCGCTTGTAGTACCAGCGGTCGAAGTCCGCAAGCGAGGGGCCGTCGGCGGATGCCGGGTAGAAGCGGGTCATCACCGCGAGGAAGCCGGAGGGGGAAGCAAGAGACAGGATTTTTTCTATCTCCCGCGCCGGTGTCTTGAAATGCTCGAACGTCTCGGTGGAGATCACCAGGTCGTAGGCCGGCCGAGGGGGGGCGGCGGGGAAAAAGTTCTCGTCGTAGACATCCGCCCGGTAGCCCTGGCGCTCGAGCAGGGCCTGGAGTACCGGTTCGTAGCCGCAGCCATAGTCGAGGACGGACCTTGCGCTGGGGCAGGCCCCGGCCAGGAGGTCGATCTTCTTTTGAAACATCGCCACGTAGCCCGCATTGTCCAGGCTGTTCTCGTGTTCCAGGTAGCGCTTCACCTCCTCTTCCCTGGGGATGAAATGAGCCTCGGGCACGAAGATCAGCCCGCAACAGGGGCAGAGGTGGTAGGGGCGGTCCTCGCCGGCGCTGAACCGGCTGGAGAACGTGCGGCACAGGGGGCAGGTCATCGCAGCCCCCACCGGGGGAGACGGGCCGAAGGGCCGCTGATTTCCCTTGATTCTGACCCGCCGCAGGATATAATCACTCTCTTTGGCAAGAGGGCCCCCCTCGCTTTGTTTGACTTTCTCATGATAAATTTTGCCCCGCCAACGCGCACGGGGCTGATATTTCCCAGGACTTGAGGATCTAATAATGGTCAGTTATGTCAGCGGCAACAACCTTCGCTCCGGTTACGTTATCAAATACAACAACCAGTTGTACAGGGTGATGACCGCCGAGCACCGCACCCCGGGCAACAAGCGGGCGTTTATGCAGGTGAAGCTGCGCAACCTGAAGGACGGCACGCAAACCGAAATAAAATTCCGCGCCGACGAGGAAATCGAACGGGCGGAAATGGAGCAGGTGGAGATGGAATACCTCTACAGCGACCCGTCGGGCTACTGCTTCATGAATTGCGTCACCTACGATCAGCTGTTCTTCGAGGAGAGCCTGCTCTCCGAAGCGAAAAAATTCATGCTGCCCAACACCCGGGCGCAAGTGGAGTTCTGCGATGGCAAGCCCATCGGCATCAGCCTGCCCGAAACCGTGGACTTGAAGGTGGTGGACACCGAACCGCAGCTTCGCGGCGCCACGGCCTCCGGCTCGGGGAAACCCGCCACCCTCGAAACCGGGCTGGTGGTGACGGTGCCGCAGTTCATCAACATCGGCGATGTGGTACGGGTCTCCACCTCCACCAGCTCCTACCTCGAGCGCGCCAAGTAAGCGGCGGGCACCCCGCCCATCGCTTAACCCCTTTAAGGCAAGGGGCTTTCCGCTTTTCGGAATGCCGTTGCGGGGGCCCTGCCTGCCTTTCCGAGCCCAACCCAGATCACAAAAAAGACTCCCGAATCCGCGTTTCAGAATGGTATATTAAGTCATTCGCGCTTTCAGGGGCGCCTCGGGATTGCGGTAATACGTTGATGTTCCCTCACCGCCGCTTCGGATGACGCCTAATTCGGCCGAAGTCCCCGTATTCATTGCCCCCAATTCAATTGACAACCACCAGATATTAAACTATATTGAAAAAATTGAACTTATTGCTTGAATTTAAACAAATTACAGTTAGTTTTATCTCTCCTACATTATCCAGCCTGAGGTCACCGTGGAAAAAGTCATCATCGATCAACCCTTGAGTCTTGTGGATTTGGTTTTGCAATCCACCCCAGTCGCCAAGGCGGTGCTGGGTTTGTTGCTTTTGTTTTCCATTGTCTCCTGGGCTATCATCCTCAGCAAATTTTTCGTATTCAAGATGGCAAAGAAGGAAGACGGAAAATTTCTGTCCAACTTCTCCAAGTCGGAAAACCTGACCCATATCTATAATTTTTCCCGCGAACTGAGGTACAGCCCCGTGGCGCGGGTGTTCCTGACCGGTTATCGCGAGCTGTACCTGTTTCAGGACATGGCGAAAAAGGAAAGAGACCGCCGCGGCGAGCCGCCCTCTCACAGCGGTGAGCCTTTGACCGCAAAAGACATCAAGGGCATCAGCCTGGTGCTCAACAAGGCCATCAACCGCGAAATCACCCGTCTTTCCGCCCGTCTGGATTTTCTCGCCACCACCGGCAGCACCACGCCTTTTATCGGGTTGTTCGGCACCGTATGGGGCATCATGCATTCGTTCCGTTCCATCGGTGTGGCCGGGGCGGCCAGTATCGGCGGCGTGGCTCCTGGCATCGCCGAAGCCCTCATCGCCACCGCGGCGGGCCTCGTGGCGGCCATTCCCGCGGTTATTTTCTATAATTACCTGAGCGACAAGATCCGGGTGTTCACCAGCGTCATGGACGACTTTCTGCATGATTACATCTACATGGTGGAAAAGAACTTCATGCGCGAAACCGCGTCCGCGAAGGTCATGGAAAGCCCCTGACCGGAACCGCGGCACACTTTACTCAAAGGTTTTTTCCTGATGGTAACGAACAGAAGACGAGCCATGATGTCGGAGATCAACGTGACGCCCTTCGTGGACGTGATGCTGGTCCTGCTCGTGATCTTCATGATCACCGCCCCCCTGATGCAGCACGGGGTGGACGTGCAGCTGCCTAAAGAATCCATCTCGCCCACCGATATCAAGGACATCCCGCGGGTGACGCTGAAGAGCAACAAAAAGATATTCTGGAACAAGGAGGAGATGTCCAACCTTGTCGACTTGACCCGCAACATCGGTATTTACCTCAAGGAGGACGAGAACGGCGGAGTTTATCTCAAGGCGGACAAAACCCTGGACTACGGTTTCGTCATGCATGTCATGGCGACCATCAAGCGGGCCGGTGTCCAGAACATTGGCATGGTGACTGACCCAAGTACCCCATGAAAGTTTACTTGTCCCGATCCATCGATTTTAACCAGATGCTGGTGGCATCGGTTTTTATCCATCTCCTGCTGATCACGATCGTACTTTTCCTGCCCAAGCCGACGATCGAGGAAACCCTTGTGATTCCCGCGTTTATGGTGCAGATGATCGAGGAAGCCACCGGCCAGCAGGAGAGCGCCCAGGTGCCCGCCTCCAAGCCGCCGCCTCCGCCGCCGGTGCAAAGGAAGGCGGCCAAGAAACCGGCCCCGAAGGCGGAAAAGCAGGTGGCGAAAAAGGCCACGCCCGACCCCGTCCTCGAGGCCTTGAAAAATATCGAGGTGGCGAAAAGCGCCGCGCCTTCCGGCCTGGTGGAGGAACTGGAGCAAATCGCGAAACTGGAAACCCAGACAGTCGATGTTCAAAAGCCGGAGCCGAAAGAACCGCCGCCCGTTCTGGATGAAACCTTCAAGGAACTCGAAGCGCTGGAGAAGAAAAAACTGCCCCGGCAGGAGAATAAAATAATTCCCGAGGTGGTCGATAACCCGCTGACAAAATTCAACGAGTTGAAGCTGAAGCAGACCCTCGAGGCGCCCAAAGCTGAACCCGAAAAAAAACCGGCGTCCAAACTCAACGATGAGGATCTCGCGCCCATCGAGGTCGCCTCTCTGCCGCCCAAAGCCTTGCAGGAAGAGCAGAAAAAGGAAAAAAGCGCCGCCGATCTTTTGAACGAATTATCGCAAATGAAGGACGTCGACGAGGTGATCGTCTCGAAGACAGCGACGAGCGAGCCGATACAGACCGCCTCCGTGTCGCCCGAAGAGCAGAAAAAGATCTACGACTCGGTGCTGGAAAAACTCGACACCCTGGAAGTCACCACCATGGAGATCGATATCAACATGGCGAGCGCGAACACCGACTCCACGGAATTCGAAAGCGAGTTATGGAAAATCAAAGTCTCCGATCCCCGGCCCTCGGCCAAGACAGGCCCTTCCTCCGATTTCGTGTATTCGGCCAAGGATGGGCCGCCCGCTTCCGATCCGTTGTCGCTCTACATCGGCGCGGTGCGCAACAAAGTTTATAAGAACTGGAAGGAGCCTTTGGCCGAGAGATTCAACAAGCTGGCCGTGGTGACGTTCACCCTTTTCCCGAAGGGCAACATAGATAAACCCTATCTCAGGAAAAGTGCCGGCATCGAGCAACTCGATACCCTGGCCATTCGAGCCGTGCTGGATTCCGAACCCTTTCCGGAGTTTCCCAAAGACCTGAAGCTTTCTAACCTGACCATCAGCATCGAATTCAAATACGTGCCAGAGAAGAGTTGATATGACCAAAAAAATAATTTGCCTGATACTGTTGTCGGTTCTCGCTCTCCCCGCGCTGAGCCTCGCGGCCGGTTCCAACGTTCGCATCGAGCTTGAGCGCGAAACCCGGGAGAAGGTCAAAATCGCCATCACCCCGTTCGCGCTCGAGCAAAACTACGAGGACCCGGGCGGGCTGGGCGAGCAGAGCCGCAAGATCCTTGAAAACGACCTCAAGCTGTCGGAGTTGTTCGATGTGGTGCCCGCCTCCACCTATAACAACCTGCTGGCCGGCGAGCGGGGGAAAACCACCGTCGATTACGCGGGCTGGGGGCAGATCGGCGTCCAGTGGCTGCTCAAGACGGAGTACAAGGTCAACCCCCTGGATAAGTCCTTCAACGTCACCTTTCGCATCTACGAGACCGCGACGGAGAAATTTCTTATCGGCAAGCGTTACACCACCACCGAAAAATACCTGCGAAAGATCGTCCACCGTTTCTCGGATGAAGTCGTGCTGCAGCTCACCGGCAAGCGCGGCGTCGCCGAAACCCGCATCGCATACCTTTCCCGGGTGGGCAACAACAAGGAAATTTTTGTGGTCGACTTTGACGGTGAGAACCTCAGAAAGCTGACCGACGACAAGACGGTGATTCTCACCCCGGCCTGGTCGCCCGATGGTTCGTGGATCGTCTACACATCCTTTGCGGAGCACAATCCCGACCTGGTGATGGTTCGTTCCACGGGCCAGCTCAAGCGGCGCACCCTGCTCAAGCTGCCCGGGCTCAACGCCGCCCCGTCGTGGGGGCCCGGCGGTAACCAAATCGCCCTCGTGCTCAGCAAGGATCAGAACTCAGAAATCTACGTCCTTGAAAAGAATTATGGGTTGAAGCGGATGACCCGGCATTTCAACATCGACACCTCCCCCACCTGGTCGCCCGATGGCAAGAAAATCGCCTTCACCTCCGACCGCTCGGGAACCGGGTCGCCGCAGATCTATATCCTGGACGTGGACAAAGGGGACGCCGGCGGAGTCAAGCGGATCTCCTTCGGCTCCACGTACAACGACAACCCCGCCTGGTCGCCCGACGGCGACAAGATCGCTTACACCTCCAGGGTAGGCCGGCAGTTCCAGATCAAGGTTTATGACCTGAACACCCACAAATCAGAGCAATTCACCGTCGAGTCCGGGAGCAACGAGCAGCCCGCCTGGTCGCCCGACGGCCGTTTCATTGTTTACCGCAACCGCGATGGCGGCAAAGAGCAGATTTTCATCAAGAGCCTGCAGGGCGGCAAGCCGCGGCAGCTTTCCTTCGCCGACGGTGGGGGCTATAGTCCCGCCTGGTCGCCGTATTTCAAGAAACCCTGAGTCGCGGCCTTCATCCACGAAAGCAGGCGTTTGGGCCTCGGGCGGCCAGAATCAGCCGTTTTTGTCCGGGGGATGCGCTAGCCTGCATAGATTCAATAGGTTGGAGGGCGGTCTGGAGAGGAAAGATCTGAATATGTATTGAACTTAACATTTAATTCTAATATAATTGTAAACAAGCAACAGTGCAAAAGATGTGGTGTAAAGGTAATAATATCAAAATATTACGGGGGGCGCTCGGCGGCCTTCAAGAAATTATAAAAAGTGAAAATTCAGGGAGACAAACTTCGATGATGAGGGTACCTATGAAAAAAAATATCTGGTCCGTTATAGCGGTAATATTATTTGCGAGCAGTTTCACCGTGGCCTGTTCGAAGAAATTGATGCCGCCTGAGATTGAGGCCGAGGGAACGCTGGCGGAAGAAAACACCCAGGAAGTGGCCTTCCAGGAACCCTCTATTGAAGAGCCCACATCCGCTGAGCCGGTTGAGGAGCCCCCTCTCGAAGTCAATCCTTCGGAATTCCTTTCCGAGGAAGACGTCAACGTGGCTGAAGCGCCCGCAGAGGCTGCCCCGCTGGGGGAGATCCCCGGTAATGGTTCCGCGGGAGCGTTCGGGCTCGACAGTTATGGCAACCCGGCTGGCGGCAGCGGAGCGGGCACCCTTGCCGAAGGCGCTCCGTCCGGCACCTCGAATGAGGGTGACAACCTCCTCGAAGAGGCGCGGATGTTCAAATTCAAATCCACCGCCGAGCTCAAGGACGTTCACTTCCGTTTCGACAAGTACGACCTGGACGAACAATCCCGCAGCATTCTCCTTGAGAACGCCAATTTCCTGAAGCAGAACCCGCTGGTGAAAGTGGAGATCCAGGGACATTGTGATGAGCGCGGGACCAATAACTACAATCTGGCCCTGGGCCACCGCCGTGCGGTTTCCACCAAAAAGTATCTGATGGCGCAGGGAATCGATGCGACCCGCCTGAGGATCATCAGCTACGGCGAGGAAAAGCCCTTCTGCGGCGAGAGCAACGAGAATTGCTGGGAGAGGAACCGGCGTGCCCATTTCATGGTCGCCGAATGATAAGCGGGGCGGATGCCCCTGACCCCACACCCAACGATTAAAATAGAGAGGCCGCGCCGGGGGAAACCCGGTCGCGGTCTGTCTTGTTTTAGGGTATTTATTCAGTCGGTTTTAACCTCAACCAAAGAGATACCGGGCCATGAAAAATTATCGATACCTTCAGTTCGCGGTTGTAATAGCTCTGCTCGCGGTTCCTGTCGCGGGTTTTGCGGCGGGGCTGTTTGACAACGACGAAGAAAACTGGAAAAGAATTTTTGGGGAAATCAAAAAAATCAATGCGCGCCTCGTGTCCCTGGAAATGGACAAGATCAAGTCCATGCAATCCACCCAGGTGGACATGCTCCGCCAGGTCCAGGAAATGAAAAGCATCGTCCCCGACTTGCGCGGAACCGTCGAGCAGAACCAGGCCGAAGTGCTTGCGTTCATCAAAGCCACCGATGGCAGATTGAAGGAAATGGAATCCCTGCTGAAATTTGAAGTGGGGACCAACCTGCGGTTGCAAAAAGAGGCCACCGAAAGACTTCAGGCCGATCTTGACGCCAACCTCAGCGGAAAATTCGATCAACTCAAGACCCACCTCGCCGGCGATATGGAAAAATTCGCCAATACCAACAGCCAGAACTTCAAGGAAATCTCCCGCGCCAACAGCGAATCCCTCGGCAAGGTCGTCGAGCAGTTGAACTCGCAAAACCAGACGCTGGAGCGCACCAACTCCATCTTCAAGGCCGAACTGATTCCCGCGATCATGAAAGAAAACGAGGCGAGCCGCCAGCTGATGCTCACCGAACTCGCCAAGGCCAACAAGCAGAACCAGGAGTCCATGCTGACGGGCTTCACCGATGCGGCGTCTAAAAATAAAAAGATGATCGAAGTTCTGCAAAAAAGTTTCCAGGAGCAGCAGGAAACCAGGACACAGGTTGAAACGCTTACTAAAGCCCTGGAGCAGGCGAATGCCAACGTGGTGCAGACCCAGAACACCATGGTCAAGCTCAAGGAAATCCTGGCCGGACAGATTCAGGTGGTGGCTACGGGGCAGGAGTCCCTCAGCGCCCAGCTCGACAACAATGTCAGAAACACCGACCTCATCAATCAGAACCTCCTGGTGGCCGACGGCAAGGTGAACAAGCTGGCCGAAGCCATGCAGGCGATACACACCCAGAACAGCAACACCGCCAAGCAGGTGGCGGACATGAACCAGGGGGCGGGGCAGATGCAGAGCTCCAACCAGCTGGTGGCCGAAAAAG
>QJZQ01000209.1 GCA_003246675.1 Nitrospirota bacterium | reverse complement strand
GGTGCGCGCCGTGCGCGCCGAACAACCGGGCGGAGGCCCGGCCGATGCCGGACGCCGCGCCGCTCACCAGCACCACCTTCCCTTCCAGCTTGCCCGGCTTCTTCTTGCCGAGCTTGGCCTGCTCAAGCGACCAATACTCCATGTCGAACAAGTCGCGAGCACTTAAAGGCGCGTAGCGGCCGATGCGAAAGGCGTCCTGAATGATGCCGACGGTATGCTGATAGATATCGGCGGCGATGCGCGCCTCCTTCACGGTTTTCCCCACCGTCAACAGCCCCACCCCCGCGAGCAGAACCACGCGCGGCAACGGGTCGAGCTCTTTTTTTTCCTGCCCGCTCGCCTGCTGGCTGGCGGTGAAGTAGGCGTGGTAATTTTCGCTATAGGCGTCGAGCGCCTGGGAGATCTGTCGCCGGAGGCCCTCCGGGTCATCCGGGTTCGGGATGTTCAGCAGCAACGGTTTCTGCTTGGTGCGGATCACGTGGTCCGGCGTGGCGGTGCCGATCTGCGACCACTCGGCGCATTCGCGGCTGCCGGCGAACTCGCGCGCGCGCGCGTCATCCCGCCAGTGGACGATCCACGACGCGCCGCCCTTTTCGCCGTACAGGCCGCGCAAAAGCGGCGCCACCCGGCCGAACAGGTCCCCCGCGGCCAGGGTCGATACCGGCGCGGCGGTCAGCGGCCTTTCGGGAGCGCGGGCGATGAATTCCTCGGCGCGCGTCACCATTTCGATGTGCCGGTCGTAGGACTCTTTCGCGCTGTCGCCGAAGGTGAACAGACCGTGATTGACGAGAAGCAGGCCGCGCACCGCCGGGTTCTCTTCGTAAACCCTGGCGGCCAGGCAGGCGAGGGAAAACCCCGGCATGATGTAGGGAACGAGGGCCACGTCTTCGCCGTATATCTCACGGCAGAGGGCCTCGGCCTCGGGCTGGTTGGCAAGAGCGAGGATGGCGTCGGCGTGGGAATGGTCGATAAACTTGTGCGGTAAAAACGCGTGCAGCAGCGTTTCCACCGAGGGGTTCGGCGCCGACGCATCGAGCAGGTTGACGCGCTGTTCGTTGACCATCGCCTCGTCGCTCAACCGGTCCAGCGTCCGCAGCGTGAGCAAAGGGTCGAGCCGTACCCCAGGCAGCCCGGCGGGTTCCAGGGTGTCGAGGTCCCAGCCGCTGCCCTTGACGTACAACACGCGGACGGTCTCGCCGGTGAGGGTGCGCGCGCTGGATTTCACCGAGGTGTTGCCGCCGCCATGCAGAACGAGGGCGGGCTCGGCGCCGATCAGCCGGGAAGTGTAGACGCGCAGCGCGATATCCGCCGAATGGCCGGAGTATTTTTCGATGGCGGCCTGAGCGTCGGCCTCGCTGTAACGGTTCTGCATGGTCGGGCATCCGGAGTGAAAGGGCGATGAAACCTGCAAAGGCCGGCAGGAACCGGCCAAGCCTTTGTTTATCATAATTATCCGCAGGAATCAAAGGCGCGGCCGGCCGCCAATGCAAATTTTCAGCAAAAGCTTATGACTTGTAACCGGTTCTGTGCTAATCTTTGCTCACGATGTTGGCCAAAATCCATGTGACATTCAAAAGCGGCGTCTTAGACCCCCAGGGCAAAGCGGTTCACCACGCACTCAACGACCTCGGCTTCAACGAAGTCCGCGGAGTGACCCTGGGCAAGTACCTGGAAGTACGCCTGGACGGCATTTCCGAGACCGAGGCCCAGGGCCGCGTCCGCGAAATGTGCGACAAGCTGCTGGCCAATACGGTGATCGAGTCCTACCGTTACACCCTGGAACCCACTGACTGACCCCGAACCCCCAGGTAACCTGCGATGAAGTGCGGTGTTGTTGTTTTCCCCGGGTCCAATTGCGACCACGACTGCTACCACATCCTAAAGCACGTCCTCGGCCTGTCCACGGAGTGGATCTGGCATAAGGACAATGCCGATCTCGACCGGTTCGACTGGGTGGTGCTTCCCGGCGGTTTCTCTTTTGGCGACTACCTGCGTGCCGGCGCCATCGCCCGGCTTTCCCCGGTCATGAAAGCGGTGACCCGCTACGCGAACAAGGGCGGACGCGTTCTCGGCATCTGCAACGGCTTCCAGATCCTGCTCGAAGCGGGGCTTCTGCCCGGCGCGCTGCTCAACAACCGCTCACAGAAATTCATCTGCAAAACCGTGCACACCGTCGTCGAAAACCCGGACACGCCGTTCACACGCCACTGCGGGAAAAACGCCGTCCTGCAAATCCCCATCGCCCACCAGCAGGGGAATTTCTACGCCGACGACGAGACCCTGAAGCGCATGGCCGACCACGGCCAGGTCCTGTTGCGCTACGCCGATGCCGAGGGCCGGGTCACCGAGGCCGCCAACCCGAACGGCTCGGTACAGAACATCGCCGCGGTGGCGAACGAACGGAAAAACGTCATGGGCATGATGCCGCACCCCGAACGCGTGGCCGACCCGCTGTGGCCAAACCTCGACGGTCAGTCGATCTTTCAATCCCTCATTCATTCCGGAGCATCGTGAACGAGCCCAGATCCGCCGATCCCGAAATCACCCCCCAGGTGGTCGCCGACCACGGCCTGACACCGGGGGAATACCAGCGCATCCAGGAGCTTCTCGGCCGGGCGCCCAACATCACCGAACTCGGCATCTTCTCGGTGATGTGGAGCGAGCACTGCAGTTACAAGAGCTCCCGGCCGCACCTGAAGACCCTGCCCAGCGAAGGCCCCCGCGTTATTGAAGGACCGGGCGAAAACGCCGGCGTGGTGGACATCGGCGACGGCCTCGCCGCCGTATTCAAGATTGAAAGCCACAACCATCCCTCGTTCGTCGAGCCTCATCAAGGCGCCGCCACCGGCGTGGGCGGCATCATGCGCGATGTGTTCACCATGGGGGCGCGGCCCATCGCTCTTCTCAACTCGCTGCGCTTTGGCGACCCGGCGGACCCGAAAACCCGCTTTCTGCTCAATGGCGTGGTGGAAGGCATCGCCGGCTACGGCAACTGCACCGGGGTGCCCACCGTCGGCGGCGAAGTGTATTTCGACGCCTGTTACAACGGCAACATCCTCGTCAACGCCTTCTGCCTCGGCCTGGTAAAAACCGACAGGGTGTTCCGCGCCCGCGCGGGCGGCGTGGGCAACGCGGTGATCTACGTCGGCTCGAAAACCGGCCGGGACGGCATCCACGGCGCAAGCCTGCTCGCCTCGGCGGAGTTTGACGACAGTACCGAGGAAAAACGGCCCACCGTCCAGGTGGGCGACCCGTTCACCGAAAAGCTCCTCATCGAAGCCTGCCTGGAAATCATGAAAAAGGACTGGGTGATCGGCGTGCAGGACATGGGCGCGGCGGGGCTGACCTCCTCGTCCTTCGAAATGGCCGGCCGCGAGGGCACCGGCATCGAAATGGACCTGTCAAAAGTTCCCCTGCGCGAAACGGGGATGACGCCCTACGAGATCATGCTGTCGGAATCGCAGGAGCGCATGCTGTTCGTGGTCGAGAAGGGGTACGAGGAAGAAGCCCTCGAAATCTTCAGAAAATGGGATCTCGACGCCGCCTTCATCGGCCATGTCACCGAACAGCCCTGCGTGCGCATCCTGTTCGAGGGCCGCGAAGTGGTGAACCTGCCCGTCCTGCCCGTGGTGGACGGCTGCCTGGGCCTTGAGCGGCCGTCGAAAAGGCCCGCCGACCTCGACCGCCGAACGCAGCTGGACCTTGCGGCGATCGCCGAACCGGCAAGCGGCGGCGAGGCCATCAAAAAACTCCTCGGCTCCCTCAACATCGCCAGCCGGGAATGGGTGTACGAACAATACGACCACATGGTGCGCCTCAACACGCTCATCCTGCCGGGCTCCGACGCGGCGGTCCTGCGCGTGAAGGACACGAACAAGGCCCTCGCCCTCGCGGTGGACTGCAACAGCCGCTACTGCTATCTCGACCCCTACCGGGGCGCGCAGATCGCCGTCAGCGAATGCGCCAGAAACATCGCCTGCTCCGGCGGCGAGCCCATCGGCCTCACCAACTGCCTCAACTTCGGCAACCCCGAGCGCCCGGAAATCATGTGGCAGTTCGAGCAGGCCATCCGGGGCATCGGCGACGCCTGCCGGTTTTTCGATATTCCGGTGGTCAGCGGCAACGTCAGTCTTTATAATGAAACCAAAGGCGAGGCGATTTTCCCGACCCCCACCATCGCCCTGGTCGGCCTGCTGGAGGATCGCGATTGGCAGACCAGCCAATGGTTCAAGAATTCCGGCGATGAAATCGGCCTTTTGGGAGAAACGCTGGAGGAGCTGGGCGGCAGCGAATACCTCAAAGTGATGCACGGCCTGACCCAGGGCAGCCCGCCCGCGCTTGACCTGGAGCGGGAAAAAAATGTTCAGGCGCTCTGCCGGGACCTCATTCGCGGTCGCCATATCCACTCCGCGCACGATTGCTCGGAGGGAGGCCTCGCGGTGGCGCTGGCGGAAGCCTGCATCACCCGGCCGGAAGCCCCGATCGGCGCGGCGGTCGAATTGTCCTCGCCGCTCAGGAAAGACGCCCTGCTGTTCGGCGAAACGCAGTCCCGGGTTGTCATCTCTTACCCCCGGCAGGCCCGGGAAGCCATCGCGGCCCTGGCCCACAGGCACAAGACGCCCTTCACGTTCCTTGGGGCCATAGGCGGCGAGGCGCTCGCCGTGACAGTCAACGGCGAAAAATTCATCCACGAGGATGTAAAAACCCTCCACAACCTCTGGCGAGGGTCTCTCGGAAATTATGTTCGACAAACTACATGAAGAATGCGGGGTGGTGGGCGTTTACGGCCACCCCGAAGCCGCCAACCTGGTTTACCTGGGCCTCTACGCGTTGCAGCACCGGGGCCAGGAAAGCTCGGGCATCGTTTCGAGCCACAAGGGCAAGCTGCACCTGGAAATCGGCATGGGCCTGGTGGCCGACGTGTTCAACACCGAGCGCCTCAAGCGCCTGAAGGGGGGCCTGGCCATCGGCCACAACCGGTATTCCACCGCCGGCGACAGCGAACTGGCCAACGCCCAGCCCTGCCTGACCAACTACTCCGGCGGCTCGCTGGCCCTTGCCCACAATGGCAACCTGGTCAACGCCCTGCCCATCCGCGATGAGCTGGTGAAAAAAGGCGCGCTCTTCCAGTCGACCAACGACAGCGAGGTGATCATCCACCTCATGGCCCAGTCGGGCGAAACAGGCCTCGTCAACCAGGCCGCCGCCGCGCTTCAGGAAGTGCAGGGAGCCTATTCCCTGCTGCTGATGACCGAGAACGAGCTTCTGGCCGCGCGAGACCCGAACGGGTTCCGCCCGCTGTGCCTCGGCCGCGTCGACGATGGCTACGTGATCGCCTCCGAATCCTGCGTGCTCGACCTCATCGAAGGCGAATACGTGCGGGAGATCGAACCCGGCGAGTTGGTGCTCATCAACGAAAAGGGCGTGCACTCGTATTTTCCGTTCAAGAAAGCGCCGACCCGGCAATGCGTCTTCGAACACATCTATTTCGCCCGGCCCGACAGTTTCCTGTTCAACGAACACGTCTACAGCGTCCGCAAGGCGATGGGCCGCGCCATGGCTCAGGAGTCTCCCGCCGATGTCGACCTCATCGTCCCGGTGCCCGACTCCGGCGTCATCTCCGCCATGGGCTATTCCGAAGCATCGGGGATTCCATTCGAGATGGGGCTCATCCGCAACCATTACGTCGGCCGCACCTTCATCGAACCGCAGTCGCAGATCCGCCATTTCGGCGTGAAGGTGAAGCTCAACGCCGTCCGCGACGTCATCGAGGGCAAGCGGCTGGCGATCATCGACGATTCCATCGTGCGCGGCACCACCAGCCGGAAGATCGTCAAGATGCTGCGCGATTCGGGGGCCAAGGAAGTGCACATCCGCATCAGTTCGCCACCCATTCTGCACCCCTGCTTTTACGGCATCGACACGCCCAACCGCGGCGAACTCCTCGCCTCCACCCATAGCCTGGAAGAAGCGCGGCAGTTTCTCATGGCCGATTCCCTGCACTACCTGAGCATCGAAAAGATGCTGGGCGTGTTCGGCGACGATAAGGAAAAATTCTGTTCCGCTTGTTTCGACGGGACGTACCCCGTGCCCATCGATACCCAGGCGCCCCGCATCGAACAGATCCCCCTCTTCACCGGCGACTGAGCCGGGCGCATTAAATGCCCGAGCTTTTATAAAATCCCCGGCTCACCGGGCAAGCCCCCTTTGACAACGGACAGGACGAATCGCCCTCCCCCCAAACCGCGGGGAGTTGAGAGGTTTCGACTTTACCGGGAGCCCATCGAATTCCCAGCCGAGCGGCGGGGGAATTCACTTTCTCCGGCAATAGCGGCGGCTTCGAATCGGGCGAGCAGGAGTCTGATATCCCGCCTCACTCCACAGCAGGGGCCGGCGGTTCGGGTTTCTTGTCTTGCACCGGCACGGGTTTCTTGTCTTCCAGCACCTCGGCGGAGGACAAGGCCTTGCCGAGCGCGTCCAGGTCATCCCGGTAATCGGCGAGCGAGCGGTCGAGCTGGTTCTGCGTTTCGCGGATGCGCTCGAAGCGCTTCCTGATCTCCTGATACTCCGTCTGCCCCAGAACCACGCGGCCCAAAAGTTGCGGGGCCTCGGACGGCGGGACACCGGGAGCGCCATCCTTCCCATCTTTTCCCACGTCCGGCGCAGCGGCGAACAGGCCGCCGAAAATCTTCTGCAGGGCTTCGTCCAGGGTGGGTTCCATGGCGATGTTGTCCTCGTAGCCGACGATGACGCGCTTGAGCTCGGGAATCTTGCCGGCATCGGCCTTAAGATAGAGCGGCCGAACGTAGATCAGCGATTCCTCGATGGGGATGACGAGCAGGTTGCCCTGAATCACGCTCGAGCCACGCTGATCCCACAGCGATATCTGGCGGGAGATTTCCGCGTCCTGATTGATACGCGCGACAATCTGGTTCGGGCCGTAGACGAGTTTCTGTTTCGGGAACTGGTAGATCTCCAGCTTGCCGTAATGCTCGCCATCGCTTCTCGCCACCATCCACGCCGACAAATTGCTCTTGCCCCGGGGTGTGAACGGCAGCATGAGAATGTATTCCTCCCGCTCCTTGCCCGGCAGCTTCATGATCGTGTAATAAGGCTGCATGAACTTGCCGTCGATCTCCGGAATCTCCCACTGGTCTTCCTTGTTGTAGAACACCTGCGGCGTCTTCATGTGATAAGTCGCGTGAATGATGGTCTGGATCGAGAACAGGTCCGAGGGGTAACGCACGTGCTGCGCGAGGTCCTTCGGCATTTCGCTGCGATCGCTGAACAGGGTGGGGAAGATCTTGCGGTAAGTGAGAATGATCGGGTCTTTCTCGTCGAAGACGTAAAACCGCATGGTGCCGTCGTAGGCATCGATGGTGACTTTCACCGAATTGCGCACGTAGTTGCCGTAGCCTGCGATCATCTGCGAATAGGGGAACTTGTCGCTGCGCGTGTAGGCGTCGATCATCCACACCAGGCGGCCCTCGGAGATCACCATGTAGGGGTCGCGGTCGAGGCCGAGAAACGGCGCGGTTTTCTCCACCCGCTTGCGGATATTGCGGTACATCAGCACCCGGCTCTCGTTGGTGATATCGTTGGAGAACAGGATCTTCAGCGTCTTGAAGCGGGCCGCGAGGATGGCCTTGCGGAACAACGAGGACACCTCGAAGCCGCCCTCGCCTTCGTAATTTTTATAGACGTTTTTTTCTCCCTCGGGGTAGTCGAATTCCTTCGTCCCGGTATTGACGAAAACGTTGTCGTTCGCCAGTTCGCCAAAGTAGATCTCCGGCCTTTCGACCTTGAGGTCCATGGTCGAGGAAGGCGGGATGTCCTTGATGAGCAGCACCGGCAGCCCTTCGGGCGTCACCTCGTTGACCGGGCTTAAGGAAACGCCGTAACCGTGGGTGAAGGTCAGGTGTTCGTTGATCCAGGTGCGGTTGGGCAGGCTGGATGACAACAGCTCGCGCGGCGAAAGCAGCGTCTGCCGGTAAGTGCCGTCGATGCGGTAGCGGTCGTTGTCCACCGAATTGAACTGGTAATAAGTGCGTATCTCCTGCAACTGGCCGAGCGTGTCGAGCAGCGGCTCGGCGTCCCACAGGCGGATGTTCTCGATGGTGGGGCTGTTGTCCTTGATATGCTCGGCGGTGAGCGAGGCGCTGCCGGTCAGCTCGCGGGTCTCGACCCGGTCGAGGTTAAAGCCCTTGAGCGTAGCCTGGATGGTGCGTTCGATGTAGGGAGTTTCCTTGATGAGTTCATTGGGGGTGACGACGAATTTCTGCAAAAGGCCGGGGTAAAAATTGCCCACCATGTACACCACCCCCACCCCTGCCGCGGCGATGAACACCCGCCTGAGCCCCTGCTTGGCCCCGCCGAGGAAGCTGATCCCCGCTCCCACCAGGGCCAGCACACTCAGCAGAAAAAGCGCGGGCAGGCGGCCGTGGTCATCGGCGTAACTGATGCCCGCAACCACGCCGTTGCCCTCGGTCAGCAGGGTGTAGCGTTCCAGGTAAAACTCGCTGGCGAACAGCAGGAAGAACATCCCCGCCAGAGTGGAAAGCGTCCTGCGCCCCTCGGGCAGCACTTCGAGGCCGTGGGGGCCGAAAAAGATGAAGCGCTTGAAAAAATAAATCAGGCCCACCCCCAGGGAGATCACCACCAGGGCCTCCCACAGAAGCCCCTTGCACAAAACCCAGAACGGCAGGGTGAGCAGGTAGAAGGAGTAATCCTTGCCGAACGCCGGATCGGCCTCGCCAAAGGGCACCGCGTTCAGAAACAGCAGCACGGTTTCCCACCGGTCGGCCAGAACGAGGCCGGTCATGACCGAGAGGACGAGCGGACCGACAAACAGCAGCGGACCGAGGTTCGACGCAAGCAGGTCGAGAAACGGCATTTCCTGCCGCACCTGGTCGGAGAGGCGCACGGGCAGGTGCGAGCTCCTCCGGTAAACGCCGCGCAGGGTGCCGTAGGTCACGGCGAACATCAAACCGCCCGCCGCAACACCCAGGCCCGTCTGCGCCCCCAGCACCGTCCATAAAACCTGGCTCAGGCCGTGCTTGGCAAACCAGAGAAAGTCAACGTACAGGCCGACGATCTTTTCGGCGAATATGGAGCCGATAAAAAATACCGCCAGCAGCACGAACAACCATTTTTTCGGAAAATTCACTTGGATTCGCTCCTCAGGGTTTCCATTTGATCGAGCATCCCATCGAGGGGATTTGCTCGGGTTGCGCCTCGTGGCCGGCAAGAATAGCCAGGAGGGCGGTTTCCAGATCTTTTCGCGTCACCTGTTCGGGGTGCTCCCAGTTATCGTCGATGCGTCCGCGATAGAGCAAGGTGCGGTCCGGCCCGTAAACGTAAATGTCGGGCGTGCACACGGCATCGTAGGCGCGGGCGGTGTCCTGGCTTTCATCGAACAGGTAAGGAAAGGGGATCTGCTTGAGATCGACGATCTTCTTCATGTTTTCAGGCGAATCGTCGGGGTAGCGGGCGGCGTCGTTGGAGTTGATGCCGACAAGCTGCACACCTCGCGGCCCGAGGGTGTTCTGAAGGTCGATCAGCCGGTCGACCACCGCCTTCACGTAAGGGCAATGGTTGCACATGAAAATGACGACCAGCACCGGCTTGCCGCTGAAACTCGCCAGGCTGTAGCGCTGGCCATCGGTGCCGGGAAGGTCGAAATCCGGCGCGGGCCGGCCCAGCGGCGGCATGGTGGAATGCATCAGTGCCATCAGGAGTCCTCGATTCCCCAACCGAGGCCGGGGAGGCTTTTGTAAGGTGACTGAAAATCAAGTCAATGCTAACACGCCCCAGGCGCAACCCCAAAGAGAAACAGCGCGGGTCAGGATTTGCAGGTCATGCCCGTGACGCGGCAGGTGTAACAGGCGGAATGGGCGAGGGGAAAGGGCCTGAGCGTCTCATCGAGAGAAGCGCCCATTCTGGCTTCTTCATATTCCACCAGAATGGGACAGACGTAAACGCCGCGGGCCGTGGCCATGCGCGAGGAAGCGCACTGCAACTGGGTGATATCGTAATTTTCGAAGCACTTCTCCGTCACGCGCTCCTCGCTCTCGTACTCGCGCAGGTTGTCCGCCAGCCGGCCGAGCAAAAAACCGGGCAGGATCTTGATGCGCGGCTCGGGCACTTCGATCTTCTTCAGGAAATCAATGAACCGGGCTTCCATCTCCGCATCCTTTTCCTCATCCCAGTTGCGGGTGATGGTCAGGATGGGGGAAAACCCCTCCCGGGCTAAATTGCCGATGCCCGCCAGGGCGCGGCGGTAGGCTCCGGGGCCGCGGGTGCGGTCGTTCCCGGCCTCGTCGAAACTCTCCATACTGACGCGGAACTGCAAAGGGTGTTTGCTGCGGGCCGCCTGAATGTCCCGCAGACGCCGGGCCTTGTCGGGGGTGATGAGGGTGCCGTTGGTGAGCACGTCGAGCGGGCCGTATTGCAGAATGGCTTCCAGAATCTCGAAGATCTCGGGATTGATGAACACCTCGCCGCCGGTGATGTAGTAATCCTTCACGCCCAGCCGCCGGGCTTCTTCCAGACGGCCCTGCACATCGCCAAGGCTCATCATGGCGTGGCTGTCGTTCTTCGGTCCGCAGCTGATGAAACAATGCGTGCATTCGAGGTTGCACAGCGTGCCGCCCACCTGCATCCACAAGGTTTCGAGCCCCGCCATGGGAACCTCGGGAACCCGGGCCGGTTGTGTTCTGATCGCGTCCATGCTTCGAGCCTATCAAAGGGGAAAATGAATTTCAAGCGCACGGCCCGCCGCCGCGCATGGAAGTTCGTCGCTAAAAATCCACGGGCCTTACAGCCCGCCGCCTGCGAAGGAAACCGTCACAACCCGGCGGATTCGTAGGAATCGCTCACGTCGCGAATGCGCAGTTTGCGCCGCAGCGCCGCGAAGCCTTCCGAGGCCTTTTTACCGAGGATCGAGCGATACACCGGCTTGGCGCTGAGCTGCGCCGATTTTTTTTCGCCGGTGTAAAACTTCGTGTCGAGGGGGCTCACCGAACGGCAGTTGGGGTACAGCCACTTGAGGGGAAGGCGGTCGCGCTGGGCGGCCTGCTCCAGAGCGCGCACCGCGTCCTCCACTTTGGGAAACGCGTCGCCCACGGTGATGCTCGCCGGCTCCAGCTTGAGCAGCGGAACGATGCCGCGGCCGGTGAGGCGGTCGATGCGGGCGCGGATGTCCTCCAGGGGATCGCGCCCGGGCACCAGCTCCGTCCACACCGTTCCCTGCGAAAAAATGCCGACGGCGTATTCCAGCGCCTCGCTCACCTGATCCGAGGATACGAGATCCCCCGATTGCACCGAACCGGCGTATCCGCCGAAGGGAAAGTTGACCAGGTCGAGGCCCGCGGCGTACATGCGGTCCATCACCTGTTTTTCCTCGGGAGGAAACCCCTTGAGCGCCACAAAGGTCTGAAATTTTTTCTTGATCGCCTCCACCACCGGCGCGACCAGGCGAAAGCCGCGGTCCCTTTCCTCGCAATAGTCCATGTTGAGCTGCACAAGGTCGGCCGAGCCTTCCTCGAACGCGGACTGGACGATGGAAAGAACGGCCTGCTGCGACAAGTTGAGCCTTTGCCCGCCGCCCATCACGCGCAGGAAAATATTCAGGCAGTAGCCATCCAGGCACACGTTTTCCGACAGCGGGGTGCGCTCCATCATCTGGTTCTTGATGAACATGGGAAGCGGGATGACGGCCACCTCGCTTTCGCCCTGCGGTCCTTTCAAGCGAAGCCCTCTCTTGTCCGCGAGAAGCTCCAGGCTGCCCTCGGCGCGCGGCTTGATGACCACCTTGACGATAAAGTCCTCGGCCAGGGCCAGGGAAATCTCTTCGCCCGGGTTGCCCGAGCAGATGCCGAGCGATACCTCGGGGCAGGCCCGCACCTCTTCGGAGAGGTAGAGCCCCCGGCGGATCAATTCCATTTTCAACCGGCCGTAGGTTTCCATCAACAGTTGATCCTGAGTCCTCTTCGCAGGGGCGCCGCGGGGGCGCGGGGTCAAAAGCGGTCCAGCAGTTTCTGGTGAATGCCGTTAAAACCGCCGGAGGACATCACCAGGATGACGTCCCGGTCCTGCCTGTTTGCGGCAATGCACTCGACGATGTCTTCCACATCGGGGATATAATCCGCGCACCCGCCCTGGGCGCGTATGTCCCGCACCACGCGCTCGGGGTCGAGACGGTCGGCGGGAGCGATGCCCTCGGGGGCGAACAACCCGGCTATCACCACCCGGTCGGCGCTCCTGAAGCTCTCGGGGAACGCCTCCTGGAACACATTGCGCCGGGAGGTCGCCGAACGCGGCTCGAAAAGCGCCCACACCCGGCTCCCGGGAAACGCCTCCTTCACCGCCTCGATGGTCAGGGCAATGGCCGTCGGGTGATGGGCAAAATCATCGATGACGGTGATGCCGTTTTTCTCGCCGACCACGTCCTGCCGCCGGCGGATGCCGCGAAACCCGGCGAAGGCGCCGCACACTTCGTCCGCGGGCAACCCCAGGCGAATGGCGAGCGCCGCCACCGCCACCGCGTTCTCTCCGTTGTGACGGCCGATCATCGGCAGGCGGACCTCGCCCTGAACCTGGCCCCGGTACACAAGGTCGAAACAACCCACTCCATTCGCGAACCGGTAGTTTTCTCCGCACCAGTCGGCCCCGGCCCGAAGGCCGTAGCTTTCCACCGGGCAACGGACCTTATTCAGGATGTCGCTGGCGTGCGGGTCACCGAATCTTACCAGCAAAAGGCCTTCCTCAGGAATCAATTCGACGAACTTTCTGAACGCATCCTTGATGTGGTCCAGATCCTTGAAAATATCGGCGTGGTCGAACTCGACGCCGGTGAGAATCGCCCCATGCGGCCGGTAATGCAGAAATTTCGCTTCCTTGTCGAAAAAAGCGGTGTCGTACTCATCGCCTTCGGTGACGAAGAACTCCCCGCCGGGAACGCGGTAGTTGCTGTCGAAATTCTTGAGCCAGCCGCCGACCATGAAGCCCGGCTTCCTGCCCGTGGCGTGAAGCACCCAGCTTAAAAGAGACGTGGTCGTCGTCTTGCCATGCGTTCCCGCCACCACGAGGGATTTTCTCTCCGCAAGGAAAAAACGCGCCAGCGCATCCGGGAAGGAGGTGTAGGGCAGGCCCGCCTCAAGCACCGCAACCACCTCCGGGTTGGTCTTGGACACCGCGTTGCCGATGACAACCAGGTCGACATCAGCGGGAATGTTTTCCGCGCGGTAACCGGGGCGAATCTCGATGCCCTGGTCGGCCAGCAGGGTGCTCATGGGGGGGTAGATGTTGCTGTCGGAACCGGAAACGTTGAAACCCGCTTCCTTGAGAAGCCCGGCAAGCGACGCCATGCCCGTCCCGCAGATGGCGATAAGGTAAATATTTTTAATATTTTGCGGAGTCATAGAAGGAGAAATTGTAGTTCCTGCCCCGGTTAAAGTCAACCCTTCCGCCTGGGGCCGGGCGCGGAGAAAAGGCCCGGGAAAACCGCCAAAGCGCCTTCAACCGTGCGCGTGCGTTGGGTTCAATCCACGTGTTTTGTGAGTTCGGAAAACGATTCGAGAAGGGCGTCCGGGCCAGCAGCCAGAAGCCGCTCCCTCGGACTGTTGCCGTAGCAGACGGCCAGCGTGCGGACGCCGGCGGCACGGCCGGTGGCAATGTCGATCGGGCTGTCGCCCACCATCACCGCCTCGCCGGGGGCCACGCCCAATCGGTCCAGGATGGTGTTGAGGCCTTCCGGGTCGGGCTTTTGCGTCTGGAAAGTGTCGCCCCCGACCACTTCATCAAACGGCGCGGCGAAATCGAGCCGGGCGAGGATGGCGCGGACGAAGTCCTCCGGTTTGTTGGAACAGATGGCCTGTCGTTTGCGGGAAAACCGCAGAACGGTTTCCCGCACGCCAGGGTACAGGCGCGTTCGCTCTGTCAGGTGGCGGCCGTAATGCCCGCGAAAGCTTTCCACGGCGCGTGGGATGTCGGCGGGGCCGGTGCCTTCCAGCGCCTGGGTCATGAGCATCACCACCCCCCGCCCGACACAGCGGCCAACCTCGGGCAGGGAAAGCGGCGGACGGCCCATTTCCCGCAGGGTGAGGTTGAGGGCGTGCGCGATGTCCTCGAGGGTATCGACGAGGGTTCCGTCGAAATCATAAACAAGCAGGGATACGTTCTTCAGCGCCGGACCTCCTCCTTGGGGGGAGACCCGGCAGGCCCCTCAGGCGGCACGGCCTATTCGGACAGGCTGGAGGTGTAGCGATAGGCCTTCACCACCTGGCTTTCGTCGAACATGATGACCAGGTCCCGGGATTCGGGCTCGCCCACCACCTTGACTTTCTCGAACTGATACGTCCAGATGGTGTGGCCGTTTTCGTTGCCTTCCTTGAAAGGCACGCCGAACCAGTCGAGCACTTCCGCCTGCGTGGTCTTTTTATTCTGAATATTTTTAACCCGCGAGCTGTCGAAGTTTTTACCGAAAGTCCCGCAGCCGATCATGAACGCGATTGAAAGGACGGCCAAGAGAAAAATCCGCAGGTGTTTCATATTCCCTCCTTCCTTCAAATTTAAAGTTACAGATATATTCTTTATCTTGAGAAAAAAACCTCTCTCAAGAAACAGGTTCGGTTAAGCGAAAGCTAGTTTACCAAATTCGCGCAAAAAAGTATAACCCTAACATTTTCCGTATCATAAACATTCGCCGGGGCGAACACGGCCGCGCCGGGACGGCTTTAGGGCCTCACGACCCGGGGTTTTATCCGGCATTTTCAGGAGTAAAGGGCTTTATTTTATTTCCCGCCGGGGTAGGCGGCCAGAATGTCGCTCACCCGGGTGTGCGAGTGCACGGGCATGCGCGCGCCCATGTGGGAGACGACCTGGGCGGCGCAATAGGAACCGATGATGGCCGCTTCCCTCAGGCTGTGGTCGCGGCTTAAGCCATACAGAACACCGGCGGCAAACAGATCCCCCGCTCCGGTCGTGTCCACCGGCACCACGGGAAAAACATCGGTGGCGATTTTTCCCTCGCCGTTTGCCGCCGCCCACGAGCCGCGCGAGCCGAGAGTCATAAATACCGTCGCCGCCAGGGCCTGAAGGGCGTTAAAGGCGGTGTCGAGGTCTTCGGTTTCCACCATCGCCAGGGCCTCCGCCTCGTTGCAGAAGAGGATGTCCACGTTCCAGCGGATGAAATCCACGAGGTTGGCCTTGCAGGAGTTCACCACGAAGGCGTCGCTCAGGGTGAACGCGACGGGAATGCCGTTTTTCTTTGCCGCCTGCGCGAGTAAAAGCGCTGCGGCGCGGGTTTCGTCCCCGGTCCACAGGTAACCCTCTATATAGACCATCTTCGCGTTGCGAAGGATGGTTTCATCCACGTTTTCCGGGTGCAGAGATGCCGAGATGCCGAGGTGGGTGAGCATGGTGCGCTCGCTGTCCGGGGTGACGAGCACCAGGCACGTCCCGGTTCCGTGGGATTCCGCCCCCGGCCCGGAGAAACCGACGCCACACAGCTTCATGTCCTCGGTGTAGTGGCGGCCGAACGAATCGTTGGCCACGCGGCCGATATAATAGGAGCTGCCGCCGAGCACGCTGAAGCCGTGCAGGGTGTTGGCCGCGGAACCGCCGGAGGAAATCTTGCGCGGTTGGCCATCGAGGGTGCCGAGCACCCGCGCCTGGTCCTCCTGCGAGAAAAGGGTCATGCCGCCTTTGGTCAGGCGGGTCTCCTGAACAAACGCGTCCTGGACACAAACCTCAATATCCACCAATGCATTACCAATGCCGACCAGATCAAAGTTCATGCTCTCTCCGCCGTCGATTCCTGATTAAAAGCTACGGTTTTATTTCGGCACGCAGGTCCGCCGGCTTGAGGGGTAAGCTTCATGCCCCGCCCGCCGGGAAGGCCCCGGGCCGAAAACCCGGCCACAGGGTACCGCAATCCCGCCTCACTGTCCATTCACCTCTGGCCTGAGAGGGGGAACGATTGTTTATTTGCAACCTGAAATTGAAGGCGGTAAAATTTTCCATGATATTTTTCCCCAACCGAAGGCCATCGCTGTTCAAGACGCTGGCATCTCTCGCCGTTCTTATTTCTGTCACGGGTTCTGCCCTGCCGCTGGAAGCTGACGTCGGCGAGTTCAGCCGGGCGGTCGATAAAATCCTCACCCACCCCTGCCTGGAAAGCGGCCGCTACGGCATCGAGGTCCATTCCCTGGACCGGCACGAAACCATTTACGCCCGGCAGGAAGAGACCCTCTTCATCCCCGCATCGAACCTGAAGCTGCTCACCACCGCCGTGGCTCTCATGACGCTCGGGCCGGACTACCGCTATCCCACGCACCTGTATGCGACCGGCGCCGTGAGAGACGGCGTCCTGGAAGGCGATCTTTATATCAAGGGATTCGGCGATCCCAAATTCGTCACTGAACAGATGTGGCTGCTGGTCACCAGTCTCGCCAACCTGCCGGTAAAAAAAATCACCGGCAACGTGTACGCCGACGACAGCTTCTTCGATAATGAGCGGCGGCTGGGCACCTGGGGGAAAGCCGGCAATACGGCCGCTTACAATGCGCCGCTCGGCGCGCTGTCCTTCAACTTCAATACCGTGACGGCCTTCGTGTCTCCCGGGCCCCGGCCTGGCGCGCCCGCCCGGGTGCTGCTGGAACCGGAGACGGATTTCACCACCATCGACAACCAGGCGCAGACGGTGCCCCAGGGCCAGAGGAGCCGCCTGCTCGTCAACCGCCTGAATCGCGGCGACACAAACCAGATCGCCGTGTCGGGAACCATCGCCGAAGGTCACCCGCGCGAGGATTATTTCCTGAACATCACCGATCCCGCACGCTACACCGGGATGGTGTTCAAAAAATATCTCGGCCACGCCGGTATCGAGGTGGCGGGGGCCACCGGGGTGAAAACGGTGCCGAAGGACGCCCAGCTCCTGTGGGTCCACCAATCGGAACCCATCACCCTGGCGCTCAGGGGGCTCAACAAATTCAGCAACAACTTCGTTGCCGAGCAGATCGTCAAAACCCTGGGCGCCCTGCATTTCGGCGCACCGGGAACCACCGCCAAGGGCCTGCGCGTGATGGGCGAATACCTTGAAAAGCTCGGCTTTAAACCGGGCGCATTCCAGGTTCTCGACGGCTCCGGGCTGTCGCGCGGCAACCGCCTCTCGGCGCACCAGATCGTCCGCACCCTGCATCAGGTGAGGGAAGACCTCGGCCTGTACCCCGAGTTCATTTCGGCTCTCGGCGTAATGGGGGTGGACGGGAATGTAAAAAAACGGATGAATGGGGAAGCAAACGCCCCGCGCGCGCGGGTGAAGACAGGGACGCTGAGGGGCGTCAGCGCGCTTTCAGGATATTTTCAGGCGCAAGACGGCGAGATGTTCGCCTTTTCCATATTGATGAACGACCTTCAGTGCGCTAACAGGAAGGCGCTTGAGATTCAGGACAAAATCGTCCGCGAGGGTCTCAGCTTCACGAGGGAGCCCCGGTCAAGCCCTGGCCACTGAGGGCGGAAGCGGGCTCCAGCACCGGGGGTTTGCTTCAGCGGTCGCCGAAGATTTTTCTGTTTTCCTTCCGGTCCTCTTCCAGAATTTTACCCCAGTCCCGCTTTTGATAGGGCGCATCCAGGTAGTCGGAATAGATCGTTTTGGCCAGTTCGAGGCGGTCGACGCCTTCCGGGGCCACTTGGATATCGAGCTGCGCGAGCGCCATGTCAAAATCCCGATCTAATAGAGACGCCGAGTCCATCCCCGCTTCCTTAAGGGCCTGGCGAATGGTCGCGGGGTCCTTGCCAAACCGTTTGGCGACTTCATTGATGTTGGCTGGCCGGTAATCCTTATTGGCCGCAATACCCAGGTGGTAGGCGCAGAACAGCTCGAAGGGGTCGATGCCGCCTGTGATCTGTTTTTCGCGGTCCGCCACCGGCGGCTGGCTTGCGCGGGTTTCGGGCCGTGGCCTGCTCGCGCCGGTATTTTTCGCCTGGCCACGGTTCTGATACGCGTTGGGGCGCTCCGCGCCCTGCCTGGACGGGTTCCTGTTTTTATCCGGCCCCCGGCTTTGCCCGCCTCCGGGCTTCTTGACCGCCCCATCGTTCTTTTTTCGGTTGAGAATGGGCAGGTGCGACGTCAGCGTCTGCGAGCTGGACGACATCCATTGCTGAACCGCCTCGTTGTTCACCCGTGGATTGGGGCGCCCTCTTCTTTTGGGGTCGGGACGGGAGGAATCGTTTTGGTTCCGGCGTCCATGTTGATCCTCCCGGTTCGGGGGACGCCTGGAAAATCCTTGTTTCTTCAAAATGTGTTTCCTTTAAATTTAAAGCAAAGGTTGGTATTGCCGGCCGCGGATGTTGAGGCCCCTCCCAGCCTTCCGGCCGTTGGGGTTGCGGCTCGTGTCAGGAGCCCACGGTCAGGGCTTCCAGTTGATCGACCAGTTCGGAAAAACGGGCCAGCGCCGTGGCAACCGGGCTGGGCGAGGTCATGTCCACCCCGGCATCCTTGAGCAGGTCGAGAGGATATTTCGACCCGCCCGATTTCAGGAAATTGAGATAGTCGGCCAGTTCGGACGCCCCGCCTCCAAGCACCCGCTCGGTCAGCGCGTAAGCGGCGGAAAGGCCCGTCGCGTATTTATAAACGTAAAAACTGAAGTAAAAGTGCGGGATGCGAAAACACTCCAGCGAAAGGCATTCGTCGAGCTTCACCCCGCCGCCAAAGTAACGTTCCAGCAGCTCCCGGTACATTTCCGTGAACGTATCGACGGTCAACGGAACACCGCTCTCGGCCGCCTGGTAAATCAGGTGCTCGAATTCGGCGAATTGGGTCTGCCGGTACAGGGTGCCGCGGAAGTTGTCGATCTCCCGGCACAGCAGGTAGATCTTTGTTTCCCGGTCGATGTCGTCCGCCAGCAGAGACCGGGTGAGAAGCACCTCGTTGAACGTCGAGGCCACCTCGGCGACAAAAATCGTGTAATCCGAGTACAGGTAGGGCTGCGTCTTGCGCGAGAAATACGAATGCATCGAATGTCCCGCCTCGTGCGCCAGAGTGTACACGCTGTTGATATTGTCATCCAGGTAATTCATCAGGATGAACGGGTTCGAATCGTAACAGCCTGAAGAATAGGCTCCGCTGCGCTTGCCTTTCACTTCGTAGCGGTCCACCCACCGGCCTTCGAGCAGGCCGCTCTTCAGGATGGCGGCGTAGTCCGCGCCCAGGGGCGAAAGCGCCTGAAGAATCCGCTCCACGGCGTCCGGGTACTCCATGCGCCAGTGAAAATCCTCCACCAGGGGCACGGAGAGGTCGTAGACATGCAGGTCATCCAGGCCGAGCAACCGCTTTCTCAAGTCATAATAGCGGTGAAGCGGCGCGAGATTCGCGTGCACCGCCGCGATGAGGTTGTCGTAAACCGCCGCCGGGATGTTCTCGGAAAACAGCGCCTGATCGCGCACCGAGGGATACCGCCTGGACGTGGCGAAAAATTTATCCTTCTTGATGCTGCTGGCAAGCAGCGACGCGTAGGTGTAGCGGTGGTCGCCGTAGGCGGAGTAGAACTTGTGAAAAACACCGCGCCGAAGCTCCCGGTCGTAGCTCTGCAACAGGCTTTGGAAGTTGCCATGCGTGATATCGACCCGGCGGCCGCTCGAATCGTCGACCGAGCCAAGCTTGAGGTCGGCATTGTCCAGCATATCGAACGCATCCCGGGGCGCCCGCCCCACCTCGCTGGAAGCGGCCAGCAGGGCCTCCTCCGGCGCCGACAGGGTGTGGCGGCGGTAGCGCAGCATGCGCTCCAGGTAAAGCCGGAAGAACTCCAGCGCCTCGTCATCGAGAAACGACTGCATGCGTTCCTCGGCAATGGCCATCACCTCCGAGCGGATAAAGCTCGACGCCTGGGCCAGACGGGTGGCGAGCCGGGAGATCCGCTCGTAATTGCCCTGATGGAACGTGACCGTCTTGTCCTCATCGTTTTTCAGGTGGGCGTAGGTGTAGAGCCGGTCCAGGGTCCTGGAAACGTTCATATCGAACGTGAGGCAGGCCGCCAGCGAGGCCGCCGAATCGGCCAGCGTCCCCCGGTAAGTTTCGTACCGGGCGACTTCCGCCTCCAGGGACGCAAGCTCGGCCTTCCAGGCGGCGTCATCAGGGTAAAGCCCGTCGAGATCCCAGGTAGAATCCTCGGGGATCGCCTCGCGCGTTATGGGGCCAACGGTCGCTTCCATCAGGGTCCGGGAATGTATTAACTCACGGGATCGAACAGCCGTGCGGTGGACGTGCTGTGTGTTATCTAAGGGCCTGTTCGACGGTCTTCAAATGGTCCTTCAAGCGTGCCTGCTTTTCAGAGAGCGCAAGCATTCTTTGCCTGTCTTTTTCTATCACCTCAGGCGGGGCTTTCTGGACGAAACTTTGGTTGGAAAGCTTACTAGTTAAAACTATGCTGTCTTTTTCTATTTTTTTCAACTCTTTTTCGATACGATTTTTTTCCTCGGCGAAATCCATCATGCCTTCCAGGGGCACGATGAGGTCCATGCCATCGATCACCGACGAGGCCGCCACCTCCGGTTTAACAAGGTCCGGCCCGGCCGAAAGCCCATCGACCCGGGCTAGTTCCTTGATATAATTGGCATGGGCTTTCACCGTCTGCTCCTGCCACGGGTTGTCGGTTTTGATGAGTACGGTGAGCAGCAGGCCCGGGTTCAGGTTCATCTCTCCACGGATATTGCGCACCGCGGCGACCACATCCATCACCAGCCCCATGCTGAACTCCACTTCCGGCTCGTTCCGGGACGCTTCGAACACCGGAAAAGGGGCCGTCATGATGCTTTCGCCCTCGACCGGCAGCTTCTGCCAGATTTCCTCGGTGATGAAGGGCATGAAGGGGTGGAGCAGGCGCAGGCTCGCTTCGAGGACATGAGCAAGGACGTTCTGCGCCGAGTGCCTGCCTTCGCCCCCGGCCGCGAGAGGGCCCTTGCACATTTCGATGTACCAGTCACAAAATTCGTTCCAGATAAATTTATAAACCGATGAGGCCGCCTCATTGAAATTAAATCCTTCAAGAGCGTCCTCCACTTCCTTGCACGTTCCGTTGAGGCGGCTGAGAATCCAGCGGTCCGCGCTCGAGCGCTTAAGCGAAGGGTCCAGATCGCAGGTGCCCGGATAATCTCCCAGGTTCATGAACACGAACCGCGACGCATTCCACAGCTTGTTGCAGAAGTTGCGGTAGCCTTCGATGCGGTCCTCGGCGAGCTTGATGTCCCGCCCCTGCGCCGCGAACGCCGCCAGAGTGAAGCGGAGCGCGTCGGTGCCGTAGCGTTCCATCATCACCAGCGGGTCGATGACGTTGCCCTTGGTCTTGCTCATCTTCTGCCCCTCCGCATCGCGGATGAGGGCATGCAGGTACACCACATGAAAAGGGGCCTGCCCCATGACCTTGAGCCCCATCATGGCCATGCGCGCCACCCAGAAGAACAGGATATCGAAACCCGTGCACAACACGGACGTTGGATAATATTTCTCCAGGCTCGCCGTCTGGTCGGGCCAGCCCAGGGTGGAAAACGGCCAGAGGGCCGAGCTGAACCAGGTGTCGAGCACATCGGTCTCCTGCGTGAGCGATGTGCCGCCGCAGCTGGCGCAGGCGGCGGGAGTTTCCCGTGCCACGGTGAGGGCGCCGCAGGCGCCGCAGTTCCACGCCGGAATCTGGTGGCCCCACCAGATTTGCCGGGAGATGCACCAGTCGCGGATGTTTTCCATCCACTCGAAATAGGTTTTCTCCCAGAATTTGGGGACGATCTTGATGGTTCCGTCTTTCACCGCGGCAATCGCCGGTTCGGCCAGGGGCTTCGCCCGCACGAACCACTGTTTGGAAAGATAAGGCTCCACCACGGTGCGGCAGCGGTAGCAGTGCCCCACCGAATGGGTCAGGTCCTCGATGCGGCTGAGCTGACCGCTGTCGGTGAGAACCTCCACCAGTTTTTTGCGGCACTCGAAACGATCCATGCCCTGATAGAGGGGGCCGGCGTTTTCGTTCATCGTGCCGTCCGGGTTGAGGACGTTGATGGACGGCAGACCGTGGCGCCGGCCGATCTCAAAATCGTTCGGGTCGTGCGCGGGCGTCACCTTGAGCGCGCCGGTGCCGAAGGCGGTGTCGACGTAGTCGTCCTCGATCACCGGAATCTCCCGGCCCAGAACGGGCAGAAGGAGGGTCTTGCCCTTGTGCTCCCGGTGCCTCTCGTCATTCGGGTTGATGGCCACGGCGGTATCGCCGAGCAGGGTTTCCGGACGCGTGGTGGCGACGGTCACGGAACCGGCCCCGTCCGCCAGGGAATATTCGATGTGGTAAAGATGGCCCTGGGCTTCCTCGTGCTCGACTTCGAGGTCGGAAAGAGCCGTGTGGCATCTCGGGCACCAGTTGATGATGTAGTCGCCCTTGTAGATCAGCCCTTCCTCGTACAGGGTCACGAAAACTTCGCGCACCGCCCGCGACAGGCCTTCATCCATGGTGAAGCGGTCGCGCTCCCAGTCGAGCGAGCAGCCCAGCTTGCGGAGCTGGTGCACGATCTGGCCACCGGATTCCTCCCGCCAGCGCCACACCCGCTCGATAAATTTTTCCCGGCCCAGAGTCTGCCGGTCGCTCCCTTCGCCCTTGAGCTGCCTCTCCACCACGTTTTGCGTGGCGATGCCGGCGTGGTCCGTCCCCGGCTGCCACAGCGTGTTGCGGCCCTGCATGCGCTTCCAGCGAATGAGAATATCCTGCAAGGTGTTGTTGAAGGCATGGCCAATGTGCAGGCTGCCGGTAACGTTCGGCGGCGGGATGACAATGGAATAGGGTTCGCCCGGCCGGGTCTCGTCGCCGCGGCTCAAGCGCTTCTCATCCCAGAACCGTGTCCAGTGTTCCTCCACCACGCTCGGGTCGTATTTTTTTTCCAGTTGAATCATAACGTATTTCTGGTTGTAGCCCGCCCTTGAGCATATAAGCCCATAATGGCTATGCAGTGTGGACGGGACAGGGTTTCTGAAGTTAGAGCCGGCGGGGCCGGGAGGAACCTGCGTCAGGGTTTTCCGGCGGGCCCGCCGATGGGGCAAAGCCTGCCGGAAAGTGAGAAGGCGCCTTGGGGGGACCGGTCATTCACTGCGCCATTTGTCGATTTTTTCCATCTCTTCCCGGACCGCCGCTTTAATGGCCTCGGCGGCCACTTCATGCACCACTTCGCGGATGGTTTTAAGGACCGCCTCGGAAAACCCGGCCAGTTCCTTTCTGATCGCCTGGTCCAGGGATTTTTCCAGAATGCGCTTGATGTGCTCTTCGTCCAGCCGGGCCACCGGTCCCTCCTCAAGGGATCGGGCGATCTCCTTGAGTTCCCGCTTTCGGGCCGGCGGCGCTTCCTCCGGCAAGACCTCGGGTTCGGGCCTGGCCGGAGCCACCTGGGCCCGGGTTTTCTCGGCAAAAAAGGGCGACCGCCTCGTCTCGGCTTCAGGCTCGGGGCTCGCAGCAGCATTATCCGTTTTCCGTCCGGCCCCCGCAGGAGGCGTGGCCGGCTCCGCGCGACTTTCGCCACGCTGAGACTGCAAGGAGCGGGTTTCCTCAGAAAGGGTCGCTTCCTTCAAATGATCCACCCGTTGAATCACCCGGTCGATGACCGCGGCGGTTTCCGGCATATTTTTGGGAGGCTTATTCTCCGGAGCCGGGGCAACCCCCACTTTGCCCTGATGGGAAAGCTTGTCCACCAGGCTCATTAAATCCTCAAAGCTTTTTGACGGCTGAAATTTGTGAGGAGCTGGTGCGGCAGGTGCGGGTACCGGCAACGGTGTTTCGGCGCGGGGTTCCTCTTCGGCGGGTTTTTCTTTTCCAGCCAGCGCATGGCCGTTTTCGCCTGGCAGGAAGGCCTCTTCACCGAGCGACGGCTCGGCGGCGTTGCCCTCGAAACCGGAAGAAAGCGAATCATCCTCCCCCAGCGTTGCCAGCCATTCTTCGTCGAGGAGCGAACCGGTCGAAGGGGCCTCTTCCCGAACGGACTTCGCACCTTCCACATCGCTCATTTCCTTATCGCTCATTTCCTTCAGGGGCAAGGCATCACTTTCAGACGCCTCGTCCTCCCCGAGCAGGTGGGGGCCCAGATCAAAGTCTATCTTGCCGCCGTCAAAATTCACTGCTGCCTGTTCGGCCTCACCACTTCCCAGCAAGCCGTTGCCCGATTCCTTGAGAAAGTCGATCTCGTCTTCGTCAAAATCCACTGCCGCTCGTTCGGGCTCATCGCTCCCCAGCAAGCCGTTGCCCGACTCCTTGAGAAAGTCGATCTCGTCTTCGTCAAAATTCACTGCCGCTCGTTCGGGCTCATCGCTCCCCAGCAAACCGTTGCCCGGCTCCTCGATGAGGTGTTCTTCCGAAAGAACGAAAAGCATCTCGTCGGGATCGTCCAGCCCTTCGGTGTCGGCCTGCAAAATCGGAGCGCCCTGGCCGTTCACCGGCGCGGAAACGGCTTGCAGGCGGGCCTTGACCTTTTCGATGATCTCTTCGGATTTAAACGGTTTCGAAATATGGTCATCGGCCCGCGAATCACGGAACAGGTCGTTATTGAACTCATCAAAATCGCTGGCCAGAAGGAGAACGGGAATGCCGCTGAATTCCGGCGAATCCTTGATTTTCTTGCTCAGGTCAAATCCATTGATGCCCGGCATGTCGACATCGGCGAGAACGATATCGGGCCTGAACTCGGCAAGACGGTTGTAAGCATCCTTGCCGTTGCTCGCCCCTTCGACCACGGTGTCTTCGTGCTCAAAGGCCATCGCCACGATCTTCTGGATCGTGATGCTGTCGTCGGCCACCAGAATTTTGGAGGTCATCGCCGCCTCATTCATAATTGCACCCATCGCCCAAGCCGCGGCAAAACACGGAAAAACCGCGTGACGGCGGGTGAATTTTTCGCTGAGATTATTATTATGCCGCGAGTATAGCACAAACCACCGGCGATAAATCAATATTTTACCCGGTTCACGCCGGTATTTTCCCAAGCACCGGTCCGGCCGCGGGCAAAACCGCGACGGCCCCTTGGAGCGCTATAAATTTAATGCTAACATGAGCCCTCGTTCACCCGCCAGCCCGAAACGCTGCAAGCAACCCGATGGTTCGGGCAGGCCAGAATTGCGGACTCCAAAATGATTCGTCATTCCGAAATTTTGCGCGGCAGGCTTCCCCGCTTGCGGCTCCGAAGCGTAAGCACCGCCCTTTTCCTCGCCGCCGCCCTGGCCTTCGCCGGGCCCGCCGCCGCAGGCTATATCCAGATCGACGGCGTGGCGGATGTGAAAACCCGTTACAGCCGCGGCTGCGAAACCGTCGAGGGCATCGCCCGCCTCGCCACCCAGAAGGGAATCGACGCGGTCCTGTTCGGCGACCGCGCCCGCGATTCGCTGGAATACGGCGCCTGGCCGCTTGAGCGCATCTTCAAGAAAACCCTGAGCGGCCCCTCGCTGCTGGCCAGCGGAGCCTTGACTTACCTTTCCGAGATCAACGCCTTAAACGACCGTCTGGAGAAAACCGTCCTGATCCCCGGCGCCGAGGTGGCGCCCTTCTATTACTGGACCGGAAGTTCATGGCAGGACGACCTGGTGGCGCACGATGCCGACCGGCGGCTGTGGCTTCTGGGCCTCGGTACCGCGGACGATTACGAGCAGCTTCCCCTCGTCGGCAGCAACCTCACCACCCGCTACGCCGACCGCTTTCAAAACGCCGCCCTCGGCTACACGTTCCTTTTTCTCGCCGCGCTTGCCCTGGTCCTCCGAAACTGGCGCCGCCGCCTGAGCGTACCGCTCGCGGTGCTCCTGTTTCTACTGGCCCTCAACCACCACCCCTTTCGCAGTTCTCCGTTCGACCCTCACCTGGGCGGCCAGGGCCTCCTGCCCACCCAGGAAGTGATCGACTTTGTGAAAAAAAGAGGCGGCATGGTTTTTCTGAGCGGCATGGAATACCCGCCCGAACCAAGAAAAATCGGCTCCGTCACCGTTGAGACGGCCCCGTACACCGGCGATCTGGTCCAGGCCACGAGCATCACCGGATTCCAGGCCGTATCCCCCTCCCCCGTTCAGGCCGTTCAGGCGGGCCGCGAGTGGGACCGCGCCCTCCTCGACCATATCGGCGGCAAACGGCCCGCGCCGGTCTTCGGCTATGGCGGCAACGATTTTCTTTGTGAAAATATGGATGGCCCCATGTTCGGCTCGGTGCGCACCATCTTCCTGGTGCGGGAGAAGACCCGCGAGGCGATTCTGGACGCCATGGCCCAGGGCAGAATGTACGCCGTGCGCCAGCCGGACGACAACCGGCTCTCGCTGGACGAGTTTCTGGTCGTCGAAAAGGAACTCGGCCACAAAGCCGTCATGGGCGAAACGCTGCTGTCTACCGGCGCGCCGGAGATCAGCCTCAAGGTCCGCGCCACGCGCGGCGGCGAAAAAACCGCGCGCCTCACGCTTATCCGCAACGGCGGCATCATCCGGGAGGAGACCGTCTCCCTGCCCTACAGCATGGTCTATCACGATATCGAGGTTCCGCAGGAGGGCACGGTTTACTATCGCGCGCAGGTGAGCGTGAGCGATGTCGACTACCTGGTTTCGAACCCCATCTTCGTGCGCTTCGCCAGTGGGATCACCGAAACCGTCAAGCTTGCGGAACAACCCGGCCAGCCGCCGCGGCCTCCGGTGCCGCCCGCCGCACCGGTTACACCTCCGGCGAGCGGCAGCGAAAGCGAAGCGGTGGCGCCCGAAGTAGCCACCTTGGAAACGGACACACCCGGAAAACCGGCAGCGCCCGCCCCGCCGCCAATACCGGCGAAACTCGAAGCGGCTCCGGTGGAAACCACCCCGCCGCCGATACCAGCGAAACCCGAGGCGGCTCCGGTGAAAACCGCCCCGCCGCCGGAACCGGCAAAGCCGTCCCAACCCGCCGGACCGCCTGCCGCCCCGGCCGCAGGCGAAGCGGCCAGGCACATCACCATCGTAGCCGACCGCGCAACGCTGCGCTCGGGCCCTGGGACCATTTTCCCGCAAGTGGGGCAGGCCCAAAAGGGCGACAGGCTTCGTCTCGTGCGCCGCACCGGCATCGAATGGAACGGCGGCGTCTGGCTGATGGTGGACACGGGAGAACGGCGGGCGTACCTCTGGGGAGGCCTCGCCCGGGCCGAATGAACGGGCCTCAGCGCTCCGTGGCGGCGGGTTCCAGGGAAAAGGTTTTGCGGGCGTCCACCAGTTCGAGAATTTTATCCGGGTCGCCGGTGGGGTATTTGCAGACGTTGTCTTCGCAGACGTACACGGTGGTCTCGCCCTCGCCGCTGTATTTGTCCTTCAGGATGGGCAGGTCGGTTGCGGCGTCTCCGGGCCGGTAGGCCAGCACCTTGTTGGGCAGAAACCGCGCGCCCAGCATCGCGAGGATCGCGTCTTTTTTTCCGGAGCGCCCCACCACCGCGATTTCCTTCGACCGGTCGAGAGCGAAATCAAGAGCAATGAGTAACTGACCGTGCGCCTGCGGTGAGCGGACCATCTCCCCGGCCGCCGCCACGAAAATTTCCCTCGCCCGCTCGCGGTAGCCTTCCTCGAAAGTCAGGTTGTACAGTCTCAAACCGTTGAGAGCGGCGACGCCGTTCGCGCTGGGCCTCGCACCATCGGTGAAATTCTTGCGCCTCACCAACAAGAGATCGTCGGCCTGCGAGAAGTAATAGCCGCCTCCCTCCGCATCGCTGAACAGCGCGTCCTGCCGCGCCTGCAGACGCCTCGCCCATGCGATCCAGCGTTCGTCGAAACCGGCTTCATAAAGATCGATCAGCCCCTGGATGAGGTAGGCGTGGTCGTCGAGGGTGGCCGGATGCCGGGCCTCTCCTGCGCGGTAACGCCGCTTGAGGCTTCCGCCCGCATCCAGGTTCGTCTCGATGAAACGGGCGGCCCGCCGCGCGGCCTCGAGATACCGCGCCTCGCCAAGCACCTGGTAGCCGCGCGCAAACGCGCCCAGCATGAGACCGTTCCAGGCGGTGACGATCTTATCGTCCTTAAAGGGCCGCGGCCGCTTGTCGCGCTCCGCGAGCAGCCGGGCGCGAAGCGCGCGCGCGTCCGGCTCGTCCCTTGCCGGCCAGGGCACGTCATCGGGCAGATAAAAAATGTGGCTCCGTTCGCCGTCAGCCGCAAGCGAGCCTTCCGGAGAAATCCCGTACAGCCGGGCCGCTTGTTCCAGTTCGCGCGCGTTCAGGGCTTGCCGCAGGGCCTCGTACGTCCAGACGTAGAACGCGCCTTCCTGCCCCTCGCTGTCGGCGTCTTCAGCGGAATAGAACCCGCCTTCGGGCGAGGTGAGGTGTTCGAGGACATAATCGAGCACGCCGCGCGCCACCTGCAGGTAAACTTTATTTCCCGTCGCCTGCGCCGCCTCCAGATACGCGGGAACCAGAAGCGCCTGCGTGTAGAGCATCTTTTCAAAGTGCGGAATGCGCCAGACGCGGTCGGTGGAATAGCGATGGAAACCGCCCCCGAGCTGATCGTAAACGCCACCGCGCGCCATGGCCGCGAGCGTGGTCTCCACCATGGCCAGCGCCTCCTCGTCGCCGGTGCGCCGGGCGATGCGCAGCAGCATGCGAAGCTCGGTGGCGGGCGGGAACTTGGGGCGCACGCCGAAGCCGCCGTGGGCGGGGTCGTACCGGCCTTTCAGCGTGCGGTAAAATTTTCTAAGGACCGTCTCGTCGAGCACCGGAGACCCGGCCGCGGGCGGCTCGCTCGCCTGCAGATACGCCATCACCTGGCGGCCGGTGGCGGCGATCCTGTCCGGCTCTTTCTCCCAGCCTTCGCCCAGGGCGGCGAGCAACCGCTTGAGTTCGGCGGCGGGGAAATAGGTGCCGCCGAAGAACGGGACGCGCCCGGGCGTCATCACCACCGTCATCGGCCAGCCGCCCCGGCCGGTCATCGCCTGCACCACGCTCATGTACAACTGATCGACGGCGGGCAACTCCTCGCGGTCCACCTTGATGCTGATGAACCTCTCGTTCAACAACGCGGCGACTTCCTCGTTCTCGAACGATTCCTTTTCCATGACGTGGCACCAGTGGCAGGTGGAATAACCGATGCTGAGAAAAACCGGCTTGCCCTCGGCGCGGGCGGCCTGGAAGGCGGCCTCCCCCCAGGGGTACCAGTGCACGGGGTTGCCCGCGTGCTGGAGCAGATAGGGGCTTTTCTCATGCTGAAGACGATTGTATTTTTTCGTCTCGCCGGCGGCGGCGTACGCCGCGGTGAGAAGGAGCGCCCCCAGGGCGAGGACGGCAAGCCCACCCCTCAGGGTTTTTCGCGCGCGTCCGGCTTGCATGGCTTCAGGCTTCCTGCCGCGAAAGCTCGTCGAGGGTCTCGGAGAGCCGGTCCCATTCGTTCATCAGCCGGTTCTCCTCGTCCGCCAGTTGCTTCTGCCGCTCCAGGGTCTTCAGCAGGCGGCCCTTCTCCCCCGCCTGGTGGATGGCGGGGTCGGCCAGTTCCATCTCGCTTGCCGCCTTGTCCGCCATCACCCGCTCCAGATCCTGTTCCACTTTTTCCAGCTCGGCCTTGAGCGGCTTGAGTTTGCGGTGCCTTTCGTTGCGCTCCTGGGCCTCGCGCCGCTTGCGCTCCCGGTCCTCCTTGGCCTGGACGCCCTTATCCGGGCCGTCGCCGGGAGCGGCATCGGCCGCCAGCGCGGCGGCCTCCCGCGCCTTGGCCTCTTCGTATTCGCTGTAGTTGCCCAGGTATTCGACGAGCCGCCCGCCCTGCACTTCCCAGACCCGGTTGATGATGTTGTCGAGAAAATAACGGTCGTGGGAAATGGTGCACAGCGCGCCTTCATAATCGGCCAGCGCGGCGGCGAGAAATTCGCTGGTACGCATGTCCAGGTGGTTGGTGGGCTCGTCGAGAAGCAAAAGCGACGCGGGCGAGGCGAGCATGCGCGCCAGCGCAAGGCGCGAGCGCTCGCCGCCGGACAGCACCGACACTTTCTTGTTCACGTCGTCGCCGGAAAACAAAAACGCGCCGAGGATGTTGTGCTTCGCGGTGCGCAGCAGGTGGCCCGCCACCTCTTCGAGCGATTCGTAGACGCTATGGGCGGGGTTCAGCGATTCCGAGTGATGCTGGGCGTAATAGGCGCGGGTGACGTTGGCCCCCAGGCGCACCTCGCCCCCGTCGGCGGCGAGGGTGCCCGCCATCAGCTTGAGCAGGGTGGATTTCCCGGCGCCGTTCTCGCCCACCAGCGCCACCTTGCTGCCGCGCTCCAGCCGCATGGAAAAGTTTTTGTAAACCGTCACCGGCCCGTAACTTTTGTCGACCGCGTTGAGCTCCATCACCATGCGGCCCGTGCGCGCGGGCTGCGGGAAGCGGAAGTGCACGGCTTTCGCCCGCGTGGCGGTTTCCACGCGATCCATCTTGTCGAGCATCTTGATGCGGCTTTGCACCTGCGTGGCCTTGGTGTTCTTGGCGCGAAAGCGCTCGATGAAGCGTTCCACTTCGTCGATGCGGCGCTGCTGGTTTTTCGCCTCCGCCTCCAATTGTATCTCGCGCTCCTGCTTCTGCCGCTCGAAGACGTCATAATCCCCGGTGTAGGCGGTGAGCGCGCCGCGATCGAGCTCGGCGATGCGCGAAACGATGTTGTTCAGGAAACGCCGGTCATGCGAGATGAGAATAAGGCCGCCCTCGTAGGACTTGAGAAACGCCTCCAGCCAGACCACCGACTTGAGGTCGAGGTGGTTGGTGGGTTCGTCGAGCAGGAGCACATCGGGCTCTTCCAGGAGGAGGCGGGCGAGTTCCACCCGCATCCGCCAGCCGCCGGAAAATTCCTCCAGGGGCTTTTCCCACTGGCCGGCCTTGAAGCCGAGGCCGGTGAGAATGGACTTGGCGCGGGCCTCGCGCTCGTAGCCGCCGAGCCTCTCGAATTCGTGCTGCAGTTCGCCGTAGCGCCTCGCCCAGGCTTCGGGCCGTTCGCGGTGCATCTCCTCGTCCAGCCGGACGCGCTCCATCTCTTTGGAGACGGCGGAAAAATGGCCGTCGCCCGTCACCACCCGTTCGAGAATCGATTCGCCCGAGGTGATGATTTCCTGAGCGAGCCAGCCGGCGCGCGCCCCCTTTTTCAGGATCACCTGACCGCCATCCAGCGGTTCCTGGCCGGCGATGACCTTGAACAACGTGGTCTTGCCCATGCCGTTGTCGCCCACCAGACCGACCTTCTCACCGGGCCGGAGGTGGAAATTCACGTCGTGGAAAATAATTTTTTTTCCGAACTGCTTCTTCAGGTTTTGCAGATAAATCATGAAGGATACTCTTGTTTGCGGACCATCAGCGGCCCTGCTTGAGCTTGGGATTGAACGCCTCGCGCAGCCCCTCGCCGCAGAGGTTGAACGCCAGCACCACCACCAGGATGGTGAACCCGGGAATGAAGGTGAGCCAGGGCGCGTCGAAAATAAACGACTTGCCGTCGGATAAAATATTGCCCCAGGTCGCATCCGGCGGCTGCACCCCGAAGCCGAGAAAGCTCAGGCTCGATTCGATCAGGATGGCCGTGGCCACGCCGATGGTGGCCGACACCAGCACCGGGGCAATCGCGTTCGGAACCATGTGAATGAAGATGATGCGCCACTCGGGAATAGCCTGGGCGCGCGCGGCGGTGACGAAGTCCTGATCCCGGAGGGCGAGGAATTCGGCGCGCACGAAGCGGGCCGTTCCCATCCAGCTGGTCAGCCCGATGACGATCATGATGTTGTAAATGCTCGGCGGCAGGAGGGCCACCACCGTGAGAATGAGGAAAAACGTCGGGAAACAGAGCATGATGTCCACCAGGCGCATGATGAGGGAATCGACGGTGAGGAACCCGAGGCGCATCCGCCCGTAGAACCCGGCCAGCCCCCCCATGACAATGCCGACGGTGAACGAAATGCCGACGGCGACGAAGCCGACCATGAGCGAAACGAACGTCCCCTCCAGCATGCGGGCGAACACGTCTCGCCCCAGCTCGTCGGTGCCCAGGAGATAGAGGCCGAAAACCGGCGCGTCTTCCTTCGGGACGATCTCGCTCGTAAAGGGCGAAAGCGGCGGCAGGAACGTTTCGGAAAGCCGCACCGTCTGCGGGTTGAACACCACGAACCAATCGGTGAGCGCCTTGCCCGCGATGGCCAGCACGAACAGAAAGAGGAGGAACCAGAAGCTCAGGTACGCCATGCGGTTTTTTTTCAGCACCCGCCAGCGTTCGGCAAGCAGGCTCGTCGCGGGGGGCAGCGCCTCGGCCTGAATCGTCGCGTTTTCCTGCATGGTCCGCTCCCTAGAATTTGATGCGCGGGTCCACCACCGCGTAAAGGATATCGGACAAAAGCGTCCCCATCAGCACCAGGATGGCGGTGATGAAATTGAGCGTCATGATGACGGGAAAATCGCGCCCGAGAATCGCCTCGTACCCCAGGCGGCCCATGCCCGGCCAGGCGAAGATGGTCTCGAAAATGACCGAGCCGCCGATGAGGCCGGGCAGCGTCAGGCCGAACATGGTGATGAAGGGCAACAGGGCGTTTTTCAGCCCGTGGCGGTAGATGACCACATCTTCCGGCAGGCCCTTGGCGCGCGCGGTGCGGATGTAATCCTGATGGATGACTTCGAGCATCTGCGAGCGGACGTAACGGGAAAGCACCGCCACCCCCGTCACCGCCGACATGATCGCCGGTATGGTCAGATGCCAGAGGCGGTCCATGGAGCGGAAAAACAGCGGCGAGTCCTCCAGGCCGAAGGTGCGCATGCCGATCACCGGGACGTCGAACGTCTTGACGACGAGGATGATCAGAATCAACGAAAGGAAAAATCCGGGAATGGAGATCAGGGCGTAGGAAAAAAACGTTCCCGCGCGGTCGAACAGGGACCCACGGTGCAGCGCCGACTGGATGCCCATCGGAAACGCGAGAAACCAGGTGATGAGGGTGCCGATGAGAAACAGCGGCAGCGAGTTGAGAAACCGGTCCCAGATTTTCGGCAGCACGGGCTGGCTGTCCTTGAAGGACTTGAGTTCGCCGGTCACCAGGTCCCGTATCCAATAGGCGTATTGCAGGTGGATCGGGTCGTCCAGATGGAAGGCCGCGCGAATGCGCGCGATGTCCTCCGCCTTCATCATGGGGTTGGCCGGGTCGACCAGGCTGGGCTCCCCCGGAGCCAGGTGGATGATGGCGTGGGAAATGATCGATATGAAGACCAGGAGGACGAGGCGCTGGCCGATGCTTCTAATAATGAAATTGGTCATTTTCCACCGGCGTCATTCTCCGCTATAATCCAGGGCATGGATATTCTACAACTGAGTCATTATCTGGACAACCTGCTCGATATCGCCGCCATCAAGGACAGCTCGAGGGCGGTCAACGGCCTGCAGGTCGAGAACACCGGCGAGATCCGCAAAATCGGCCTTGCGGTGGACGCGTGCCGGGCCACCATCGAGATGGCGATCGAGAAAGAGTGTAACATGATGTTTGTGCACCACGGCCTGTTCTGGGGCGGCCTCATGCCGGTGCGCGGCGCGCATTACGAAAAAATCTCGGCTCTGATCGGCGCGAATCTCGGCCTGTATTCCGCCCACGTCCCGCTCGACATGCACCCTGTCCTGGGAAACAACCGGGCGCTGGCCGATATCATCGGCCTGGAAGCGCTGGAGCCGTTCGGCGAGTACGAGGGGGAGCTCATCGGCTTCAAGGGCCGCGTGGCGCCGCAGTCGGCGAAAACCCTGGGGGACCGGCTGGCGGCCGGGCTGAGCTCGCCGGTGCGCGTCATCGGCGAGGGCCCGGTGGAAACCGTGGGCCTCATCTCCGGCGGCGCGGGCGACATGCTGAAGCAGGCCATCGCTCAGGATCTCGACGCCTACATCACCGGCGAGGGGGCCAACCACCATTTTCACGAGGCCCTGGAAGGCGGCTGCGTTTTCATGCTCGCGGGGCATTACGCGACGGAAACCGGCGGGGTTAAAGCGGTGGGACGCCATCTTCAGGAAAAATTCAATATCGAGACGGAATTCCTGCATTTTCCCACCGGCCTGTGAGGAAACGCTAAAGCAGGGGGTCGGCGGGGGGCCGCTTAAGCCCGGCCAGCCAAACCCGTTACAGGAATGCAGGCGGGGGAAAATGTCCCTTGCCGGGTGCAGGATCGCGGATGAGTGTTTTTCGGGTGGAACCTCGCATCGCCTGCGGGGGAAACGGCGGACGAGCCAGCCCGCGCGACCGGATGGGTGGGCCGGGGGTTTTTACGGCCTGGCTTTCCTAGAAGCTGAAACGGTGCTTCTGAAACAGCTCCGGGGTGACGAGGTCCTTTCCTTCCTTGATGACTTCCTGCTCGATGCGCTTGATCGCCATGTCGCGGATGAAGGCAATGGGAA
>QJZQ01000152.1 GCA_003246675.1 Nitrospirota bacterium | reverse complement strand
GCTCTCGCGGTTCCGAGCCCTCTGCCGGGAACACGGCGCCACGGCGCTGCACGCGGTGGCGACTAGCGCCGTCCGGGAAGCGGCCAACCGCGAGGAATTCCTGGAGCGCGCGCGCCGGGAAACGGGCGTTCACGTGACGGTGATTCCCTGGGAGGAAGAGGCCCGGCTGACACTGGAAGGGGTTTTCTGGAAACTCCCGCCGCAGGGGGGCGATACGCTGGTGTTCGATATCGGCGGCGGCAGCACCGAGTTCATCATGGCGCGCGGGCGGGAGGTCCTGGGGGCCTGCGGCACCTCCCTGGGGGTGGTCCGCCTCACCGAACGATTCATTTCCAGGCACCCGGTGGACCCCGGGGAATACCGCAACCTGGAAAGCCATCTGCGGGCAGAGCTGGAGGATGTGAAAAAAAAGCTGCCGGGCAGAACGCCAGGCGTCCTCATCGGCACCGCGGGCACGGCGACCACCCTGGCGGCCATGGCCTATAATATTTTTCCTTACGACCCGGAGCGGGTGCACGGCACCACCCTGTCCCGGAAGACGATTCAGGACATTCAGGAAGACCTTTCGGCCCGTTCGCTCGACGAGAGGCTTTCCTTCAGGGCCCTGGAGCCGGGAAGGGAGGATCTGATCATCGCCGGCACCGCGCTCACCCTGGAAATCATGCGGGCCTTCCAGCAGGACACGCTGACCATCAGCGAATACAGCCTGCGCGAGGGCATTCTGCTTCGAGCCCTGGAATGACGTTCCCGCCGCCGCGAATAACGCGAATAAAGTGAATGCGTTTGACAACAATATTCTTTTCAGTTAAATTCGTGAACACATCATGAAAGCCCAATCCAAAACAAAATCTAAAAAAATTCCCGCATCGAAGGCCAAAGCCGCCAAGGAACAGCCCATCATGAAGGGGAGAGACATCCTCGTCAAAGCGCTGGAGAACGAAGGGGTCAAGGTCATCTTCGGTTACCCCGGCGGCGCTTCAATGGAAATCCATCAGGGGTTGACCCTCAGCCGCAAGATCCGCATGGTTCTGCCACGGCACGAACAAGGCGGCTCTTATGCTGCCGGCGGCTACGCGCGCAGCACCGGCGAGGTGGGAGTGTGCCTGGCCACCTCGGGCCCCGGTGCGGTGAACCTGCTGACGGGCATCATCGACGCTAAAATGGATTCCATCCCGCTCGTGGCCATCACCGGGCAGGTGCCCTCGACGGTGCTGGGAAGCGACGCATTTCAGGAGACCGACATCATCGGCGCCACCTTCCCGCTGGTGAAACACAGCTACCTCGTCGACAACATCAACGATATTCCGCGGGTGATCCACGAAGCTTTCTACATCGCTAAAACCGGCCGGCCCGGCCCGGTGCTGGTCGATATCCCCAAGAATATTCAGCAGCAGGAGACGGTGCCGGACTTTAATGTGAAGTTCGACTGCCCGAGCTACAAGCCGAATCTGAACCCCTCGGTCATGCAGGTGAAGAAGGCGGTTCATGCCATCAAGGAAGCCCGGCGGCCCATTATTTATGCGGGCGGCGGCATCGTGTCCTCCGGGGCGTCCGCCGAGCTGCGCACCTTTGTGGAGAAAACCGGCATCCCCATCACCACCACGGTCATGGGCCTTGGCATTTACCCTTCTGAAGGGCCACTGTCTTTGCGCATGCTGGGCATGCACGGCGCCGTTTACGCCAATATCGCCATCAACAACGCCGATCTGGTGATCGCGCTGGGGGTCCGTTTCGACGACCGGGTCACGGGAAAGTTGTCGGAGTTCTGCAAGGGAGCCCAGTTCATCCATGTCGATATCGACGCGTCCGAGATCAATAAGAATATTCTCATCGACATCCCCATTCAGGGCGACGTGAAGGAAGCCCTGAAGATGATGAACGAGCGCGTCGAAGCGAAAAGCAACATCGGCCCCTGGGTCAAGCAGGTCAAAGAGTGGAAAAAGGAATTCCCGCTCAAATACGATTTGCATAAAGATGACATCGTCCCGCAGCACGTGATCTCCGAACTCACCCGCATGGCCGATAAAAACGCCATTGTCTCGGTGGGGGTGGGGCAGCATCAGATGTGGACATCGCAGTTCTGGAACTTCAACGAGCCGCGCAACTGGCTGTGTTCCTCGGGCCTGGGTTCGATGGGTTACGGCCTGCCCGCCGCCATGGGCGCGCAGGTGGCCTTCCCCGACCGCCAGGTGATCAACATCGAGGGCGACGGCAGTTTCCTGATGAACATCCAGGAGTTGCAGACGCTCAAAATAGAAAATATTCCGGTAAAAAACGTCGTTCTCAACAACGCCCACCTGGGCATGGTGGCCCAGTGGGAGGACCGTTTTTATAAATCCATCCGCGGCCATACTTTTCTGGGGGACGCTAATTTTGCGGAAATCGCCCATGCCTTCGGCATCAAATCCGAGAGCATCCGCAAACCGGAGGAAGTCATCCCCGCGCTCAAGCGCATGTTGAAGCATCCGGGGCCCTACGTCATCGACGTGAAATACCCCTACAACGACAAGAGCCGTGGCCACGTGATGCCGATGATTCCGGCCAACCACACCTATCTCGACACCCTGCTGGACGCGGAAAACACGCTGCGCGACTACTGGAAGAAAAAAGGCGTCCTCGAGGATTGAAAAATCCCGCGTTTGCGTCCAGTTCCCCGGCCTCGGGAGAATTGAAGCCCGCTTAAAACCGATCGTATCCGGTCGCTCCTTCCATGGCCCCGGCGAAAACAAATACCGCCCATCTTCTTACGGCCGTCGCCGCCGCCCTGCTGGGCGGCCTGCTGTTCTTCTGGGCCCTGACCCATTCCGATTTATCGCGCCGGGAAGCCCGTGAGGCGATCCCGGTGGTTCACATGCTGCGCGGCGCCGGCCTGGCCCTTCCGCTTGCCAACGACGAAAATCCCCGCACCAAGCCGCCCGCGTTTTACTGGGCCAGCGCCCTGATCGCAAGCCTTGCCGGAGAAGTCAGCACCACCACCGTCCGGCTGACTTCGGTGCTGGCGGGAGCGGCAACCGTGCTGCTCATCACCCTGTTCGGCGCGCGTCTCTATTCCCCGGCCGTCGGGTTTCTGGCCGGCATCATCCTCGCTACATCCTGGCGATACGCCTACCTCGCTTCGCACGCGCGGGTGGATATGATCTTCGCATTTTTCGTCACCGGCGGTTTCATCGCCCTATGGCGAGGCTTGAGCGAGCCCGGCAGAGGGAAGCACGTCTGGGGGGCGGGAATCTGGCTGGGCCTGGCCATGCTGGCCAAGGGGCCTCCCGGATGGGTCCTGCCTTTGGGCGCGCTGCTCGTTTACTGCCTCTGGGCCAGGCCGCCGGCCGTCCCCTGGGGCCGCCTGATGGCGGTGCCTCTCGGGATTTTTTGCGTGTGGATGGTGCTCGCCGCCGTCGAAGGCGGGCGGGAGTTTATCGATATGGTCTACAACGAAAACGTGGGCCGCGCCATCGGCCGCACCACCGCCGCCCTCCACCGGAACCCGTTCTATTACTACATCCCGCAACTGTTCGCCGGGCTCGCCCCCTGGAGTCTGTTTCTGCCCTGGGCGCTGTGGCTGGGGCTCAGGCGCGCCTCCCGCGAGCGGTCCACGGTTTATCTCGCGACGGCGGTGGGGTTCATCGTTATATTCTTTTCACTATTTCCCGGTAAACGCGGAGATTACCTTCTGCCGCTCTACCCCATGGCGGCGCTTCTTATCGCCTGGGCTTTCTTGCGCAAGCGCCCTGAAAGCGGGCGCGGCTTCACCTGGCCGGCGTATCTTCTGGCGGCCCTGTCCGCCGTACTGGCCGCGGCGGTGCTGTCACTCGCCGGCGCTCCTGAAAAAATTCTGGACCTCGTCATGGAAGGGATGAATTCGCGCGATCGCTGGATGGCCCGGCTCCTCTTCGATCAGCACCTGCCGGGCGCGGCAGCGCTCTATTCAGGTGCCGCGGGGCTGTTGGCGTTTACCGCCCTGTTCGTCTGGGCCGCGCGCGTGCGCTCCCGTCACGGCGTGTGCACAGGGGCCGCGCTCTGGGCGGCGGCTTTGCTGGTCCTCGTCCATGGCCCCTTCGCCCGCTGGGCGAACGAGCACAGCACCCTCAAGCCCTTTGCCCGCGAGGTGGCCGCCCTCGTGGGCGACCGGCCGGTGTACTTCTTCGGCTTGTCCCGCGAGGACTTCTTTTTCTATTTCAACCGCCCCGCGAGGCCGGTGGTTGAGCGGCCCATGGGAGAAGCCGTGCGGGCGTTTATGGCGGATAAGGAAGCGTATCTGCTGGTGAGGAAGCCCGAGGCGGACCTGGTGATGGAAAGTCACCCCGGTCTTGCCGGGGTTCTGGAAAATACTGCGGCGTTCGAGCCGTATCGGCTCATCGCACATGCGCCTCCTGACGCTGAGCGTTAAAAATTAAAACAGGGCGGGCGGTGCAAGAGGGAGGGAGAAAAAACGCGGGCCCCGCCGCAGGGGAGGTGGCGGGGCCCTTAAATCAGCTCTTGTTTTTCAGGCTGTATTCCAGATAGGCGCGCTGGATGTTGGCGTCGATCCATTTCAGGTTGGCCCAGTCCTTGTATTTTTCTTCGAGAATCGGGCGCACCGCATCCTGAGTTTCCTTGAGGCTCTTGCCGGAGCTCAATTGATCCTGCACCAGCGAGCGCAAACTCATCAGGTAATGTTTCATGGCGATGATGACCGGCTTGCCGCCCACATCGCCATGACCCGGAACCACGATCTCGTTGTCGATGTCCTCGATGAATTGGAGCGCCTTGATCCATTCGTCCAGGTAGGCATCGCCCATGTAGGGGATCTTCTTGTTGAACACCAGGTCCCCCGCGATGACCAGGCGCAGCTCCTTGAGGTAGACGTAGGTGTCCCCATCGGTATGGCCGCCCGCCGGATGCATGAGCATGAGGTGGTAGCCGCCCAGAAACAGTTCCATCCGGTCCCGGTAGATGACGTTGGGCGGGACGACCTTCACCGCGTCCAGCCCGGAGACGCCGAAGCTCTTCACCTTTTCCAGATGGGCCTGACCGGCAGGGCCCACCAGCGCCTTGCGTACATTTTCGTGCGCGATGATGGAGTGGGTATCGCGGAACAACTGGTTGCCGAAGGTGTGGTCGCCGTGGTAATGCGTATTGATGACGCAGATGATGGGCTTGTCCGTGTGCTCGCGGATGATCTCGAGAACCTTCTCGGCCTCGGCCGTATTGACCCGCGTATCGATAACGACGACCCCCTCCTCGGTGATGATGAAGGTGGTGTTGGAGTCGATGCCCTCGCCATGCACGATGGTGTATATATTTTCCAGGACGCGGACGGTTTTCATGCCCTCGGCCCAGGCGGGACCGGCAAAAATTAGGACGCAGAAAACCCCGGCAAGCAACACGCGGCCGATCTTGTTTATTATCATGGCGATTCCATTTCCCCGTAAAGTAGGCACAGTTGCCCGCCCGAAGCGCCTTGGCCCCCCGGCGGGTAAAAAAACACACATCATAGCACGTCACCCAGACACCGGCAAGCAGAGCCTGCCGCCACGGCCTTGACACGGCAGGGCAGGGAGGCTATGATCCACCACCCAATTTATGCTATTTTAAAACAATGGAAACAGACAACAAACACAAATACGATTTCCTGCTGACCCTGCTCGAAGAGGGCGATGCCCTTTTGTGTATCGACGCCCGCCGGGAAACCGTGGACGTTCCCAAAGCCCATAAAACAGACCCCGCGCTCAACCTCGTCCTCAACCTCAACTTCCGCAGGCCGATCGAAGTCAAGGAAGACGGCGTATTCGTGACCCTGGCCTTCGGCGGGCGGCCGCACCCCTGCATCATCCCCTTCGATGCCGTGTGGGCCATCTACGAGCCCAGCATGAAAAAGATCCAGGTGTGGGAGAAAAGCATCCCCGAAGACCTCGATCTTTCAGGTCTGCCGCAGGCTCCGGCCGCTCCGCAGGCCCCGGCCGCGGCCCCGGCGAAAACAAAGCCCCCGGCGGGGAAGCCCGGGCAAAAGCCCGCCACCGCCAAGCGCGATCGCAGCCACCTGCGCGTCATCAAATAGCCGATGCAAGGCCAGGCCAGGCGGGGGGCGAAAAACAAGCGGAAATTTCCTTTTACAAAGTGCGGCCGATAGATTAAACTTTACAATCTGCACCTTTAGCAAACAACCGTAACCTTACGGTGGGCGTAGCTCAGTTGGTAGAGCACTGGATTGTGGCTCCAGTGGTCGCGGGTTCAAATCCCGTCGCTCACCCCATTTTTTATATCTTGCGCCTGTAGCTCAGCTGGATAGAGTTCCGGACTTCGAATCCGTAGGTCGCAGGTTCGAATCCTGCCGGGCGCACCAAAATCTGCCGATTCCCCATACCCCGGTCCAGGGCGCCCCGCCCACGCAACGGGGACCGAGGCGGGGAACCCCAGGCGAACTTTCCTTAAAGATACGGAGGACCCCCATGCCAAAAATAAACATCAGGACGATCATTCCCCTCGCCGCCCTGTTTCTGTTCGCGTCCGGCTCCGTGGCCGGCGCGCAGCAAGGGTCGGTCGATCTTAATGGAACCGATAGCGCTGGCAGCTACAGCCACGATGCGGCAGAGCAGGCCCCCGCCGCCACACACCCCGGCCCAGGAGCGGCAGCAGGGAAAGCCGAGGGCAGCAAAGGGAAGATGCACCCCGGGCACCCCCCCATGCACCCGCACGGAAAAAGCGAAGGCAGCCGGCCTTACGCCCATAAGGAAAAAGAATGCGATAAAGAACACCCGAAAAAGGAAGGCTCCGGTCACCCCGGCGGCTATGCCCATGGCGACCCGCATAAGAAGAAAGAATGCGATAAAGAACATCCTGGAAAAGAAGGCTCCGGTCACCCCGGTGGCTATGCCCATGGCGACCCGCATGGCAAAAGCGGTCACGGCATCGCCAGCAGGGGGCACGGCGGTCACGGCGGCCACGGGAAGAACCCCTTCGAACATGTGATCAAGTTCAAGGGCAAACTGGGGCTGACGGCGGAGCAGATCGAGGCCATGAAGGACGCCGAGTTCGAGTACGAGAAAGAGCGCGTTCAGGCCAAGGCCGAACATAAAATCGCCCATATGGAGCTTGAGAAGCTGGCGCATTCCGGCAACGTGGACGAAGCCGCCATGCGTGCCGTGGCCACCCGCATCGCCGCGAGCAAAACCCGCTCCATCCACGCGATGGTCGAAGCCAAAATCGCCCTGCTCAAGATCCTGACGCCCGAGCAGCGGCAGAAAATGACCGCCATGCATTCGGCGCACTAAACAGCAGGCGCCCAGGCGGGCGAACAGTAAAACGGGGCGTAGCGCAGCCTGGCAGCGCATCTGCTTTGGGAGCAGAGGGTCGGAGGTTCAAATCCTCTCGCCCCGACCAGTCAAAGAAAAACCCGACAGAGATTTCTCTGTCGGGTTTTTGCTTTTGTAGTTAAGCTTGTGCAGTGACATTGCTTGCGTGAAAATATCACCGATTGGGCGTAGTGTTTAGGCGGCTATTTTAGCCGTCTTTTTTCTTTTGGCCGCCCTCGTTTTTTGCAGTCCCTCCCTGAAAGCCATTCCCGGTGTTCTTCCCTTCATGCGGCTTCCCTGATGCCGTTGCTGAAACTGGTTTCCCGGGCGGCCGTCGTGTTCGCGCGGGCCGTTTCCAATTTTTTGTGCCGTGCGGGTCACCGCCTGGCGGCGCATCTGCTTGGAGAGCAGAGGGCCGGCGGTTCAAATCCTCTCGCCCCTGTTTTTCTTTTGCGTATGATCGGTCCCTCCTGCGGCAAGGAGAATCCTTTTTGAGGCGTTGATGGCCTGCGGGGCAACCCCGCTCAATCTATCGGGCCGGTGTTGCTTTTCCCGCCCCGGTCGCACTGGTTTTCTGGATCTTCAGCCTGTATTCCCAGCCCGGTGGATTAACGCCTGCAACCTCCTTCTCCCGGGCTTTATTGCCATTCCTGGCTTCGGGCAGGGGAGGGGGTATGGATTCGTTGTCGTGGCAATGCTTTTCCCCCTTCGCTACACCCCATTTATCGCAATTGGTTCTGCAAACATGGCAGCCTTCCGCGTCTGTTTTTCCTGGATGGGAGTGCGCGGTGGCTGGAAGTAGAAGAAGGAGCAAAAACAGAAGGGATGACCGTTTCATGATAAGTCTCCTGTTGCGGGCGGGTTGCATCGCATGGGCAGGGTTAAGTGCCTGGCCAATGATTTTCATGGATGGCGTAATCGTCAAATGATGTTGCATGCCTAACGGCCTTTTAATTGGGCTTTCAGATCATCGAAATTCAATGTGTCGTTTTTGCAGCTCGGCAGGATGGACTCCAAATGCCTGTGGCTATATTTGATATAAATTTCGCCGGATTGACCGGTAACCGAACTCCAGATCTGAAGAGGTTCGTCTTCCAGGTTGGGTGAGACCAGGTTCAGGGTGCTGGTAATTCTGCCGATGCCGGTTTTGTGTGAGGGGGAAAGCGCCAATCTGTATCCCTCCTGGCACTCCAGGATGGTTTCAGCGTTATTGATGGCGTTGGTGTTTATCTTTTGATAGTTTGCCCGCAAGTTTTTTTCTTTTTCGGCGGGCACCAGATAACCATTGGTTGCTATCACGCCCCAAAATATCAGGCACTGGAGGGCGAAAACCAGGATAGAGCCTTTCGGGTACGGAAAAAACGCTAAGACGATGGCAACCAGGCCCAGGACCACGTTGGAACCAATCAGTATATTAATAACCTGGGAGGACTTTTCAGGTAGGGGAACCCACGCCCCACCCATGAGGGAAATCATAACGGTCATATAAATCAAAAACAGCGAAGAAGCTGTGACCGCAATTACTTTTGACGTTCTCTTTATCGTGGATTTTGCAGACAAGGTGAAGTCCCCGGTTTGCTAAATAAAGATGTTCTTTAAATTATAGCCGGTTCCCGTGTCTTCGGTGCGGGCTTTTTCCCGGGGCGGGTGGGTGCCTGGCGCTTTGTAAACTTCTACCCGCCGCGCCCGTTTTCCCCTACGTTTGCCCGCTTCCTCCCGCTGGAAGAAAGTCCGTTTTGCCCGGAGGCAAGCCGCTAGAGGCCGAAGTTGAAACTGAGGCCGAACATCAGGGTATGGTCGGAGATGTCCATTTCGGTGGTGTAGTCATCCACCTCGTCGAACCGGAAGGTGGCCTTGGAGTATTTGTACTCGGTATAGAGCTTCAGGGTGGGCAGGATGCTCACGTTCGCGCCCACGGATACCATAGGGCCAAGGCCCCAATCCGGGGCTCCTCCGGTGTAGGAGGCGACGGGGTTCCCGCCGGAGTCAAAGGTGCGGATGGATTCCACGGTCACCCAGCTGCCGTTGATGCCCGCGCCCACGTAAGGTTCCAGGCCGAAGAGCAGGGTGCGGGTGATGGTTTCCGGCGGGCGCAGCATGACCATGAAGCCCAGGGTCCGCAGGTCGGAAAACCGGACGGCCATCTGGCCGTCGAACGGCAGGCTGGGGACCAGGGTGGTGTCGTACGGCCCGTTTGCGCTGAAGGGCTGCTGCTCGGCCTCGATGCCCCGCTGGAGGTAATTGAACTCGAACCCGATCCAGGGAAGGAAGGGCATGAAAAATCCCACTTTCCCGCCGTAAACGGCGCCGCTGTCGAGGTCGAGGTCGGAACCATTGAAGCTCGGGATCTCGTCGCAGCCCAACAGGGCGAAGGGGGGGCAGCGGTAGTTATCATAAGTTGAGTTGGCGTCGAGCGAGAGGCCGCCGCCTGCGCCCACGTATAACTCGGCGTTGGCGCTGGTCGCGAAAAGCAGAAAAGCCATAACAGACAGGAATTTTTTCATGCTTGCGTCTCCGTCGGAGAAGGTTTTTGGGGTAAGAAACCTCTAGATAAAGATGAATTCCGGGCTGGATTTATTCCTTCTTCGCCGGGTAGAGCACCACGTTTTCCTGTTCGCTCGGGTGGTTGCGGGCGACGATGGTCGCTCAGGTTGAAGGGCTGGTGCGGCATGCCGGCGGGGATGAACAGAAAGTCGCCTTTTTCGGTGATGACGGATTCCGCGAGCCCCTCGCCGTAGCGGGTTTCCACCCGGCCTTCGAGCAGGTAGATGGCGGCTTCGAAGTCCTTGTGGTAATGCGGCTCGGCCGAGCCGCCGGGCGGCACCACGACGAGGTTCATCGACAGGCCGGTGGCGCCTGCCGTCTGCCCCGAGATGCCGCTAAAGTAGGCGAGCTTCTGCTTGGTGGCGGTCTCCTTGTCGGGCCGCACGCGGGTGACTGTGGGTTTTGGGGCCTGGCCCATTTCACACCTCCTGCTAATTGGGGTCGTTGTCTTATTTTACTCCTTCCGGGAGCGGGGCGAAAGGTCCGGGTGCGTTGATTTTTGCCGGGGCCTGCCTCATAATGGGCGAAACCCTCCTGGGAAAGGACGCTTGTGAAGCGCTCGCTGGGTATGGTGCTGATAATGCTGCTGATTCTCTCTACGGGCCCGTGGGCCCTGGCCTATGTGGACGAGGACGAGGTGCCTCTGCCCGACGAACCCGGCACGCATCGAAGCAAGCCGCCTGCGGCTCCGGCACCCGAGCGGGTGAAGCCGGGCCTTCCTGGCCCTGAGGAGATGATCCTCGAAGGCGAGAAAATGATGCGGGAGGGGGAGGCGATGGTTTTGCGGGGCGAGGATCGCCTCAGGCGCGGGCACGCACTGAAAATGCGCGGCGAAAAGCGGCAGGCGGATCGGGAATGGCTGCTGGAGCAGACCCGCAAGCCCAAAGCCCCAGGCCCGGGCGGGGAATAGTCAGCGGGTTTGACCGGGTCTTCCGGGCTGTGCTAAAATCCGCGCTGCTTTGCCTGCGCCCCGTTGCCAAAGCACTTTGTTTCCTATATAGGTATGGAGAATCCTAAAGGTTCTCCGGGGCATCTAACCAAAGCAAATCATTTATTCCACTTTTCAGGATCTGGCATGAGCATCGCATTCACCAAGATGAGCGGCAGCGGCAACGATTTCATCATCATCGACAATCGCATTCCGGTGATGGCCGATGAGGCCAAGCGCGACTTTGTGGCTAAAGTCTGCACCCCGAAAACCTCGGTGGGCGCCGATGGGGTGATCTTCATCGAGCGCTCCGGGAACGCCGATTTCAAGTGGGATTTTTACAATGCCGATGGCTCCAGCGCCGAGATGTGCGGCAACGGCGCGCGCTGCGCCGCCCGCTACGCTTACGAGCGCAAGATCGCCCCGTACCAGATGACGTTCGAGACGCTGGCGGGCATCATCTCCGCCGAAGTCCGGGGCGCTGTGGTCAAGGTGCGGCTCACGCCGCCGGAGGACCTCAAGGCGGATATCTGCCTGAGTTTCCAGGGCAAGAGCTACATTGTCGATCACCTCAACACCGGCGTGCCGCACACCATCGTCTACTCCGAAGATGTGGAAAACGACGATATTCTGCGCGTCGGCCAGGGCATCCGCTTTCACAAGGAGTTCGCCCCCAAGGGCACCAACGTCAACTTCGTCCAGAAGAAGGGCGACGACAGCCTGAAGATCCGCACTTACGAGCGCGGCGTGGAGGGGGAGACGCTGGCCTGCGGCACGGGCGTGGTGGCTTCGGCCATTTTGTCGGCGCTTAAGAAAAACGTGGAGCCGCCGGTGCTCGTCGAGACGCGCGGCGGGGAAATTCTGAAAGTTTATTTCGATGGCGCCAACGGGGCCATCGATGAAGTTTACCTGGAGGGCTCCACCAAGGTCACGTTCGAGGGCACCCTCGTCGAGCTTTGAGCCCGCAACATTCAACCAAGAGGCGGTATGTTTGAAGGATCGCTCGTCGCCATCGTCACCCCGTTCAAGGACGGACGGGTGGATGGCCAGGCGCTGAAGGAGCTCATCGAATTTCAGATCGCGGGGGGCACGCAGGGCATCGTTCCCTGCGGCACCACCGGCGAATCGGCCACGCTAAGCCACGAGGAGCACACCGAGGTCATCTCCATCGCCGTGGAGGCCTGCCGGGGCCGCGTTCCGGTTCTCGCGGGCACGGGGTCCAATTCCACCCGGGAGGCCATCGCGCTGACGCGCAAGGCGCAGGAGGCGGGCGCCAACGGATCGCTGCTCATCACCCCCTATTACAACAAGCCGAACCAGGAAGGCCTGAGCGAGCATTTCACCGCCGTGGCTTCGGAGACCGACCTGCCCATCGTCCTGTACAACGTACCGGGGCGGACCTCGGTCAACATGCTGCCGAAGACCGTCGAGCACCTGGCGAAGGTGAAGAACATCGTCGGCATCAAGGAAGCCTCGGGTTCGCTCATGCAGATCAGCGAGATCATCGCCCGTTGCGGCGAGGACTTCATCGTCCTCTCGGGCGACGACGGCCTGCTGTGGCCCATCCTCGCGGTGGGCGGCCGTGGGGTCATCTCGGTCACCGCCAACGTTTTGCCGGAGCGCATGTCGAGCCTTTGCTCCGCCGCCCGGGGCGGAGAGATGGACGTGGCGCGCACCCTGCACTACGAGCTTCTGGAGATGAACGAGGTGTTGTTCCTCGACACCAACCCGATCCCCGTGAAAACGGCGCTGGCCCTCATGGGGAAGGTGAAGAATGAATTCCGGCTGCCGCTCTCGCCGCTGACCGGCGAGCCGCTGAACCGGCTGAAGGCGGCGCTTAAAAATTATTCCCTGATCTGATCCCTTGCCGCCCGTGCGCGCGGGGCATGTTGTTTAATCCATTAAATGGAGAGTGCGAATTGATCCGTATCATTGTGATAGGCGCGGCGGGGCGCATGGGCAAAACCATTGTCTCCTGCATCAACGACACCGCCGGTGTCGAAGTGGCGGCGGGAACGGAAGCGCCGGGCAGCCCGGCCATCGGTACGGATGCGGGCACGCTGGCGGGGATCGGTGAAATTGGCGCCAACGTGTTCGGCAGCCTGGAAGAAGCCCTGGGCGACGCGGACGCCATCATCGATTTTTCCTCGCCCGAGGCCAGCATGGCCACGGTGCGCGTCGCGGCGAAAGCGGGCCGCGCCCTGGTGCTGGGCACCACCGGCTTTTCCGCCGAGCAGATCGAGGAAATCCGCAGCCTCGCGCCGTCCTTCCGTTGCGTGATGGCGCCCAACATGAGCATTGGCGTCAACGTGCTGTTCAAGGTGGTGCACGACGTCGCCGAAATTCTCGGCGACGCTTACGATGTGGAGATCGTGGAAGCGCATCACAAGTTCAAGAAAGATGCGCCGAGCGGCACGGCGGTCCGCATTTCCGAGATCGTCGCCAAGGCCCTCGGCCGCGATCTGAACGAGGTCGGGGTTTATGGCCGCCGTGGGCTCGACGAGCGCGGCAAGCAGGACATCGGCATCCACACCGTCCGCGCCGGCGACATCGTCGGCGAACACCGCGTGATGTTCGGCGGCATGGGCGAGACGCTGGAAATATTTCATCGCGCGCAGAGCCGCGAAACCTTCGCGCGCGGCGCGGTGCGGGCCGCCCAGTGGGCGGTCGGCCACAGCAACGGCCTTTACGACATGCAGGACGTTCTCGGGTTGCGCGCCTGACGCGCAGCCACGGTTCGCCCGGGAGGTCTCATGGACCTGTCGTTCCTTAAAAGCAAGTTCGATCGCAGGGTGTTTCTAAAAGCCCTGTCGGCCACGGCGCTGGCGCTTCTCGCCCCCGGGCGGGCGGCGGGCGGGGGCGATTACCGGCGCGACAAAAACATTCCCCAAAACTACATCCAGAACCGCGACAACCCGGCTTTTCATATCCGCAGCGCCAACCCGTTTCTGGGGGTGGACATTGCCAGCTGGGGCCTCGCCGTCACCGGCCTGGTGGAAAAGCCCATGGGCTTCGGCTACGAGGATCTGTTCGGTTTCAAGAGAGTCACCCAGGTGTCGCGCCTCAAGTGTGTGGAGTGCTGGTCCGCCAAGGCGACGTGGGAAGGGTTCCGCGTCGAAGAGATCCTCCGGCGCGTTCAGCCCCGGCCCGAAGCGAAATACGTTTATTTCCAGTCCGCCGATTCCTATTACGAGAGCTTTGCCCTGGAGGAGCTGACCCGGCCGCGCGTGCTGTTCGTCCTGCGCATGGACGGCAAACCCCTGTCCCCCGACCACGGGTTTCCCCTCCGGCTCATCGCGCCGTTCAAATACGGCTACAAGAACATCAAGTACATCACCAAGATGGAGTTCACCGATTCAAGAAAGCGCAACTACTGGTCGAACAACGGTCCGTACTCCGTCGACGGCACCATTCAGCCTGGCATCGACCATCCCCTCGATTTTGGCAAGAAGCCCCTGCCGATCAACGGCGGCGAGGTTTTTCACCCCTTCGACAAACGGCCCGCATGAGGCCCCGCTGGGTTTTCGCCTTCGGCCTGTTCCTGGCTTCCTGCGAAAGCCACACCGTCGAGCAGATCGAGGTGACGGTGCCGCCGGGTGTCACGGTCCCCGACGGCATGGTGTATATTCCCGCCGGTGAATTCATCATGGGCCACGCGGATGAGCCGGACACGGCGGGCGGACGGAAGGCCGCCACCGGCGCCTATCTCATCGACCGCTTCGAAGTGAGCCGGAAGGAATACAACCAGGAAAACCCCGACCCCGGTTACAACGAGCAGGCCGCGTCTTTCCCCGCCGCCCATGTGACCTACGCCGAGGCCGAGGCCTATTGCCGGAAGAAGGGCAAACGTCTGCCCAGCGAGATGGAATGGGAAAAGGCCGCGCGCGGGACCGACGGGCGCAAATGGCCCTGGAACCTTTACTTCGACCACCCCAACAACGGCTTTTCGGGCTTCCTCCCCGAACCGGTGGATAAAAGGAAAGAATGGGTCAGCCCTTACGGCGTCTACGGCATGGGCTACAACGTCTGGGAATGGACCAGCGACTGGTACGCTTACGAGGGGCAGCCGGAGGGGGAGAAGAACCGCTTCAGGGTGATTCGCGGCGGGCTGCACCAGACCCATCTGACCATCCGCTTCACCCCCACCTGGGAACGCAATTACATCGAGCCTGCGGCCCGCTTCAACTTCATCGGCTTCCGCTGCGCCAAAGATGTGGAGTGAAAGGGCGAGAAATGGGAAAATGGGGTTTTCAGCGGCGGATTTGATATTCAGGGGCAGCGGCCGCCGTTTGCGCCGGATTGAAAGATGATCAATTATAAAGTCATTGCGATTTTCCTCGGCACGTTCCTGATGGCTCTTGGCCTCTGCATGTGCGTGCCCGCCCTCATCGATCTGTACTATGACAGCCTGGACTGGCTGGTCTTTCTCAAGTCCGGCACGCTGACTTTTTTCGTGGGCCTGGCGCTGTATTTCCCTTTTCGCATGCCGGTCAGCGATCTCAGCCTGCGCGAGTCCTTTCTTCTGACCTTTCTTGCCTGGATTTTACTGGGGTTGTTCGCGTCCATTCCCTTCCTCGTCTCACACGTGGCCCTTAACCCGGTGGATGCATTTTTCGAGGCGGTTTCCGGCTGGACGACGACAGGGTCGACGGTCTTCACCCGTCTCGAAGAACTCCCGCGCGGAATTTTGTTCTGGCGGGCGTTCCTGCAGTGGCTGGGGGGCATCGGAATCATCGTTATCGCCATTGCCCTCACGCCGATGCGGGGGATCGGCGGCATGTACCTCTTCCACGCCGAATCCTCGGACAAATCCGACAAGATGATCCCGAGGATCAAGAAGCTCGCGGGAGCCATTCTGGTGGTTTACTTCGGCCTCACCGTCCTTTGCGCGCTGGCGTACTCCTTTTGCGGAATGTCGGTGTTCGACGCGGCGACGCACGCCATGACCACCTTGTCCACCGGGGGGTTTTCCAATTACGACAATTCCATGGGGCACTTCCAAAACCCGTGGATCGAGTGGACCGCCGTGCTGTTCATGGTTGCGGGCAGCCTGCCCTTCGTGCTTTATGTGCAGGTGATGCGCGGCCAGGGGGGCTTTGCGGGCCTGTTCGGCGACGATCAGGTCAAGTTTCTGCTGAAATTTCTGGGAATGACGGTGCTGTTGCTCGGTGCCTGGCTCTGGGTGCGTGAAACCCGGCCTCTCATGGAGGTGATCAGGCAGGTGGCGTTTCACGTGACGTCCATAGTGACCACCACGGGTTTCACCATGAGCGATTACAGCCTGGGAGGGCCGCTGGTTTTCGAGATGTTTTTCTTTTTGCTGTTCGTGGGGGGGTGCTCCGGTTCGACCACCGGCGGCATAAAAATGTTCCGCTTCATCCTGATATGGGAGTTGATCAAAAACCGGGTCAACGTCCTGATATCGCCCTCCCTGGTGGCCAAGATCAAAATCAACAACAATGTCATTGGCGAGGACGAAACGATTTTCATCGTGACGTTCATCCCCTTTTATATCCTTTTCGTCTGCGGGCTGGCGCTGATGTTGTCGCTCCAGGGGCTCGACTTTATTACTTCGTTCAGTGGCGCCGCCACCGCGGTTTCCAATGTCGGCCCCGGCCTTGGGGAAAGCATTGGCCCCCTGAACAACTTCTCGGGGCTGAACGATTTTTCCAAGCTGTGTCTAGCCTTTGGCATGATCGCGGGACGGCTGGAATTCTTCGCCATCCTGGTTTGCTTCAATCCCCGTTTCTGGAAACGCTGAGCGCCCACGGCCCGGGACGGCTCACATGAACAGGTGCAGGAATTTTTCTTCGAACTCGCTGAACCAGATTTGCAGTTCGATGGGGATCATGCTGTTGATGTAGGTCAGCATGCCCATGGCGAGCGCCACGCCGAGCAGAATGAGCAGCAGGCCGCTGGCCAGGTTGGTGCTGTGCAGAAGAACCTGCCGGCCGGCGATGGTGACCATC
>QJZQ01000012.1 GCA_003246675.1 Nitrospirota bacterium | reverse complement strand
CCAGGACTTGGGGTTCAACGCCGGCGGCACGGTTTCGCCGCTTTCTCCCAGGCCCATGGCGTGGGCGATGCTGTTGCCGAGGTTGACGATCGCCGCTTCTTCCGGGAAATTCGCCGCTTTTTGCGGTTCGTGGTGGTGCCTCACCGCTTCCTCCAGGCGTTCCGGAAGGAACCAGGACTTGACCAGGCGGCCTCCCAGTTCGGCGTGGTCGAACCCCAGGGCGCGTTGCTCCTCCTCGTGCAGGGGTTGGCCGTTTCTCTGGGCCCGTTCCACGATTTCTCGCACCTGATCGGGAATTTTGAGGCACATGACGAGGCGGCCCACATCGTGCAGGAGGCCGGCGACGAAATAGCGCTCCACGTTGTACTCTCCCCCCAGGGTGGCCAGCGCCCGCGAGGCGAGGCCGCAGGCCAGGCTGTGCTGCCAGAACTTCTCCAGGTTGACGAGATCCCCCGGAATGCCCTTGAAACGGGTCATCACCGAAGACGCGAGGACGAGCTGGGTCAACTGGTCGGTGCCGATGATGGTGAGGGCATGGCTCACGGTTTCCACCTGAGAGGAAAACCCGTAAAACGCGCTGTTCACGATCCTCAGGATGCGGGCCGTGAGCGAGGTGTCGATGCTGATGATCTCGCCGATGTCATCGAAGGTGCAATCGGGGTCGTGAATGGCTTCGTTCAGCTGATAATAGATTTCGGGCAAGGTGGCAAGCTGCTCGCTGCCTTTGATGAGTTCATCGATTTCCATGGCCATGGGATCCATACTCACTCGAACCTTTCTTCATAATTGGGCCGGAAAACATTGCTCGGCTGTTCCGGGGGTCGATATAATATAGGATATTCGCGGACCGCCTTAGAATCAAGCTTTATCTTTGAAAACATTGATGTTTTCAGAGGTTTTCGGGGGTTTTCCGGTGCCGGGGGGCCATTTTTACCGATTTCCTCCGGTTATCAGGAAAATCAGCCTACCCCATACTTATCAATAAGTTATAGAAAAATTCCCATTCAACGCCGGGGGGCCCCATATACCCGGTCCAAAGCGCCCTAGCCACCCGCGCTGAACGCGTACAGAATGTACGCCGCCGCAGCCAGGGTGAGGGCCGGGCCGCCCCACAGTTTCAGCGTCCCAATGAGAGACAGGTGGCGGATCAGATCGGCCTCGGCCATGTTGCTGATGAAAAATGGCTCCCCCTCCCTCTTCTTGAAAACCATTTTCGTTTTGGGCAAGTTTTCCTCCACCTGCTTTTCGCTGTATTTCGATTCCAGCTCTTCCGCCAGCAGGGCGGCGCCCCATTCCATCTCCTCCGGGCTGAGTTTGCCATCCCGGTCGCGGTCGAAGCGGCTGTTGCCCTCGGGCTCACTCTCGATGGTCTTTTTCGCCTGCAGGTAGGTTTCCATCTTCGGTTTTCGCCGGAGCACGCTTTTCAGCCCCGAGCCGGCGTAGCCGAGAACGTACACGCTCTCCTTGGGCATGAGCGCCCATTCGAGAAAACGGTACTCGGTCGAATCCCACCAGCTCCCCTCCTTTATCTTGAAGGACTTGAGCTGATTCACATTCAGGGTGAGGGCCAGCATCAAGGTTGCGGGCATCGAGGCCATGTCTTTGGAACGCAGGTGAAATTTCACACTGCGGCCCTTTTTCTTTTTCACCGTCGCGCCCTTCACCAGCACCAGGGCCAGGGCGCCGCTGCCGTCGTCCAGGTAAAACCCCTTGTCGGAGAAGAATTCGTCCACCCGCACCCAGCGGCTGTGGTTCTTGTTACGCACCAGCTTTTCGATGGTGATGGCGTAAAACACCGCCTTCCTGCCGCTGATCGGCGCGGTGACCCATTTTTCGCTGTCGCACAGCACCTGGCCCTTGATCTCCACCGAGCTGCCCACCGCCCCGGTGGCGATGCGTGAGGTGGGGGTGTTCTGCATGGTGCGGGAGGATTTGAGCTCGCGAAAACCGGCGATGAACCAGTAGACGCCAAGGCCCACGCCAAAGCCCGCCCACATGATGTTTTGCACGTCCACCTGCATGCCTGTATTCCCTTATATGCGGGCGGCCCGTCAGAACTGGGGCAGCTTGATGTCGATTTTAACGTCCTGCTTTTCCGCCTCGGTGACCTGGAACAGTTCCTCCTTCTTGTACTGGAGGAACCCCGCCACGAACACGTCGGGGATCTGCTGAATGCGGATATTGTAGTTGTTGACGCTGTCGTTGTAGAATTCGCGCCGGTCGGCCAGGGATTCCTCCAGATGGGAAATCCGGTCCTGCAGCTGCATGAAGTGCTGGTTGCTCTTGATTTCGGGATAATTCTCGGCCAGGGCGAACAGGCCCTGCAGCGCCGCGGTCACCTCGCTGCTCGCTTTCGCCTTGCTGCCGACGCTTCCGGCCTTGAAATATTTCTCCCGCGCCTGCATCAGGCGGTCCAGAATTCTCTTTTCAAACTCGGCGAAGCTCTCGCACACCGAGATCAGCTTGGGGAGCTCGTCGTGACGCTGCTTGAGAATGACGTCGATATTGGCCCAGGACTTCTGGATGTTTTCCTTGAGGGAGATGAGCCCGTTGTAAATCATGAACACATATCCCACCAGGGCCGCCAGGCCAAAAACAAAGATTCCCAGGACAACCAAAGTCGTTACGCTCATGAGGTTCCTTTCGTCATGGGGAATAAGGAC
>QJZQ01000212.1 GCA_003246675.1 Nitrospirota bacterium | reverse complement strand
ATTTCCCGTTTTTTCGATTCCGATCCGCCGCAATTCCTCAAGACGCCTTTTGGTTTCCACGACATCGAGCATATTAAAAGCCTGCTGACGCAGGCCGGGTTGATCAATATCGAACATCATGTTGTATCGGTTGTGATCGAGGGCCTCGAAGCCGCTGATGTCGCCAAGGGGTTTGTCGAGGGCAACCCCGGCGTTATCGAGATCAACGAACGGGCACGGGTGGGTGCCGGTGAGGTGACACGGGCGGTCGCCCGGGCGCTGGAGGATGCTTTTGGCCCTGCCCCGCTGAAATTCCCGCTTCAGGAAATCGTCTTTACAGCGACCCGGGCGGGCTAAGCGCCGCTGCCCGCTTTTAGCAATATTAGCAATTTGAACTGGGAATATTTCGATGAAAAATTTTTCCAATCTCTACAAAAAGCCCTTTTTCGCCTGCGTCTTCTGCGTGATTTACTCCGCGGTTTCCTTCGCCATCGCGCTGTTCGGCTTCTAGGGCCGGGGCCTTCAACCGAGGCGCGCGCAAGCCACGCCTTTTACGGCGGCTGGTGCCCGCGCCCCCTCTCCTTCTATTGGGGAGCGGCTGAGAAAAGGACGACCGTTGACGGCCCATGATGTTTGCCGGGCAATAAATCCGGTCGTGTCATAACCCGACCCCATATAATTTTCGGTAATACCTTTCCAGGTCTTTCACCGACAGAATGCCGACGGTTTCGCCGTCTTCGGTAACGGCCAGATGGCGGACTCTGTTTTTCTCCATGAGCAGACTGGCTTTGGCCAGGGGCTCATCCTTTTCGATGGTGATGAGGGGCGCCGTCATAATGGAGGCGACCTGAACGGCGGAAGGGTCGCCTTCCCATTTCAGGGCTTTATGTATCCAGTCCGTTTTTGTAAATATGCCAATGTATTTTCCATTTTGCTTCACGAGAAGGGCCCCGACATTATTCTCGAACATTTCATGCGCAGCATCGTGCGCGAGGGCATCGGGACGTGTCGTCAAGACTCTAGTGCTCATATAAGCGCCAACCGTTTCCATGCCTGTCCTCCTGGCGAAATAGATAAGGTTAATTTATTCCCTCATGCCCTGGCTGTCAAACTCCAGGGATTATGGCCAGGGGGGAATAATCCGCGCGCCGAAACAATCCTATTGTAAGGAGTGAGGTTTAGGTCTATGGTTGAATCGAAGGGCGCCGTGCAGCACTATTTTTTATGTAAGGATTTCGTGGAAAAATTTGCCCGATTTTTTATATTCCCCGCTATTTTTCTGATCTGCCTGTGCCTTCCCCTCAACCGAGCGGATGCCGCGGAGGCAACCGCTCCCTCAGAGTTTTCTGGAAAGGGGCCTGCGGAAGACCGCCCCTGGTCCGCCATGCTTTACACCGGTTTGGGCACCACTTCCAGGCTTCACGAGGTGCTGACCTTTAATGTCGAACCGGAAGATTCGCATTTCATCGGCGGCGTCCTCAACCGGCAAATGTCGCGTTTTTGGCAACACTTTTATTTTGAGCTGGAAGGGCAAGCCCTCAAGCACTTTGGAGAACAGAATAACTGGGAATTTAATGGGCTTTTTCTGATCCGCTTTGTTACCTTTCCTTGGGACCGTATTGTCGACACCAGTTTTGCGGTGGGGGAAGGTTTATCCTATGCCACAGAGAAACCCCGAATTGAGCGAGACAATCATTCGGGGCAATCCACAAACCTCCTCAACTATTTGATGTTCGAATTGGGCTTTGCGCCGCCCAGCCACCCGGAATGGGCCCTGGTCACCCGCATCCACCACCGTTCGGGAATTTTCGGCCTGTTCGATGGCGTAAACGGAGGTTCCAACTTCCTGGGCATTGGATTGCGCTATTATTTTTGAACCCAGGACCTGCCGCCCGCCATATATCTTTTGCCCAGAACCACAAGCATGATACCGCCCAGAATCAGCCCGGCGGAGACAATCAGGCGCAGGGAAAGTGTCTCGGCGGCAAAGAGCACCCCTCCCACACCGGCCAGCACCGGCACCAAAAGCTGAACCACCGCCGCCTGAGTGGTGGTCAGGCCCGCGATGGCAAGATACCACACCGCGTAGCCAACCCCCGAAGCCACCGCACCGGAAAGCACCGCGAGCGTCACACCGCTCGCCGTCTGCTGGCCCCCCGTTACAACGAACAGACTGAGCGCGGCCACGACGGGCCAGGTGCGAATAAAGTTTCCCGCCGTATCCTGAAGCGGGTTTCGGGAATTTCGCCCGGCAAGCGTGTACAGGCCCCAGGCAACGCCTGCGGCCGTCATCAATATAAAGCCGGTGAACGACGGCGTACGAACGGTGGGAAGCATGAGATAAACGAATCCGCAGAAAGCCAATAGCACCCCGCCCCATTCCACCCCGTGCAGCCTCTCCCCCTCGGTCAGGGCAGAGAAAATCATGGTCAGCTGAACTGCGGCGAACAGAAGCAGCGCCCCGGTGCCCGTGTCCAGCGTCAGATAGGCAAAGGAAAACAATACCGCGTAGGTTGCCAGCATCGCCCCGGCCTTCCACGACCCCCCTGCCGAAGGGCGGCACGCCCCACCGGCCAGACGCAGAATCACCGCCAGCATCAATAGTCCGGACAATAAACGGATGGCGGTGAAGCTGACCGCGTCGATGCGTTGACCGCCAAGAGCCAGCCGGCAGAGAACCGAGTTGGCGGCGAA
>QJZQ01000037.1 GCA_003246675.1 Nitrospirota bacterium | reverse complement strand
TCCTGAACAAGGGTCTCTCGATCCGGGCGATTTCCGACCGTGCCAGGGGGTAAAACCCGAGGGCGATGAGCTCTTGTGCCCGGGACAGGTGAAAAGTTTCCCCGGCGGCCAGGGGGCGTTCCAGAGGGGACGCCTGAGTGAGGCCTCCATCGAAGGCGATGGGGACGATGTTAGGAGTTTCTCCGCCGCTGTCCTCGGGAAGTTCGAGGCGGGCCAGATTTTCCCGCGCCCGTAAGGCAAAAAACGAGAAGGGGTGAAGTTTCCCCAGGCGCTGGTATATTTTGCCCGCGGTTGTCGCCGCGCCCATCTTTTCCGCCGCTTTGCCCGCCCAGTACATGTTGGATGCCGCCAGTTCGCCCCGTGGATAGCGCCGGGCGTTTTCCTCGAACCGCCGGTGGGCGTCGGCGTAATTTTCCTTCTGGTAATGGATCCACCCCAGCCGCCACGCGGCTTCGTGGACGAATTGGCCGCGGGGGTAGCGCTCGATGAGTTTGCGGTAATGCCGTGCCGCCAGCCTGTATTCCCGGTTCGACTCATGAATCCGCGAGATGACGAACTGGGCTCGCATCGCCCAATCAGACACCTTGTTTTTGCGCAGCACTTCCCTCAGCGTCTCCAGGGCCTCCCGGTCCCGGTTCAGGTTCCACAGGTTCTTGCCTTTTTCGAAGAGCGCCTCCTGCAGGCGCGGGTGCTTGGGGTTTTCGCGGATGAAGCGGTCGAACGTCTCACCGGCCAGCGGGCGCTGGCCCGTGCGCTGGTAAGCGCGGGCGCGGTAGAACGTGAAATCGTCTGGAAGGTCCGGCTGCTGGCGCATCAGATCGTCCATGTCGGCAAGCGCCTCTTCGTAGCGCGCCCGGTTCATCAGGTTGCGAACGCGCCGGTCGGTCTCGCTCATGGAAAGCGGATGCGGGATGACATCGGCCATGGAGGCGAGTTTGCGGTAGTCGGCCTGTGTTTCGCGGGCGGCCGGGTCCGCCGGGTAGGCGATATGGAGGTGGCGCAGCCACTGGTAGGCCTGTCCGTTTTGTCCGAGGCTCTGGTGCAGCCTGGCGAGGCGCGCCATGAGTTCCGGGAGCCGGGGGCCCAGGCTGCGGGGGTGCGAGGGGTTGCCGGGCTCGCCCAGGAGGGCCGTCAGGGCTTCGATGGCTTTTTTCGGCGCGCCTTCCTTTTCGAAAATATCGATGCTGAGCAGCTGGGCGTCGATGGCGAGCACCGAATCGGGATATTGATCGAGAAGGGCGCGGGTGGCTTCGAGGGCTTGCGGGCCGTCCCCTTTGGCCAGGGCCAGCCGCGCGAGATCGAGGCGGATGTAGTCGCCAATTTCAGGGTAGTCGGTCAGAGATTCCGCGAGCAGTCGGCCCGCTTCGTCGAACTTGCCTTGAGCCCAGGTGGCATGGCCGAGCAGGTAGCGGGCGCGCTTTTTCATCTGCCGGTCGCGGGAGGTGTGCAGAAGGTTCTGAAAGCGGTTCTCCGCTGCCGCGGCGCGGCCTTCCTTGAGCCATGCCGCGCCTTCGCCGAGGGACGCCAGGCCCTGGGCCAGGCCGGGGGAGGCCAGGCCCGCAACGAGTATCAGGGCCCATAGCAGGCAGGAAACCGTGGGCAGATGGCGCAAAATTTTTTCCATCATCGTTCTCGCTGTATCGCCGCGGTCCGCCGGCAGGCATTGGATGCCGGCCATTTTTTTAAACCAGGTGATCTGCCGTTTGGCGTAATGCCGGGTTTCGCGTTTGATTTCGTAAACCGCCCTCTCCAAAGTGATTTCCCCGTCGAGATGACGGACCAGCTCGGCGTAGCCGATGCTCTTCATGGGCTTGAAATCCCGCCTCACGCCGCGGGCAAGCAGGCCCTTCACTTCGTCCACCCAGCCGGAGTCGATCATGCGGTCCACCCGGAGGTTGATGTTTTCGTAGAGTTCGGTCCGGTCCCATTCAAATAGAAAGATGTGGATGGGAAACTCATGCCCGCCGGGTTTTTCGGCCGCGTGGAAATCAGAAAGTTTTTTCCCGGTTTCCCGGTGCACGGCGAGGGCGCGTTCGATGCGCAGGCGGTCGGCCGGGGTGACCCGCGCCGCGGTTGGCGGATCGATGCGGCCGAGCTCTTCATAGCAGGCCGCAAGCCCGTCCCGGTCCATTTGTTCGCGAACGCTCTTGCGGGTGGCTTCGGAAACCTGCACGGCGCAATCGTGGTTTTCGGTGAGCACCTTGAGATACAGGCCCGTGCCGCCGGCCATGACCGGGGTTTTTCCTCTTTGCTGAAGATCTGCGATCTTAACGAGGGCGCGGGTCTTGAAGTCGAACGCGTTGAACTCTTCATCGGGCTCCAGGATGTCTATCAGGTGATGGGGCACGCGCAACCGGGCTTCGGCGCCGGGCTTGGCGGTGCCGATATCGAAGTACCGGTAGACCTGCATCGAGTCGGCATTGATGATTTCGCCGTCGAGATGTTCAGCCAGTTCGACCGCCGCGTCGCTTTTCCCCGAGGTGGTCGGCCCCGCCAGAATGATCAAGGGAAGCATAGATTTCTTCCATCTCCCGAGTGTAGGTTCGATCGGGGTTGTATACGGTTAATGGCTTCTCCACCCGGCAATCGCCTTTCTGCCCCTTCACCGCTTCGACGAGAAATATTCGCGCATCGGCGCCGGGATGTCCATGGATGAAGCGCAGCCTGCGCGCCGAAAACCCGTGCGCCACAAGGGCCGCGAGCACCTCCGCCAGGCGGGCGGGAGGGTAGGCCAGGGTCAGGCTGCCTGCGGTCTTGAGCAGCGAAGCCGCCGCAGATAAAAGAGACTTCAGGTTGAGGTTGATTTCGTGCCGGGCGATGGCTTTCCCGCGGTCGGGATTGGTGCGGCCTGTCCCCTGCTTGCGGTAGGGAGGGTTCGACACAATGGCGTCGAAGAGTTCCCGATTCCACCTGGGGGCCAGTTGGACGATGTCTCCCTGGATTACTTCGATTTCTTTCCCCCGGCCGCTTTGCTCGATATTGTGAACGGCCCACTCGTGAAGCTCGGGCTGTATCTCCACCCCGGTGAGAGTGAGGCCAGGATGCCGGCGCGCAAGCAGGAGCGGAATGATGCCGCAGCCCGAGCCGATGTCCAGCACACGGTTCCCCGGGCTCAGCCGAACAAAATCCGCCAGCAGGAAGGGCTCGATGGAATAGCGGTAGCCTTCCGCTCCCTGGGCGGCAGCACCGCTGCCGGGGGAGGAAGCCGCCTCCTGCGTCATATTTCTTTCCATTTTCCGATCCGTGGCGGTTGGTTGCGTGTTGAGGTCCGGCGCATAAATTCAGTGTAGCGGATTGAACCGGGGGCGGCAAGAAAATCCGTCGGGCAGGGCGGGCTTAACCATTTGATTTTCAAGGGGAAGAGCCAGACGACTCCGGCGGGCGTCCGCCCAGGGAGTCTATAGGGTGGGAAATGAGGGCGACCGGGCGATATTGCTCTTTGCTTATTGAAATATTGGAAGTTTTCGTAATAAGCGCTATAATAGAAGAATATAATTATATTTCCATGTAACTCAGGTTACGGCAAGGGGGGGTATGGACTTTATCAATCAGCAGCAGATTTGGGGCGTCGTCCTGTACTTCATCGGCAGCGGGCTTTTGACGCTTTGCAGCAAGTGGGAAGTCCGCGAAGCCGAAGAATACCGCGATCTCAGGCACCGCTACCGCGACAACATCAAGAAAAATCCTTTCACCCATTCCCTGCGCGCCAAGATGATGACCGCGGCGGGGTTTCTCATCTCCCTGGGCGGGGCGGGCCTGTTCTTCATGAATATCAAATTCGACTGACGCCGCAGGGCGTGCTCCCTGGCCTCTCATTTTAAAAAGGCCAGATCCCCGGCTTTCTTTCCTCCAGCAGCGTTGCGACCGGTTCCCCTTCGTATATCACCGGATAGCAGCGCAGAGTGACGAGGGCGCCGTCTTTCGGCGCCAGAATTTCTTCCAGCGTTTCTCCGCTTTGCAGATCCCGAATTTCTCCGAGGCGCTCGCCCTGTTTCAGACAGGCGCCCGGCGCAACCTCGGGCAGAAACCAGCCCGCGCAGGGAGAGAGCACGGTGTTCTCGTCGCGGGTGCGGTAATACACCGAGGGCTTAGGCTCAGAGGAACCGCCGGAGTATTTCAGCAGGCCTGTTTTGACCATAAAGGCCACGATGCCCGAGAACAGCCGGTCGCACATCCCCGTGTCGACGATGCCGGGCCTGCCGGCGCTGAGCGCGTAGCCGGTGACTTCGTTTACGATCCATTGATAAAGCAACTGCAGGCGGAAGGTGGGGGGCGCGGGGATTTCCCGAACGATGCCAAGGCCCAGGTGGGCGGCGAGCTTTCTTTCCCAGCGGTCGGGATGAAAGCACTGGACGTGGGGGGCATCCTCATAATGCGTGGCGGCCGACTTGAGCAGGAGGCCGAAGGTGGAATCGGAGGAATGACGGCGCACCGCGCCCGCGGCCCGCTCGGTGGCTTCACCCCCCAGGCTGCCGGGAAAGGCGAGGTCCATATCCAGGTTGTCGAACGGCCACGCCGATTGACCGGCGGCCAGGGCGTGCAGGTTGACCACCGGGAAGATCTGCACCCGGCCCGCGAGCTGGTAATCGGGGTTTCTCCCCTCGGCGACCTGATCGAGAAAACGGATCAGCCGCTGGTTGACGAACAGGCCGTTCAAATGGTCGCCGTGAAGGCCGCTCACCAGAGACAGGCTGTCGCCGTTTTTGCCGCCCTCCCAGTGAAATTTAACCAACTCCAGGGGTTCGCCGAAGGGGGTGGGCAGGGTGAGAATGGTTTCTTTCACGGACGGCCCCGGCTGGGTTGGGCGATGCGTGCGAGAGCGGCGCCCTGGTAAGTGACGGGGTGCTCGCGCAGGGTGAAGAGCAGGCCCGCCTCGGGGGCGACGGCTTCCTCCACCACCTCGCCCCGCAAGGGGTCGACGACTTCCCCCAGGATATCGCCCGCTTCCAGCATTTGGCCAAGGCGGGCCCGGGCGACGAAGAGTCCCGCGTGTTCCGCCTGCACCTGGTGCACCTCCGATGGGTGCACCAGCATCGGTTCCTTCACCTCGGGCGCGCCCTCGCTGGTGGCGAGCACGCCCAGGTGGTGCAGCAGGTGAATCATGCCGTTCAGGACCTGATCGCATAACGCGTCATCGATGCGCAGGCAAATGCCCGCTTCCACCACCAGTGTGGGGATCTTGGCCCGGTTGAGGTTGTAGCCGAAGGTGGATTCGAAGACGCCCGAGGCGGGGTGGACCCAGATGAGATCGGCGTTCGTGCGCAGTGCGAGAGGAATCAGTTTGCGGTCGAACTCCTCGATAATGCGGATCTGCGCAAGTTCCCTCAGGTGAAGGTTGCTCGCGTGCAGGTCCACAACGCAATCGGAAGAATTACGCAGACTGTCCAGCAGTTTCTGGCAGGCCTGTGCCGGCAGCGAATGGCCGTTCTTGTCCCCGAGCTGGCGGTTCATGTCGGAGGCAAAAAAGGGCGACAAGCGCGTGGCGGCACCCAGCGCCTGAGGATTGACGGCGGGGTAAATATGCACCGTTCCCCTGAGGGCCTCGGGCTCGCGGGCCTGGAGCCCGCGCAGATACTGAATGAGCCGGTGGCAGAGGTAGACGCCCTCCAGCTCGTCGCCGTGCAGGCCTGCGAGAAAGGAGACGCGCGGGTTCCCCCGGCGGCCGGTGAAGCTTTGCCGTGTGATCTGGATCGGCGTGCCGAGCGGGGTGCGTATGGGGAAAATAGTTTCTGTCTGCAAAAATCGCGTTCTCCGGTTTCTCACCTGCCGGGAAGGGCGTTCGCCGCCGTTCACATTCGGTCTTTACTTTTTTTTATTTCAATGCCGAGTTGGTCTATTTTTCGCTTCAGGGTGTTGCGGTTGATGCCAAGCTCCCGGGCCACCGGCACTTGCTTGCCGGAGTGTTTTTTGAGCAGTTGTTCAAAAAGGCACTTCTCCAGGGCTTGCGTCAGCCGTTCGTGCAGGTGCCCGTCCTCCGGGCTCTGCCCCTGCTTGAGGTAATCCTCGATCAGGCGCGAAAGCTTTTCCTCCCAGGGCTCGGGTTCCGCCCCGCCCTGCATTGACGCGGGCAGATGTTCCGGCAGAATGGGCCCCGAGGAAGCGAGCACCATCGCCCGCTTGATGACGTTTTCCAGTTCGCGGATGTTTCCCGGCCACCGGTGGCCGCAGAAGATGCGCTCCGCCTCGGGCGAGAGGTAAACCTCGCCCCGGCCGAGGGTGCCCCGGAACCGCTCAAGAAAGTGACGGGCGATCAGCGGCACGTCCTCCATTCGCTCGCGCAGCGGCGGCAGATGAACGGGGATCACGTTCAACCGGTGATAGAGGTCTTCCCGGAACAGCTTTTTCTCCATCAGCCCGGCCAGGTCCTGATTGGTGGCGGCGACGATGCGGACATCGGAATGAATCGGCTTGCGTCCGCCGACCTTGAAGAACTGGTGATCCTGCAGAACGCGCAGCATCTTGGACTGGAGCGCGGGCTCCATGTCGCCGATTTCATCGAGGAACAGCGTGCCGCCATCGGCCAGTTCGAATTTACCTTCCTTGGCCTCCACCGCGCCGGTGAACGCGCCTTTTTCGTGCCCGAACAGCTCGGTTTCCAGGAGGTCCCTTGATATGGCGGCGCAATTGATGCAGATGAACGGATGGTCGCGGCGCGGGGAGTAAAAGTGCAGGGCGCGCGCCACCATCTCCTTGCCGGTACCGCTTTCACCGGTGATGAGCACCGCGAGGTCGGCGGGGGCGGCCCGGCCGATGGTCTTGAAAATTTCCTGCATCTTGCGGCTTTTCCCCACGATGGCGTCGAGAGAAAAACCCTGCACATCCTCCGGTGCCCCGTGCGGACCCTCGGGCCTTTCCATGGCGCGGCTTTTGAGCGCGCGGTCGACGAGGGCGTAGACCGTTTCGAAATCGAAAGGCTTGCTGATGTAATCGTAGGCGCCCCGGCGCATGGCCTCGATGGTGTTGTTCATCGTGTCCTCAGCGGTCATCACCACCACCTTGAGGTCGGGCGCAAAGGGCTTCATGCCGTCGAGAAGGTCGAGGCCGCTTAGGCCCTCCATGAAAATATCGGTGAAGACCATGAGGTAGGAACCCGTGCGGATTTTCTCCAGGGCCTCCTCGGCGCTTGTGGCGGTATCGACCTTCAGGCCCTTTTTGACCAGCGCCTTTTCGAACACCCAGCGGATGTTCTCCTCGTCGTCCACCACCAGAATTTTAAGATCGTCCTGCATGCGCTTATCTTATCACCTCTGCCGGAGAGGAAGAAGCACCTGGACGGTGGTGCCCAGGCCTTTTTCGGACGTGACTTTTATTTTCCCGCCATGGTTCTCGACGATTTTGAGAGAGATGGCGAGGCCGAGGCCGCTGCCCTTCTTCTTCGTCGTGTAAAAAGGCGTGAACAGGTTTTTCAGAGCCGCCTCGTCCATTCCCGCTCCCGAATCGATGATCTCGACGACCACGCCCTGGCGCGGCGTGGCCTGCGGCAGCAACTTGATGCCATAGCCCGAGTTCACCCGCGTGATAATCTGGATGCGTCCCTTCTTGCCGGACGCCTCCACCGCGTTTTTGATCAGGTTGAGGAACACCTGCTTGAGCTGGTCCGCGTCGGCGTCGATGGGCGGCAGACTGGGGTCGTAAATCTGTTCGACGCGGTTTTTATGCCGCGCCAGGTTGTCCTTTTCAAGCAGGATGATGTCGGCCAGCACCTTGTGGATATTGGTTTCCTCGAAGGCCGGGCCGGTGGGCCGCGTCAGCTGCATCATCTGCGCCACCATGCGGTTGATGCGGTCGACCTCGGCGATCACCACGTCCAGATATTCCCGGTGCGCGGGGTTCTCGAGTTCCTGGCTCAGAAGCTGAGCCGAGCCGCGGATGCCGCCCAGCGGGTTGCGGATCTCGTGCGCCATGCGCAGCGCCAGGCCTTCGGCGGCGGAGAGGTTGCTTTTTTGGCGGGAGCCCTCCTCCAGTTCCTTGAGCAGGCTCAGGTCCTTCACCATGACAATGGCGCCCAGGCAGTCGCCCCCCTCGCCCTGCAGCGGGGAGATCGTCAGGCCTGCGGGAAAGGTCCGGCCCTCGGCGCCCGCGTGTACGAGGCATTCCAGATCGCGATAGGATTCGCCGCTTGCGAGAGTGCTTTCGATCCTGCGTTCGACCTCGGCGGGTTCAAGGAGCAGGTCGGCAATCGGCAGGCCATCGAGAGACCCGCGCGACAGGCGGAACAACTCCCAGGCCGCGGGGTTGCTCAAAAAGATTCTATGGTCCCGGGAAACGAGGAGAAGCGCATCGATCAGGGAGGAAAAGATATTTTCATACAAATTGGGCGTACTCCCTGAAAAGGGGGCGTTACTTTTTGGTGGTTTTGACCTTTTTCCCGCCCTTGCCGGAGTAGGGGTTCTTGGCGGCGGGAGCTTTCCTGGCCTTGGCCGGCGCGGGTTTCTCCGCCGGGGGGGCCGCCGGAGCCGGGGCGCTTTCCGCCGGGGCGGCCGACGGGGCGGCCGACGGGGCGGCCGACGGGCCGGAATCCGACTGCTTTTCCGATTCCCAGCCCTGCTTGCGCGAATCCGACGGATAATCCGTGGCGTACCATCCCGAGCCCTTGAGAATGAAGCCGGAGGCCGAAACGAGCCGGGCCACCTTGCCCTTGCAGCCGTCCCTCTGGCAGGTTTTCAGAGGCTTGGCGGAGATCGACTGCATCACCTCGAAGACGCTGTCGCACTTCTGGCACTGGTATTCATAAATTGGCATAACTCACATACTCCTGTAGGGGGTCTGACTGTCCGGGCGCCGAAAGACCGGCGGTTCACTCGAAGTTAATAAAACGCCCGGCCGCCCCTGGCAAGGGTCGAACGAAACTAATTTGCGTAATTGAAGGAAGAAAAAGGCCGGCCTCAAACCGTCGTCAACCAGTGATGGTAGTTGGGGTCCTTCCCCCGCACGATATCGAAAAACTTTTTCTGCACGAAGTCGGTGGTTTCCCCTTTGCCGCCGTTGCCGATGGAGCGGCCGTCCACCTCGCGCACCGGGGTGATCTCCGCCGCCGTCCCGGTGAGGAACACCTCGTCGGCGACGTACAGCTCATCCCGCGTGATGTTGCGCTCCACCACCTCCAGCCCCGCCTCGCGGGCGATCTCCACCACCGCGTGGCGCGTGATGCCGTCGAGGTTGGAGCAGGCCAGCGTCGGCGTGTGCAGCTTGCCGCGCCTCAGAATGAAGATATTCTCGCCCGAACCTTCCGAAACATAGCCGCTCGGGTCGAGGAGGATGGCCTCGTCGTAACCGTCCCGCACCGCCTCGGCCTTCGCGAGGATCGAGTTGATATAGTAGCCGCAGGCCTTCGCCTTGGTCATCGAAATATTGACATGGTGCCGGAGGAACGAGGAAATACGCACCCGGATGCCCTTGTTGAGGCCGTCGTCGCCCAGGTAGGTGCCCCACGGCCAGGCGGCGATGGCCACCCGCACGTCCACCCCTTTCGGGTTCAGGCCCATCTTGTTGTGGCCAAGAAACACGATAGGGCGGATGTAGCACTCCAGCAGCCTGTTGCGGCGCACCACCTCGACCGTGGTGCGGAAGACCTCCTCCTTCGAGAAGGGGACATCCAGGCCCAGAATCACCGCCGAATTGAACAAGCGGTCCACATGCTCCTTGAGGCGGAAAATAGCCGATTTTCCGTCCTCCGTCTGATAACAGCGGATGCCCTCGAACACCCCCAGCCCATAATGCAGCGTGTGAGTGAGCACGTGCACATTGGCCTCGTGCCAGGGGACCCACTTCCCATCCAGCCAGATAAGTTCCGATTTTTCCAAGAGGCGTCCTCGCAAGAAGCGTGAATTAAAGGTAAATATAAATATTATTGGGCCTTCTGGTTAAAATCAAGGCAAATAAAGCCATTGACATGGCCTGGGAGGTTTGTTAACTTTCTAAATTCCAATTGTGGGCCGCTAGCTCAGTTGGTAGAGCACCTGCCTTTTAAGCAGGTGGTCGAAGGTTCGATCCCTTCGCGGCTCACTTTTTTTACCTGCCTTTCCAGACGTCCCCATCGTCTAGCCTGGCCCAGGACACCGGCCTTTCACGCCGGCGACGCGGGTTCGAATCCCGCTGGGGACGCCAATTCTTTTTAACGTCATGATTTAAAGCCCATGCCGCCTCTCAGGTGCCTCCAACGGTACCGAGCAGTACACAG
>QJZQ01000220.1 GCA_003246675.1 Nitrospirota bacterium | reverse complement strand
TGGGAAGCGCGACGTCTTCCGGTCGTACGGGAGCGAGTCGTCCTGCTATTTCCTTGTGATTTTGGGTCCAGGTGGGAAGCTCTTTCGGGGCCGTGTCGCGGAAATACTCGGTCTTGGCGAAATATCCGTTCTGCATGCCGTCCAGGCTCGGCGCGCCGTTGGGTGCGGCCTTTTCCGGCCTGCCAGTCTTGGTGGCCAGATCCACGGCCTCGCCCGAGGCCCACTTGGCGAAGGTGTCCACGCCGCCCGTGCGGTTGCCCCACTGCACTGCCATGGCCATGGCCTGCGGGTAGTCCGGGTGGCTCGGGTCGAAGACGCCCGGCCCGGCCGGGTTGCGCTTGGCGGCCTCCTCGATCTTCGTGCGATACTCGTCCAGCGTCTTGTCACGCTCGGCGTCGCGGCCGTCGACCATCTCGCGGCCGGTTTCGCTGTCCAGCGCCTGGTTCACCTTGCCCAGAAGCCCCGGCGCTTCCTTCTCGAACGCCTCGGCCGTGATGCCCTTGCGGGAAGCGAGGGCGAGAGCCTTTTTCCTATCATCCCGAGTGAAGATTGGGGTTCCATCAGGGAGTTGTGCCTTAGCCAGCGCGACCTCCAGATCTTTCGCTGCATTTGGATTGTTCGCCACATCATGCTGGCTGTACCCGAAACTCATGCCGCTGTTGCCCTTTTGGGCAAAGTACGCCGCGTATGGCGTCTTGCCCGTGCCGAGTTCGGCCTCGTGCACGGCGTCGAGGATGCGTCGGTTCCTGTCGTTGGCGTCTTGCTTCATTGTCTTTTCCCCTTGCTGTGTATTTGCTCAAGGAAGTACGGAGCCACGATGGCTTCCGTTTCTTCCAGGAGGTTGCCCACTTTGTGTGTGCGAAGGACCGTGTCCAGGGCGCGTTGGTATCTCGCGATCATATCGTCGAAGTCCACGATGGCCATGTCTTGCCGTTGATCTATGAATGGTGATGTCATGTCTTCTTTGAATCGTATGATGAGTCCAATATTTTGGACGTCTGCTATAATGGATTTGTCATCTTCCAGTTGGGATATTCCAGGAAAACCGGAAATGATATGCACTGTTCCGTTACAGTTGTTATATGCAGTCCATTCGCATGGTCCACCGCAATCAAAGTTTATTCCAGAGTTTATGCTTATTAGTAATGCTTTTTTGTATTTTGTGTTGTTTATATTATATGAGAACCCGCAGTCTATTGGTGGATTGTATCCTCCAGTATGGCAAATGCTATCAATCTTCTTTGCCATGTTGGTATCATAGTATGCATGGTAACCGCGTGTAGTTGCGCTGGTCATCGTTTTCTCAAGAGCGTTGAACTCGTTGATGTTTTCCTGTTTTTCTTCTTCATTGGCGAAGGAGAATTCGAAAATAACTTTATTTCTGGATATGTCGTAGTAGTTGTAATGTTCTCTTCCATTGTGAATGAACGTGTAAAATAAAGTGAAATGTCCTTGGGGATCTTTATCGATGAAATCGATATACCAGTTGTGCGCCCCCTCCGGTGCGGGCAGCTTTGCTCCCCAGAATCCGATCTCGTCGTCCGCGGGCATCCAGTCCAGGGGCTCGGCCGCTGCGGGGCGGGGGAGGAGAAGGGAAAAGGCCAGCAGTGCGGCCAGGGCCAGGGTGAGGGCGACGCTCCGGTGGGCGGGCGCGGATATGGCCGGAGAGGAATGGCGAGGGGGCGTGTGGTCGGTCGTCATGGTCGGTCCTTGTCCGTTCGCGATGGGTCGAGGTCCGGCGGGCCCTGTGCTTGCCGTGACGTCGTGTATTGTTCCGTCTATACGCCATATCCTGCCGGAATGCATCCTCATGTCGGGCGGTATAGCGGCAGGAAAAAGGGCTGGGCGGCAGAGGGCGGGTAAGGGGGCCGTCAGGGCGGAAGATGACTATTGACAGGGTTTTGAAAGGTGCGGTGGCGAGGGAAAGGGAGAGGGGGGGAGAGAAAGGCAAGAACCAGGGGAGGGGGGATCGCCGGGCGGCAAGGCCGCCCGGCGATCCCCTTTTTTGCGGGGGAAGAAGGGGAGGAAGATGAGATGAAGAGAGAGTGCAAGCAGGTGGGTGTGAGGGAGTCTGAGGCCGGGGTCGGGGTTCTGCGTCGGCCCGAGGGACACGAATCGACCTTCGCCCCCGTGGCCCTCGGGCCGACGCGCCACCCCTCCCCCGGCCAGCGTCACGACTGATGGGGAGCGGGAGAAAGAGAAGGGGAAAAGAGGAACAGCCAGCAGGCTGCGCGTCACGGCAGATGGAGCGGAGGAAGAAGGGAGGAGAAGAAAAAGGCCAGCAGGTGGGCGATAGGCAGGGGGGAGCGGAAAGAAAAGGGGAAGAGGAGAGAGAAAAGGCCAGCAGGTGGGCGGGGAGGTCGGAAAGAGGAAGGCAGAGAGAAGAAAAGTGGAAAAATAAGGCAGCTTAGTGCTTGCGGAGCTGGAATTTGCGCACGGCGGCGTTGTGGTCGTCGAGGTTTTTCGAGAACTCGTGCGTACCGTCCTTGCGGGAGACGAAGTAGAGGTAGCCGTGCTGCTCGGGGTGCGCCGCCGCGCTCAGGGCCGCCTTGCCGGGCGAGCAGATGGGGCCGGGGGGCAGGCCGGGGTGCTGGTAGGTGTTGTAGGGGTTCCTGGCGTTTTCCAGGTCGGGCTTGCGCAGGTTGCCGTCGAAGGATGGGCCGATGCCGTAGATCACCGTGGGGTCGGCC
>QJZQ01000147.1 GCA_003246675.1 Nitrospirota bacterium | reverse complement strand
GTTCATTCCGTCATCGAATCGGATCGGACCGTCTACTCCGAATACATCGTCAACCGCCTGCAGAATGAAAATATCGTTTACGCTTCCGAACATTGGTGGGAGGACAACGCGCTGATGCTGCCGGCGCAATTCCTGCTCAACGCGTCCGATTTGATGACCCTCGCCTCCCCCCGGTTCGATTTCAAGCTGATCAGCACCTGGCCGATCAACCCGCACAACGGCCCGTCCAACGAATTCGAGAGCACGGCGCTTGCACAGGTGGCCCAGGAACCCTTCAGCCCTTACCACACCATCCGCACCAGCGGCGGGAAGAAATATTTCCAAGCGGTCTATCCTGATTTCGCCACCACCGCCGCCTGTGTGACCTGCCACAACCGGCACCCCAAAAGCCCAAAGCGAGACTTCAAGCTCAACGACGTGATGGGGGGCATCGTCATGACCATTCCCATCAATCCCTGAGACCCTGGACAAGCATATGGTGGAAAAAATCATTATCATGGGAGCCGCGGGGAGGGATTTTCACAACTTCAACGTGCACTTCCGCGACAACCCCACCTGTGAGGTGGTGGCGTTCACCGCCGCGCAGATTCCCGGCATCGAGGGGAAAACCTACCCTCCGCACCTGTCCGGAGCGTTGTACCCCGGCGGCATTCCCATCCTGCCCGAGGAAGACCTTACCGACCTCATCGAGCAACACGCGGTGGACGCCGTCGTCTTCTCTTACAGCGACCTGCCGCACATCGAGGTCATGCACAAGGCCTCGGCCGTCCTCGCCGCCGGGGCGGATTTCCGTCTCATGGGTCCCCGATCCACCCAGCTGCATTCGCGGCGGAAAGTGATCTCCATTTGCGCCACGCGCACCGGTTGCGGCAAGTCGCAAACCTCGCGCAAGGTCATGAGCCTGCTCAGGGAATGGGGCCATGCCGTCGTCGCGGTGCGCCACGCCATGCCCTATGGCAATCTCGAAAAACAGGCGGTTCAGCGTTTTCAGAACATCGAAGACCTGAAAAAACACGACTGCACCATCGAAGAGATGGAGGAATACGAACCGTATCTGGAAATGGGAGGCACCGTGTTTGCCGGCGTGGATTACCAGGCGATTTTGCAGGAGGCTGAAAAAGAGGCCGACATCATCCTCTGGGACGGCGGCAACAACGACATGCCCTTTTACCAGGCGGACCTCGAAATCGTGGTGACCGATCCACACCGGGCCGGCCACGAGTTGTCCTACTTTCCCGGCGAAGTCAACCTGCGCCGCGCCCACGTGGCCATCATCAACAAGGTCGATACGGCAGACTATGATTCCATCCGCCAGGTGCGCGACAACATCGCCCGGGTCAACCCCCGGGCGGCGGTCATCGAGGCGGCGAGCCCGCTGTTCGTCTCCGGTTCCGAGGAGATCCGCGGCCGCCGGGTGCTCGTCGTCGAAGACGGTCCGACCCTCACCCACGGCGACATGCGCTACGGCGCGGGAGTCATCGCTGCCCGGCGTTTCGGAGCACGCGAGATCGTCGACCCCCGTCCCTGGCTTCGCGGCAGCCTCAAGGGAACCTTCAAGACCTACCCGTCCATCGGCCCGCTGCTGCCCGCCATGGGTTACGGCGAACAACAGATGCGGGATTTAAAGGAAACCATCGACGCCGCCGAGTGCGACCTTGTGATCATCGCCACACCGGTGGACCTTGGGCGCATCCTCAATATCGGCAAGCCCTTCGTGCGGGTGAGATACGAATTACAGGAAATTGGCCTGCCCAACCTGGAAACGGTTCTGAAGCCCTTCGCCCTGTCACCGCGTGAGAGTTGAGCCGTCTCCATGAACTCCCCGCGTCCCAGCCTGCTCATCGCCTTCGGCGGCAACGCCCTCAACCCCGAGGACCGCGCGCACCCCGAACAGAAGGAAGAGTTCACCATCGCGCGGCGTTCCATGGAAAAAGTCGCCGACCTGGTGGAACGCGGTTACGATAAAATCATCCTCACCCACGGCAACGGGCCGCAGGTGGGCCGGATCTTCCTGCAGCAGGAGCTGACCCGCGGCGAATTCCCCCGACAGGTCACCCTCGATGTCTGCGTCGCCGACAGCCAGGGGCGCATCGGCTACATCCTGCAGAACGTCTTCGACAGCGTCCTCTCGGAACGGGGCCTGCCAAGGCGCGCGTTTTCCATCATCACCCAGGTCATCGTCGACCCGGAGGACCCCGCCTTTGGCCAGCCGAGTAAACCCATCGGCGTATTCTACAGCGAGGAAGACGCAAAGCACCTCACGCAGAATCGGGGCTGGACCCTCAAGCAAGACGCGGGCCGCGGGTTCCGCCGCGTGGTTCCCTCCCCCCGGCCGCTCCTGATCGTCGAGAAACAAATCTTCCACGCCATTCTCGATCTCGGTTTCATCGCCATCGGCGCGGGCGGCGGCGGCATCCCCGTTAGACGGACACCCGCGGGCCGGCTCGAGGGCCTCGAAGCGGTGATCGACAAGGACAGCACCTCGGCGCTGCTCGCCAGCGAAACCGGCATCGATATCTTTATTATTCTGACGGCGGTGAAGGGCGCGTTTCTCAATTACCGCAGCCCGCAACAGCGCCTGATCCAGCGCGCAACCTCCGCCGAAATGCAGGCCTGGCTGGACGAGGGGCACTTCCTCGAAGGCAGCATGAAGCCCAAGGTGGAAGCCGCTCTCTCCTTCCTGAAAAACCGCGGAAGCCGGGCGGTCATCGCCCACCTCGACGACCTGACCGATGCGGTGGACGGGAAGGCGGGAACACAGATTTACCCCGGCTGATCCGGACCCGTTTGTGATACAGTGGGCCGCATTCAACCGCAACCAGAGACGAGCCCATTCCAGCCATGAATCGATCATCAGAATCCGGTCAGAGAGGCAGGCCCATCGCCGAGTTGGCCCGCGAGCTGGGCCTCGCGGCAGGCGACATCATCCCTTACGGCGACACCAAGGCCAAGGTGCGGCTCCATGTCCTTGAAAAAAAACCGCCGCGCGGCCGCCTGATTCTCGTATCGGCCATCACCCCGACTCCGGCGGGAGAAGGCAAGACCACCACCACCATCGGCCTCGGCCAGGGTTTGGCCCGCCTGGGCGAATCGGCCTGTCTGGCGCTGCGCGAACCCTCGCTCGGCCCCTGCCTCGGCATGAAGGGCGGGGCCTCCGGCGGCGGGAAAAGCACGGTCATCCCCGCCGAGGAGATCAACCTCCACTTCACCGGCGATTTCCACGCCATCACCGCCGCTCATAACCTGCTCGCCGCGCTGCTCGACAACCGCATCTACCATCGCACGGGACCGGATATCGACCCGCGCCGCATCACCTGGAAACGCGTGCTCGACATGAACGACCGCGCCCTGAGAGACATCATCATCGGTCTGGGCGGCGTTATGCAGGGAGTACCGAGGGAGACGGGGTTCGACATCACGGCGGCGTCGGAGATCATGGCCATCCTGTGTCTGGCGGAAAGCCACGAAGACCTGAAAGCCCGGCTTGGCCGGATTCTCGTCGCCTTCACGCGCTCGGGCGAGCCGGTCACCGCCGGCGAACTGGCCGCCACCGGCGCCATGACCACGCTGCTCAAGGACGCGCTGCTGCCCAACCTGGTGCAAACCGGAGAAGGCGTGCCCGCGCTGGTTCACGGCGGCCCCTTCGCCAACATCGCGCACGGTTGCAACTCCGTCCTGGCGACAAAGATGGCCCTCTCCCTGGCCGACTGGGCGGTCACCGAAGCCGGGTTCGGCTTCGACCTCGGGGCGGAAAAATTCTTCGACATCAAATGCCAAAGCGCCGGGCTCGATACCGCGGCGGTGGTGCTGGTCGCCACCTGTCGGGCGCTCAAGATGCACGGCGGAGTCAAAAAGGACGACCTCGCGGCCCCGAACCCCGAAGCTCTCAGGAAGGGGTTGGCCAACCTCGACAAGCATGTGGAGAACATCGGCAAATTCGGCGAGAAACCCATCGTCTGCCTCAACCGGTTCACCGGCGATTCACCTGAAGAGATAAACCTCGTCCGCCAGCATTGCGAAGAGACCCTGAGGGTGCCCTTCGCGCTCAGCAACGTGTTCGAGGAAGGCGGCGAAGGCGGGCTGGAGCTGGCCCGGCAGGTCATGCGGCACGCGGAAAAGGCCGCAAGCCCTTTCCACCCGCTGTACGACTGGAGCGATGACGTGCAGGCAAAGATATGGAAGGTGGCGCACGAAATGTACGGCGCCGGTGAGATCGTCTACACCAAGAAAGCCCGGCGCGATTTGGAAGACATCGAAAGACTCGGGTTTCAGAACCTGCCCGTGTGCATCGCCAAAACCCCCGCCTCGCTCACCGACGACCCCGCCATCGTCGGACGGCCGCGCGAATTCAGCGTCACGGTGCGGGAAATCCTCATCGCCGCCGGGGCCGGGTTCCTCGTACCCATCACCGGCGAAATCCTGCGCATGCCCGGCCTGCCCAAACACCCGCAGGCCGAAGCCATCGACCTGGTGGACGGCGTCATCCGCGGCATGCGTTAGCCGCCGCACCCTTTAGACTTACGACTCGCCCAGGTAAGCCGCGCCGCTGTGATCGAACTCGCGAATCTCCACCCGCCGGACCCGGGCCGCATGACCGGTGAGTTCCTTCTCGAGCCGTTCGAACAACCAGCGGGCGATGTTCTCGGCGGAGGGGTTCAGCGTATCGAACGGCGGCACTTCGTTGATGTTCTGATAATCGATCGCCTTAAGAAGCGCGTTGACCTTGTCCTTCAGCATCACAAAATCGATGCCCACCCCCATCGCATCCAGCTCTTTAGCGACCACGGTCACAATCGCCGTCCAGTTGTGGCCGTGCAGGTTTTCGTACTTGCCGTCGTAACAGCGCAACTGGTGCGCGGCGGAAAACTGGGTGCTCACCGTCACTTCATACATAAACCGCTCCTCATTTACCCAGAGCCTCGATCATGCAGGTTCTGGCGGTGTTCATCATCATCTCAATTTCTTCCAGCGAAATCACCAGCGGCGGCAGAAAGTAGACCACATCGCCGAGAGGCCGCATGATCAGCCCGCGCTTCAACCCTTCGAGATAAACGGCATATCCCGCGCGGCGAGCGGGGTCGAAGGGCTCGCGCGTCTTTTGATCCCGCACCAGCTCCACGGCGGCAATCATGCCCGTCTGGCGAAATTCGCCGCACCAGGGAAGTTCCTCGAACCGCGGCCGGTGAGCGCCGATGGCGGCAATTTTTGGACGCAGGCCCGCCAAAAAGTCATCCTCTGTCAGCAGCGCCAGGGTCTCGCACGCCACCGCCGAGGCAAGGGGGTTGGCGGCATAGCTGTGGCTGTGGATGAAAAATCTGCGCGACGCAAAGTCACCGTCGAACGCAGCGAAAATGGTCTCCTCGGTGAGCGTAGCGCCGAGCGGCAGGTACCCCGAAGTGATGCCCTTCGACAGGCACAAAAACGTCGGCCTTAGGCCCTCGGTGCCCGCGACGAAAAGCGAGCCGGTGCGGCCAAAACCGACGGCCACCTCGTCGTAAAGGGTGTGCACGTCCGCGCGGGCGGCGGCCTCCTGGAGCTTTTTCAGGTACACGGCGGGGTACATCTTCATGCCCGCGGCCCCCTGCACCAGCGGCTCGACGATGACCCCGGCGATCCGCCCTGCCCCTTCTTCCAGCGCGCGTTCCATCGGCCCGAAACACTCGGCCTGGCAGGAACCCGGAACAAGACCGAACGGGCAGGAGTAGCAATCCGGCCCCTGAACCGCGACGTTCTCCATGAGAACATCCTCGAACGGGGCACGAAACAGGCCCAGGCCGCACACGCTGAGCGCCCCCAGCGTTTCACCGTGGTAGCCGCCCGAGAGGTGGACGAAGCATTTTTTTTCGGGCCGGCCGACCTGCAACCAGTATTGCAGGCTCATCTTGAGCGCCACCTCCACCGACGTCGAACCGTTGTCGGAAAAATACACGCGGGAGAGGTTCGGCGGCGCGAGCGACAGCAGCTTCCCGGCGAGGTCGATGGCCGGACGGTGCGTGACACCGGCGAACATCACATGCGCCACCTTCGCCAGCTGCTGTTGAAGGGCGGCGTTCAGGCGCGGGTGGTTGTGGCCAAAAAGGTTCACCCACCACGACGAGATGACATCCATGTAGCGGTTGCCCGCCCTGTCGAACAGAAACACCCCTTCCCCCCTCTCGATGAGGAGCGGCGGGTTCGTCTCCTGATCGCGCCGGGGGGTGCAGGGGTGCCACACGCTATGAAAATCGCGCACCAGGTCGCTCTCGAGGTTTGCGTCAGTCATCGCTGCGTTCCATAGGCGATGCTCTCATCACAGAGAATACCGCGAGGGAGAGAATTCGGCGATCTCCTCTCCGTCGCCGAGCAGGAGGCTGGCCATGTAGTCCGCCTGATTGGGCGTCTGAAGGATGCCGTTTCTGTAATGCCCGGTGGAATAATACAGGTTGGCGTAGCGTTGGCTTTTGCCCATCACGGGCATTTCATCCTCGGCCGCCGGGCGCAGGCCCGTCCAGGCTTCGATCAACGGAGCCCCCGCGAGGCAGGGCAGCACCTCGGCCGCTTTCTTGACGAGGCGATCGATAACCTCGCTTTCCACGGCGGGGTCATAACCCCGGTCCTCCATGGTGGAGCCGATGACGAAACCGTGACCGCCGCGCCACGGGGCGATGTAGGTCAGCTTGCCGTGCACCGTGTACTCCAGGCGGCTGTCCTCCACCTGGACCCGGCACATCTGCCCCTTGATCGGCTTCATCGGCAGACGCACGCCCAGGATGTCTCCCAGCACTGTTGACCAGCTGCCCGAAGCGAGCACGAAACGCCGCCCCCGCACCTCGCCCCCATCGGTGACGGCGGCGCCGATGGACCCGGCGTCCTTGAGAAAACCGGAGACGTTCGCCTCCAGCCGCGCGACTCCCAGGCGGACCGAGGCCGCCGCCAACGCATCGTGCATCTGCCGGTTGTTCACCTGCGCCTCTCCCACCCACATGACCTCGCCGCACTTTTCGGAGAGATGCGGGGCCTTGTCCCGCACGCGGGCGGGAGGCCAGATTTCGTGGGGCACGTTTTGCTCGCGGAAAAATTGTTTACGTTCCTCCCAGCAATCCTCATAGAACATCGAGGGCATGAGCGACCCGGCCGTGGAAAAAAACACCGGCACCCCGCTCACCGCGACCAGTTCGTCGATGAAGGCGGGGTATTTATCCAGGGATTCCCGGCAAAAGCGGAAAAAGCCATCGGCGCGGTCGCACTCGCCAAACGGCGCCAGCATGCCCGCTGCGGCGCGCGAAGCCATGAGCGAGTTCATCGGGTCGCCGATCACCGCGACCCGCAGGTCGGGCCGCAGGCGCTTGACGCGGAAAGCGATGCTGTGGCCGATCACCCCCGCGCCGATGATGACCAGGTCGTACTGTTTTTCGTTCATAACTCCCTTATCCCGAACCAGATTATCACCATTTGCCCCTACCGAATTACAGCCCCTCGTCCCCGCCACATCTCCCGCGCCTGCCACAGGCCCCAGCCCGCCGCCAGGCAAACTGCCGGCATGGCGGGAATGCGAAACCGCTGTGTTGCCGCGGGACCGCTTGAGATCACAAGCAAATAAACCGCGGGAACCATCGCCACCCAGAGCAAAACGGGAACGCGCCGGCAAAACAGGCCGAAGCCCGCGAACAGGGCATAGGCCATCAACCACACATACAATAGCAGATTGCCCCAGAACAGGAGAGGCCGGTCCTGAATAAATTTCATCAAACGCGGGTACCAGCCCTTAAGCCCAGGTTCTTTGGGGGGGTAACCAAATCGGAAAAGGTGAAAATATTCGACGGTGCAAGGGTCTGTCAGCCAGCGCTTCATGCCTTTCAGGTACACCGTTAAAAGAGCCAACGGGTGGTCGCGTATCGTCCTCAGGCTCTCCTCCCGCATGCGAGTCAGATCGCTCACCAGCTTGGCCTCGCCTTCCCTGCCAAAGTGAGACAACCATTCCTCGCTTGCAAACTTTTTCCCCATATCGGGAACCACCAGATCAGGGTCATTTTCGACCACTCCCTGAATAGCGGTATTAAAATAGAAATAAAGGCTGAGGTCCGTCACCGATGAAAAACCCGAATAACCCGTAACACGCTGGTTGCGCACCTGCCAGGCCGCGATCAGGCTCATGGAGATTACCAAAAAAAGCACCGCGTGCCCCAGCCGCCATCGTTCCCTCGGCACTGCCTGAAAAAATCCCGCCAGCAGAATCGTCAGCGCAATGAGCGCGGGAAAGTAATAGCTGACCGGCCGCACATAGACCGACGCGGCGAGCACCACGGCGGAGGCGATCAGCCCCCACAGCGTCGGGGATTTCATATAACGCAGGAAACACAGCGTAAACAGCATCATCACCGCCGTGAACAGGGTTTCAGAAAGCAGGGCGCTGGTATAAACAAGGGACAAGGGCTCCACCGCGTACAGCAATGCGCAGATCCCCGCGACTCTGTTATCGCGAAAAAGCAAAACGGCGATTGCCCAGACCAGATAAACCGTCAGGCAGCCGAGCGCGGCCTGCAGAAAAATCGTCGTCACCTCCAGATGCCCCGTCAACAGGCCCGGGATCAGGAACAGTGGGTATCCCGGCGTACGGTTGATTTCATAGGTTTCGCCATTATGGAAGCCCCGGCCCGCCAGCAGGTTCTCGGCCGGAACCACGTAGGAGCGTGTGTCCGGAGAATAAAAGGACTCAAAGTCCCCCGTCACCAACCAGGCGCTCAGAGGAAGCGCCAGCCGCAGAAGCAGCGCAAAAACGAGGATGCGCTTCAGGGGAAAATATAGGAGTGGATTGTGGGTTGACGCCATGAGTCCTTTTCGAATTCAATTGGTGCACCCCAGGCCTTGCCCGCACTCCCCCCTCCCGGGTTCTCAGCGCCTTCAGGATGAAGCGGATGCCAACGCGGGGGGATTCCAGAGCCGGGCGGTCTGAGGCCTTGATCCACCCGCCGGGGTTATGCTATTTTAAACGTTGTCATCAATCCGGCAAACCTTTAATCACCGGCCCTTCAGGGCTTTATATGAAATAGAGAAGGTCACGTCATGGGAAACCCGAACGACGCCGCCGCCGCGGCTAAAACCGATCTCGAACAAAACGCCACCGCCCGCCTGGCGCCATTTCTGGAAAACCTTCAGGTTCCCGACATCGAGGTGGACAAAAATCGCCTCCGCGAGCTATTCATCCAGCTCTGGGAGTATGAAAACGGCGAGACTTTGCCTCCGGAAGATCAGCACCTCACCGCCATTGCCCTATTCATATACACCGCGCACAACATTCTTTCGGACTATAATATCCGGCTCGACAGGGCGCGCAACCATATCATCGACGCCCTGCGCGCGGCAATGGCTCCCGACGAGGAAAAACGAGTGGCGGAGGAACGCGCATCCGGCAACCCGTTCAAGGCCTTCGTCGAGACCTACCCGGCCCGCGTGGACGAGGTGTACACCTGGAAGAACTTCCTTCTCGAGCACAAAACCTCCGACGAAACCCAGTGGAAATACAAGATGAAGAAATGCTGGTTCGCTGAGTTCTTCATCCGCTTCGGCCGCACCGACTATATCGAAACGGCCTGCCAGTTCGACAGGATTCCCTCGGAATTCAGGAAAGACTATGCCGACCTGAAGCTGGAAAACCTGTTTGCGAAACTGGGCAAACTTTGCCAATTCACCTACAAGCCCGCGCCGAAAGACTCCTGATCCGCGCCCGCTGCCCCGGGGAACCATCATCAAGCGCATCGCCTGTTACATCAGCGGTCATGGCTACGGCCATGCCGTCCGCCAATCGGTGGTCCTCGAAGGGTTGATGGATCGCTTTTCCATCCATATCAAATCCGAAGTTCCCGAATCTTTCTTCCGCCTGTACCTGGGTGAAAAATTTTCCTACACCCATCAGCCGGTGGACCCAGGCGTCATCCAGAAGGATTTCATCGATATCGATGTCGAGGGATGCTTCAGGCGGCTGGCCGCGTTCCAGGCCACGGCGGCAAAACGCCTGGAAGCCGAAAAACGCTGGCTGGGCGAGCAGGGCATCGACCTGGTGCTGACCGACTGTTCCAGCCTGCCGCTCAAGGCCGCCCGCGCTCTCGGCCTGCCCTCGCTGGTCGTCAGCAATTTCACCTGGCACGACATCTATTCTCATTTTCCCGGCGCCGCCCGGCAACACCCCCTGATCGACGCGCTTCGCGAGGAATACGGCCATGCCACCGGCCACCTTTTGCCGCAATGTCACATCGAGGGCGACGCTGTCCCGCGGCGCAAGGAGATCGGCTTCATCGCCAGAACCGGCATCGACCGCCGCCGGGCCCTGGAGCAGGAATGGCCCGGGGTCCTCGGGGGCAAAACCATCGTATTTATATACCTGGGGGAAGCCGGCTCGTCACGTATCGACTGGCCCCGCCTCGCCCGCCTCGAGGACGTGGCCTTCCTCACCCGCGATCCGGTGGCCGGCACCGCTCCCAACCTTCTGGTTCTGGATGAAAAATACCGCTATCCCGACCTCATCGCCAGCGCCGATGTGGTATTGACCAAGGCGGGCTACTCGACGCTGGCCACCGCCTTCGCCCACGGCAAGCCGGTGCTCTCGTGCAGACGGGAGCATTTCAGGGAATTCGAATTCATCGAGAGTTACTTGAAGGACCACGGGCTGGGAGGAATTATCGAGGACAAAAGATTTTTCGCCTGTGACTGGCAGGAGGATATTGCCCAGGCGCGCGAACTGAGCATTGCAAACCGGGTTGCGCTGGACGGGCCAGAAGCGGTTTCGCGTGAAGTCGAGGCAAGCCTTGGCCACCCCAGGCCCAGCGGGAGCGGGCTGTAGAACGAAGCGGCCTTCAGGTTTTTCGGTGAGTTCGGCGGGTCAACCGCTTTACCGGAAGCGAGGCGTTTGAACGCGCACTTATTTTTTCAACGCGCGCAGAAGGGACTGCCAGGGAGCGGAGTCGCCCTTCCGCTCGCTGACCTCGCTCAGGATCTCCCGCTCAAGAGCCGCGGCTTCCCGGCCTGGCGCATCGTCCCCGCCCGCCAGGATGGGGTTGCGGGTGATCGCAAGAAGAGTTTCCAGTTCATCGGTCGCAAACAGTTTTAAATCCATGATTTTCCCTCGATAGCTGCGGGAGCTTTCCCAGCAGGCGGGTATTGTGACAGGCCCCGGCGCTGGAATCAACCCATTGAAATTTTAAATACCATAACCACCGCCGATGTGGCGGATAGCGCCCCGCCCGTGAGCAACAGCAGGAACGACACCGGAGAGTTGGATGACGGCCGCCGGGCTTTATTCCGCTGGCTGTGCGGGCGAGCCCTTGCCCGCTGAAGTTCGACCTGCCGCTTTTTCTCCAGATATTTGCCCATCATCAATATCGACGCCCCCAGCAGAAAAAAAAGAACCTGCGTCAGATAGGTATCCCCAATCGGACTCATGATCCATCTCCCAGGATGGGCCGGACGGCAAAAGCCGCCTCCCTCCGATAAGTGCTCAGTTGATCTGCCTTTCCTTGATGCTTGAGACCCCACTCACGCGACGGTCCCGGAAGAAGGTCTCCTTGCCCGTTTCCCGCTGATACTCGAGCGGCTCAACCCAATGCCGGTCGGCATTGACCCAGGTCACCGGCTCCCGGTCTGCCCGGTGCAGGAATTTTTCCCGAGCCTTGCGGATGTGCTCGCTTGCCAGGCCCTGCCGGTTTCTTCGGATTCTTCGTGTCCAATTGATCCTTTTCACTGCCACCTCCATAATCCCTTGTTACCCGCAACGCATTTTCCTGCGTTTCCACGCGCCATCCATAGCGCTTTTATTCTCAGTGCCTGAACTTCCTCATCCACAGCCGGGTGTTCATCAAGACAGTCCGCCACAAGAGCCTGAGCCCGATTTTTTTCCAATGCAAGAACTCGATCCATAAAACCCTTCTTTTGATTTTTCCCGCCTCGCTTATGGCCATGCTCATTCTCAGCCTCCTTGCATGCCCGCCGGTTCGTTCGGCAGCCGGTCCGGCAAAAGCCCCGTGCCCCTGGCAAACCTGAGGGACGTTCCATGGATGAAACACCGGCCCTGTGTTTCGTCAGGGGCCAGGTTCCTGAGATATGGAAAAAGGATGGCATGCCAAGGTTGAGAATGAATCAAGAGAAGGTCACGGTTTTATTAAAAACCCCATTCAGACTGGATTTTTTACGCGGCAGGCCCCATCATAAAGAAACAGATTGGCATTATAAAAAACGGATCGACAGGGGCTTTGGGGCAAGCGGGGCCAGGCGGCGTCCGCAGGCCCCGGTGAAAGGGGCAGACGCACCCGCCCACTCTTAAGCGAAAAAACCGTTGCGGCTCCCACCAGGCGGCGGAGCGCGCGCAAGGTTCGGTTTATCATCCGCATCCCGATAGATTTTATCGTCTTAACCATATCGTGACACAAGCTTGACCCGGCTGTGAAACCCGTTTCCTATACTCGAAGTCTGGGGACATTATCGACAAGATATTGATTTCAAAGATTTTCAGGAATGGGGAGACTATCCATGAAAACACAGAATCATTTTTCACGGCTGACTATCGGACTGCTGATCACTTTCGCTCTCAACCTTGGGGGCATTTCTCTGGCCTCGGCCCAGGACGACCACGACGACGCGGAAAAACTGAGCGAGGCCGTTTCGTACCTGTACAAGGCGGGAAAATTCGAGGAAGCGGTTCCCTTCGCCGAAAGAACTCTGCAATTGCGGGAACAGGCCCTGGGGCAGGATCATCCCAAAGTGGCGGCTTCCCTCAACAACCTGGCCGAACTCAAGAGGAAGCTCGGCCTTTACGAGGAAGCCGACCCCCTCTATCAGCGTTCCCTCGCCATCAGCGAAAAGATTCTCGGCCCCTTTCACCCCCGGGTGGCCTACCCTCTCAATAATCTGGCCCTGCTGTACGAAACGATGGGGCATTATTCGGAAGCCGAAGTCCTTCTTTCGCGGGCGCTGTCCATCCGCATAAACTCGCTGGGGAAAAACCACCCGGATGTGGCCCAGTCGCTCAACAATCTGGCGACTCTCTACATTAAAAAAGAGGAGTTCGAGAAAGCGGAAAACTATTTGCAGCGGGCGCTTACGATTCGCGAAACCGTCCTTGGAAGCGACGACCGGAAAGTGGCGGTCACGTTATCCAACCTTGCCGACCTGCGCACAAAAATGGGGAAAACCGCGGAAGCCGAAGCCCTCTACGAGCGCTCCAGGAACATCCGCCGGAAGGTGACGAACGCCTCCGCCGGCGACAGGGCCCTGTCTCTCAGTAACCTGGCCACCCTGTACCGGGAGCATGGGGAATACTCAAAGGCCGCTCCGCTTTACAAACAGTCTCTTGCAATCTCTGAGCAGACCTTTGGCGAAAATCATCCCGAAGTGGCTGTAATTCTTATCAATATGGCGGAGTTGTACTACGACATGGGGGAATTTTCCGAAGCCCAGACGCTGTACCGGAGAGCCCAGCAAATCAAGGAAAGCACCCCTTGACCGAGCGCAAAGGCCGCAATTTCAAGGCGGCTTCTTCGGCTAGCCCCGGAGGATCAAAAAAAAATACGAGCAAAAACCTGCAACAGAAGGTAAAATAAGGGCTGATTTTTTTTCAAACGTGATGAGAGCGAAAAATGAAATGCCCGAAATGCGGAAAAGAGCAGAACTCTGAGATAGACTGCATGTTCTGCGGCATCGTGTTCGCCAAGTACATCGCCGCGCAAAAAAAGATGGCCGGCGAAACCGCTCCGCCGACATTCTCCGCCGATTCCTCAGCAGGCATTATCAGTTTACCGAACGACGACCCCGACTCCGCCGACTGCCAGCGGGTGGAGGCCGCGCGGGATGCCCTTTCCGGGGCCGACCTCATCGAGGCCAAACTCAAGGGGGTCAATCTGAGCGGAGGCAACCTGCGCAGCGCCAACCTGCGCGGCGCCAACCTTTGCAAAGCCAACCTGAGCGGGGCGAACCTTTTCGAGGCCTATCTGCGCGGGGCAAAAATGGAAGAAGCCGACCTGAGCGGCGCCAACCTCGTCGAAGCCAATGTGCGCTGGGTCAACCTTTCACAGGGGGATCTCACCAACGCCAACATGAGCGGCGCCAATCTCATCGAAACCAACCTCAACGCAGCCGACCTGAGCGGAGCCGACCTGAGTGAAGCCATGCTCTCCGAGGCCGATTTTCTTAACGCCAACCTGACGGGAACCAACCTGAGCAGTGCGGACCTGCGCGATGCCAAAAACCTCACCTGCGAGCAAATCAAATCGGCCACCGTCAATAAGGAAACCAAGTTCCCCGATTATCTGGAGATAACCTGGCATTCCAACGGCTGCGAATGCCGCGAGCAAACGCACTGACCCGCCCGTTTCAGCCTCTTCGAATTATCTGGAATAGAGAACCTGGTAAGCCGCCACGGCCTTTTGCACGCCGCGCGTGATGGCGCGCACCGAAAGCGTGGCCCCGGTGATGGAATGGATGTCGCGGAATTCGGAACCGGCGTTCATGCCTAAAAACTGGTCGAGGAAGGACTTGTTGCGCACCTCTCCGCCGCGCGGCTCGCGGTAAATCATAATTTCCACCTCGCGCACCGTTCCATCGACATTCAGCACCACCATGAACGTGATGGGGAAGGTTTTTCCGACCATGTGGTCGATGATCATGTAGCCCATGGGCTTTTTGTCCTTCATGCCCACGTAATAGGTGATGCGGTTCTCATGGATGGGCTGCTGGCACAGCTTTTCGATAGTCTCCTTTTGCTCCCCGGTCAGCCATTTCTTTTCCTTGACGATTTCGTCGGCTCCGGGAAAGGCGATGGCCAGCGCCTGCTCTTTAGTGAGGTAAACCTGAGGGTCGAACTCCTTCTCCCCGGCCAGGCAAACGGAAGAAAACAAACAAAGCCACAGCGCCAGGGCGGAAATGGAAAGGCGGCTCAAGCGGGGGCCCGCGGAGGAGAAAGATTTTCGGTTGAGCTTGTCGAGCATGAGACCCTTCAACTCCCTTCAACAACCAGCCGGTAAACTACGCTTATTACATTATAATGCCTCACCCCGGCAAGCAGCAAAAAAAACCCGGCGCCCCAGCCCTCTCGGAGGAAACCTGGCTGGGGGCCGCCGGGTGGAGACATCAATACATATAGGCAATGCCGACGTTGATCTGATCGTCGCTGGTATTGTCGCCGAACTTTCTGTGCTGCCAATCGGTTTTGAGCGCCACGTTCTGTACCGGCATATAAGAGAGGCCGGCGGTGAACACCTCGACGTCGTTGTGCGGGTCCTTGACGCAATTTGCAAAGTTACAATCCGTCGGCACACTGTCCTGCGTGTCGTAATTTTCGTACAGGAAGAAAGGAATCAGGTCCTGCGAGGTGCTCATGCCAAGAAGCTGGGGAAGATGCACGCCCGCCTGCACGTTCCAGCCGAAGATATTATCGGCGACAATACCATCGGCGTTGCCCTGATTGAAGGCAAAGTCGTTGATCGCTCCGGCATCGGAAATGTCGATGTTGACCACGGTCGAATTCATCTCGAACCATTTCCAGCGGTATTTCACATCGCCTTCCAGCAGGGTGGTCTGCCCGCCCTCGTCAATGATGCCGTGGGTGGTATTGCCGGTGTAGAACGAAAAGCCCAGTTGCAGGCCGGGATAGAGCTTGCTGTATTCCAGCCGCCCGGTCACCGCCCAGTTTTCCGCCAGGGTTTCGTCGAGCTGCTGACGGCCGCTGCGGATGCCCGACGAGCCTTTGAATTGGCCCTGGTCCGTCCCGTCGCTGATCGACTGCACGGCGTTGACCACATAGAGCCGGTAATTGAGGCCCTCGATAGGCGTACCGAACACCCCCGCGCCCGCCCCGCTCCAGGTCGTGGGGATCACGTTCTTTTGCAGGTCCGGCCTCTCGACGGACCAGAACAGCGGCGGCTCGTGAAACTCGTTCAGTAAACCGACGGGAAGCAGCATCACACCGGCGCGCGCATTGAGCTTCTCGTCGATCAGGAAATCGAGGTAAGCCAGCTCGAATTCCAGCTCCTGCGCGGCGTGCTCGAAATCGATCTCCGCGTTCAGGTGAATCCAGTCGGTGAGCAGCGCCTGGATACCGATGACGAAGCGGTGCTGGTCGATCTTCGTCACGCCCTGGTCGCCTGGCCGGTGGTTGAGGTGCATCTCGCCGTAGCCAAAAACTTTGACGCGGTCGGGCTTGGTGGTACCAGCGGGACCGCTGGTTCTCAGCTCCTCCACCTCGTCGGACAGAATATCAATGCGGCGTTTGAGTTCTTCCATCTCCGCCGCGAAAACCGGCGCCGCTAAAAACAAACACGCCGTCAGTGCCGCGCCGATGGCTAGCCATTTCCCCTTCATATCCCTCTCCTTGAAAAAAGTTAAATGTGAAGCGGCTTCCCGGTAACCGCATCAGGAAACCGTTACTTTTTGATAATGGTTCTCATTTTAAATCTAAAATCCTTAAATTGTCAATATTTTTTTCCTTGGCTTCGTTGAAAATGAGGATTTAAAGACGCGCGGTATCTTACCCTGCCCCTCCTGCGCTCAAGAGGCGGATTGCGGCAGGCTCAACTCATTAAGTTGATAATGATTATTAAAATCCAGCGCGGGAAGCCGCGGTGAAGGAGGCCGCATTCGCCCCGCCCGTTTCATGGCGGGCGATCAGGCTTGCGGAAGGCTTGGCTTAAAGTATTGTCCGGGGGTCCATCGACGGGAAATCAGAAATCGGTCTTGCCGTCCAGGCGGGTGAGCACTTCGCAGCCCTCGCCGGTGACGCAGATGGTGTGCTCCCACTGCGCCGAAAGCGATCCGTCTTCGGTGACCGCGGTCCACTTGTCGGGGAGAATGCGCAGATGCGGGCGGCCCAGGTTGATCATCGGTTCGATGGTGAACACCATGCCCTTTTTCAACTCGATGCCGCTGCCCTCCCGGCCATAATGAAGAACCTGCGGCTCCTCATGAAAATTCTTGCCGATGCCGTGGCCGCAGAATTCGCGCACCACCGAGTAGCCGCGCCCCTCGGCCAGCTGCTGGATGCTGGCGCCGATGTCGCCCAGCCGCGCCCCCGGCCGCACCGCCGCGATGCCCAGTTGCAGGGCCTCCCTGCAGGTTTCCACCAGCTTGGCGGCGCGCGAACGTGGCGAGCCGACGTAGAACATGCGGCTCGTGTCGCCGTGGTAACCGTCGAGATAGGTGGTGATGTCGAGGTTCACCACATCGCCGTTTCTCAGCTTGCGGTCATCGCAGGGGATGCCGTGGCAGATCTCCTCGTTGACCGAGGAGCAGATGCTCTTGGGAAAGCCCTTGTAGTTGAGCGGCGAAGGAGTCGCCCCCCGGGAAACAATGAAATCGTGGCAGATGTCATTGAGCTTGCCCGTGGTGACGCCCGGCTTCACGTAAGGCTCGATCATCAACAGCACCTCCGCCGCCAGTTGGCAGGAGCGGCGCATGATATTTATTTCTTCATCCGTCTTTATGTGAATCATGAAAGTAACCGAATTGTTTGAGGGAGCGCTCGTCCTCCCGCCAATGTTTTTTTACCTTTACAAATAAACTTAGATAGACGCGGGTGCCAAAACGTTTCTCGATTTCTTTGCGCGCCAGGCTGCCCACCTTCTTGAGCACGGTGCCCTTTTCGCCGATGATAATCCTTTTCTGCGAGTCCTTCTCGGTGTACACGGTGACGCTGATGACCCACGTCCCATTCTCGCTTTCCTCGACGCGGTCGACCACCACCGCCACCGAGTAAGGCACCTCCATGTGGGTGAGGTTCATGATCTTTTCCCGGATGATCTCGGAGATCAGGAACTCCTCCGGGCAATCCGTCACCATGCCTTCGGGGAAATATTTCGGGCCCACGGGCAGGCGCGAGAGCACAAGCTCCTGCAACCGGTCCAACCCGTCGTTCTTGAGCGCCGAAATGGGAACGATATCGGAAAAAACTCCCTTGCGGTCCCCCTCGGCAATCAGGCCGAGCAGTTTCGGCTTGGGCACCCGGTCGATCTTGTTGATAATCAGCAGCCGCGGCGTCTCCGCCTTTGCCAGGGCCTCGATGATGCCCTCGTCCTCGGGCATAAACCCGCGTTCCGCATCGATCATGAACAGGACCAGGTCCACATCCGTGAGCGTGCTCAGGCTGGCCTCGACCATCATCCGGTTGAGGCGGATGGACGAATCGTGAATGCCCGGCGTGTCGATGAGGATGATCTGCCCGCCCGGCAGGTGCACCACGCCCAGAATATTGTTGCGGGTGGTCTGCGGCTTGCGCGACATGGCGGCGATTTTCTGCATGACCAGACCGTTGAGCAGGGTGGATTTCCCCACGTTGGGCCGGCCGAGAATGGCCGCGTAACCCGATTTGAATTCGGCTTGAGTAGTTTTCATTATCCTGTTCTGGAAAAAATCGTCGCCAGGACCCGAAGGTCGAGTGTATGATTGAGGGGACCGCCCTTAAAATGCAAAAACCGCCTCCCGAAACGCCAAAGCGGTTCCTTAAGAATCAATTCTAACATGAAGTCGACCGGTTTATATATTCACATTCCGTATTGCCTGCACAAATGCGGCTACTGCGATTTCAACTCGCACGCCGTGGACCCGGTGGAGATGGAGCGCTTCGTCCCGGCGCTCCTCGCCGAAATCGACCATCGTGCGGACGCTAGCGGGAAAGATCGGGAAGTGGCCACCGTATTTATCGGCGGCGGCACCCCCACCACCCTCCCCGCACAGGCGCTGGAGGCCATTCTCGAGCGCCTGCGGCAGCGTTTCCGCATCCGTGGCGACGCCGAAATCACCCTGGAGACCAACCCGGCGACACTCGCCCCGGGCCTCTTCGAGCGCCTGAGGGCGGCCGGAGTCAACCGGCTGAGCATCGGTGTCCAATCCTTCGACGCAAACGAACTCAAGCTCCTCGAGCGTGTCCACAGCGTGGAGGAAGTGCACCAGACCGTCGCCAGCGCCCGCGCCGCCGGCTTCGACAACCTGTCGATGGACCTCATGTTCGCCCTGCCGGGGCAAACGGCGGAGCGTTTTCGGGCGCATCTCGCAACCGCCCTGCAAAAGTGCCCCGAGCATCTCTCGACCTATAACCTGACCATCGAAAAAAACACCGCGTTCTATAAACTGCACCGCGAGGGCCGCCTCGAAATGCCGCAAGAGGAAGAGCAGCTCGCCCAGTACCAGCAAACCCTGCGCACCATGGCCGACGCGGGTTACGAGCATTACGAAATCTCCAACTTCTGCCGCCCGGGCCGCGAGTGCCGCCACAACCTCATCTACTGGAACAACGGCGAGTACATCGGCCTGGGGCCGGGGGCCTCGTCGTACCTGGCCGGGGTCCGTTCGCGGAACTGCAACCTGCCCGCCCGCTACATCCGCGAGGTCCACGCCACCGGCCAGGCCGTCGAGTTCGAGGAAACCCTCGAGCCGCGCCAGGCCATGGGCGAAACCCTCATGCTCGGCCTGCGCCTCCAGAAGGGCATCGGCATCGACGCCTTCGAGGAACGCTTCCGGACCACGTTACGCCAGGCGTACGGCCGGACTCTGGACGGCCTGCTGGAAAAAGATCTCATTCAACTGGATGATAACCGGATCGCGCTATCCCCGAAGGGGCTGTTTCTTGCCGACTCGGTGATCCTGGAATTCATCGCCTGACCTTCACGACCGGAGCCCTCATGAACCAAGACCCCGCAGAGAATTTTCGCAAGCTCGTCGACGTCGTCAACACCCTCATGGGCGATGACGGCTGCCCCTGGGACCGGGTGCAGACCCGCGAGACGCTGAAGCCCTACCTCGTCGAGGAAACCTACGAGACCCTGGAAGCCCTCGACCGGGGCGACCCCGAAGAGATCAAGGACGAACTCGGCGACCTGCTGTACCAGATCCTTTTTCACGCCAAGATTTCGGCGCAGAGGAACGAGTTCGACGTCGCCGACGTGGTCGGCGCCATCACCGAGAAAATGGTTCGGCGGCACCCGCACGTCTTCAAGGAAGCAAAATGCGATACGCCCGACGAGGTCGTCACGCAGTGGGAGGAAATAAAGAAAAACGAAAAAGCCAGCGCCGGGCGCGAATCGGTGCTCGACGGCGTGCCGCGAAGCCTGCCCGGGCTGAAACGGGCGCAGGAGCTGCAAAAGAAAGCCGCCAAACACGGGTTCGACTGGGACCGCATCAGCGAAGTGTTCGCCAAGCTCGACGAAGAGATTGCCGAATTCAAGGAAGCCGTCCTCGCGGGCGACGAAAAGGAGGCCAAGGGCGAACTGGGCGACATTCTGTTCGTCCTCGTCAACATCGGCCGCTTCAAGAAGATCGACGCGGAGGAGGCGCTGAGAAGCACCAACAACAAATTCATCGCCCGCTTTCACCACATCGAGCGCGAGGTCGCCAAAACGGGCAAAACCCTGAAGGAGACCCCTCTCGCCGATCTGGAAGCCCACTGGCAGGCGGCGAAAAAGGCCTGACCCCGCCGCGCCTCAACCTTCGGGCCGGGCCTCGGCCGCCTTCCGCGCCCAGGCCGCGAGTTCGTCCGCGTCCTCCAGCACCTCGGCCGGGACTTCGCGATAATTTTTAAGCGTCTGCCGGTCGTTCGGGCGAAAGGGCGGCATTCCCCGGTAATCGTCCCTGTTGACCGGGCCCGTCTTAAAGTAAAGCCGCCCCTTGAAGAGAATGCCGAAAAACACCCCCTCGAAATAGAGCCCGCGGCCCCCGAACATGGCGCGCGAACTCACTCCGCCAAGGCCCGCGAGCTGGTCCAGAACGTAAGCGCTGAAGCCGCCGCCCTCCCCCGCCCCCGGATGGCTCATGGCGCGGCGGGCGGTGCCTGGGCGATGACTTCGTTGAGTTCCTTGAGGATGAGCGCGGCGTCGATGTTGTGCATCTCGGCGGTCTGGCGCACGGTTTCGAACGCCTGCCCCGGGCAGGAAAAGCAGCCTTCGCCGTAATGCTTCTCGAACACCGCCTTGGTTTGCGGGTACACCTTGATGAGGCTGCCAACGAGGGTGTCGGGCTTGCAACGTTCGCCGGAGCGAATGATGCTGCCTTCGGCCACCGGTTTCGCCGGTTCCTCCACCGGCCGAGCCGCTTGAGCCGGCGGCCCCGCAGGCCGTGCGGGCTCGCCCGCGCCCTCTGCCAGCGCCCGGTTGAGCTTGCCGAGGAACTCCGCGGAATCGATCCCGTGTTTACCGCAGGCCTGGTCGATCGTCACCACTTTCGCCAGCGTGCTTTTCGCCACCGGGTTGGCCAATGCCGCGAAACCGCTTTCAAGAAAAACCGCCATCGCCTTCGGGTGCCGGTCGAGCACCGCGCCCACCTTCATGTCTCCGGTGATGCGTTCCGGGGGCGATGCGGGCCGTGCCGGCAGCAGAACAAAATACAAGTTGTAGAACATGATGAAAAACGAGACCGCCGCGGTGGCGGCCGAAGCGATGAATACTCCCTGCACCCAGCCGCCGCTCCAGATGCCGCCCCAGGCCGCGTGGGTGAACGCCATGCCGACGAGGCCGATGTTCTGCAAAATGAACTGGTACTTCACCCCCTTCGGCCAGGGCACCGGCCGGGCGTTGAAGCGGGGAAGCACATGGTAGGCCACTCCCGCCACCATCATGGTCATGAACCCCAGCAGGTTGAAATGAATGTGAACGAAACGGATGCGCGCGGCGCTCGCCGGGGCGACAGCCATGCCAAGCCCCAGCAGCGCGCCCAGGAGAGCATAGATCAAACCGGCTTTGATGAACCAGCGGGGGTAATTTTCCATGAACTTGAGTCCAATCGCAGAGTGTTTAGATAAAATTTCGCGTTAAATTTATTTTGCCGACAGATCCCATTCCAGCACCAGTTGGACGGCGTCACCGGTTCCCCGGCAATCCGCCTTCCAGCGGTATTCGAGACCGCGCCGCTCCCCGCCTGTTTTCAGTGTGTCAAAAAGTTCCAGCGCCGCCCAGCAACGGTTGGTGTTTAAGTTCTGCTTGGGGTGGGAGCGGAACACCACCCGCTCGCTGCCTCCAGGCGGCGGCGCCACGGTGTAGGCGGTCATTATAATATTAAGCTCGGGGTTTGGCGTCTGCTCCTCGGGAACCGGGCAGGAGACGAACAGCGTCTCGCCCGCACTGCGCTCGCTGGAAAACGGGTAGGCGAGCAGGTTCATGGCGGTGGCGCATTTCCTCGCATCGGTGGCGGTCGACAACTGCAGATGCACGAGCGACGCATCGGGGGCGAAGCGTTCCCGATAAACCCGGCTCACGGCTTCGCCCTTCTCATTGCTGCCCGTCAGCATAACGCGGAAAGGGTGATCGGGTATGATGAAATCGGCCAGATAGTCCCACGAGTCGGCGCTTTGAGGCACGGGCTGCTTCAGCGAACCTTTGATAGGCGAGCCCGCCTCGTCGACCAGTTGCAGCTTCAGATCCGTCAATTCACCGAAGACCGTCGCCTTGCCTTTCATCTTCGCGCCGGGCACCAGCGGATGCCGGGTGGTGAAAAAACCCTGATGACCGGGCCGTCCGCGCAGTTCGACAAATTCGAACTCATGAAAATCGACCGCGCTTGCGGTCTGCGCTGCACCCCCCCCCGCCGAGCCCGTTTTGACTTCGACGCGAACTTCCATGTCTCCCCGGCCCGTCACCCGCACCTTCCAGTTTCCCGCGGCGGGGTTTTTAACCACGATCGCCTGGCCGTTCTGGAGGCTCACCACGCGGCCTGCGGCCGGGTTTTCATGAACCGAGACGCCCGCCGGGTCGAGCACGCTCACCGCACGGGGCTTGCCCTTAACCGCTGTGACCACGAACAGCGCGCTGGTGATGGAGGATTCCAGCGGCACCGTCAGCTCCTGCACGCCGCCCGCCGGGTCGATCCTCTGCGACAGCAGCGTCTTCGCCTGATAAGTGGCACTCAGCACCTCGTCGGCTCCGGCCATGCCCTTTTCAAAGCGGAACACCTGCCCGCCGGTGGCGCGCGCCACCTCCTCATAGGGGTCGGGCCGGGCGGGCCGCCGGGCGCGCTTCTTTTGCTTTTTCGCCGCATGCCTGTCCAGCAGCCCGGCCACGTCGTCCTGTCCGCTCCCCCGTGCCAGATCGGCCGCCGTTTTGCCTTCCTGAGTGCGTACGTCATATCGGGCGCCCATGTTGAGCAGCAGCTTCACCGCAGGCAGGCGTCCCTTTTCGGCGGCGAAGTGCAGCGCCGTCATGCCGTTATCATCGGCGGCATTCACATCCGCGCCGTCATCGACCAGGCTCTCGATCCTGCCCGTATCCCCGGCGAGGGCGGCGTGATGCAGGGGCGTCATGGTAGATTCCGCCTCCCCGGCCCCGGACTTCGCCTTGCCTTTGTTGCCCTCGCGAAACGCTTCGGGAATCTGCATGGGATCGTCGGTGAAATGCACCTTGCCCGAGTCATCCACCCACCGGTACATCTTCGCCGAAACATCGGCGGCCGAAAACAGCAACAGCATTACGCTCAGCAACAGCCGAGCAGCAAGGGAACCGTTCAAGATCATTCTCCTTAATCAAAGGATTGCAAAATTAATCATAGCCATTCAAGCCGGGTAAGTGCGCCCGCGCCACTGGGTCCGTCCGCCCCGCACCACCCCAAGCATGGAGTTGAGAAGGATGGCGGCAAACACCAGCGCCCCCAGGGGGAACAGGAAGGAATAGCGGCGCGCAAGCCCCAGTTCGTCGCACAGGCCGAAACCGGTGGCCACCACGAGCCCAAGCCCCGCCAGGGCCAGCCCGGCCGATGCGAGCGGCGCTCCCGCAATCAGGCTCGCCCCCGCCAGCACGTAAGGCGACGCGACGAAGCCGACGATGCCGAGCACATGGCCAAGAGTCCGCAGGATCGACTTACGGAGCGCGATGAATACATTCTTTCTCCACCCCGCCCATATTTCGCCGAGCGAGTGGTACATGCGCAGAGAAAACATCGGCTTGGCGTCGGCCACCCACAAGCGCAACCCCGCCTGTTTGACGCGCCGGGCGAGCAGCACATCCTCAAGGATTTCGCCCTTCACCCCACGGTGGCCGTCGATGGCCTCGTAGGCCCCGCGCCGGAAAAACAGAAACGCGCCAAACCCCATGGCGCTGGCAGAATCCGGGCTGTTGACTTTCTCAAACCTGGTGAGCCCGGCGATGAAGCCGAACACCACCGGTTGCACGACACGCTCCCAGAAAGAACCGAAGCGGGTGGACGGCATCCAGGTCATCAGGTCGAGATTTTTATTGCGCGCATAATACACGGCGGTGCGCAGCGCGCACGGCTCGAACACCAGGTCGGCGTCGGTGAACAATATGAATTCACCCCGCGCCTTCTGGGACGCCCGGTGGAGCGCGTAGGTCTTGCCCACCCAACCTTCGGGCAGGGGCTCGCCGGATAGAGGCACCAGCCGCTCCTCCCCGGCGGCGAAGGAGCGGATCACCTCCGCGGTGCCATCGGTGGACTGGTCGTCCACGACGATCACCTCGAAGTCGGGGTAATCCTGCTTGAGCAGCGACTCCAGGCACGCCCCCAGATCGCGTGCCTCGTTGCGCGCCGGCACGCAAACCGATACCTTCGGGAACGCGTCAAGCGGCCCCGAAACCGGGCTGACTTTTTCAATATGGATGTGGTTTCTGACCAGATAAACCACCACCCAGACGACCCATGCGAACTGAATCGCGGCAAGCCACCCCATCAGGCGGGCCAGCCGGGCATTGGCCTGAGAACTCTCTTTCGCCGGGAGACACCGGTTCCACTTTCCGATCGCTGCATTCGCTGGCGCTCCCTTGCGCTCATGCCTTCAGCGCCCCTTCCGCAGGCGCGGTTTTTCGTTGAGAATGCATAACACATTTCATATCAGGTTAGATCAAGTGGAGAAACCCGTCAAGACCACATGCCACCCGGGCGCATGCGGCAAGACCCGCACCCTATTTTTTTTGCAATTCCCCAATAAGGTGTTAGAATTTCAACGTGATTTTTTTCAATTTATCGAGCGTGAACGGCAGAATTCCCGGCCGGTCAAACCACCGCTCGTCCCCCGGAATGCCTGAATTTCCGGGACACATCCCGCGGCCCACAGGCCCCAGATCTTGCGGGACATCGAATTACGGCGTGTGCAACACAGCACCGCCGGTACCCGATTAAAAACCCCGAACAATAAACACAGCACCATGACGAAAAAAAAGATTTCTATTTTCTCACTGGTAACTCTGTCGGCGTTTTCCCTTCTTTTCGCCCTGCCCCCCTCCCCGGCCGAGGCCCTGTGCATTCAGAGCAAGCGGGCCAACCTCCGGCAGGGGCCTGGCACCAACTTCGAAGTCAAGTGGCAGGTGTTTCAATACATGCCTTTCAAGACACTGAAGAAGAAGGGCGCCTGGTTGCGCGTGCAGGACCTCGATGGAGACATCTTCTGGGTCCACAAGAAGCTCACCACCATGGACTACAAGTGCGCCGTGATCAAAAACGACAAAACCAACCTGCGCTCCGGCCCGGGGACGAAGTTCGCCAAGGTCGACTGGAGCCCGGTGGACAAATATTTTTCGATGAAAGTCCTCAAGATTGAAAACAACTGGGTGAACGTGGAAGACGGTGTCGGCGACCGCGCCTGGATCTACCAGCCGCTGGTCTGGATTCAATGACTTCGGTCCGCTCAGGCCGCAAGCCACTTTAGAGCGGTCGCCCGCTCGCGGTAGGGAAAGAGCCGGACATCGGGCCGCACCAGGCCCCGCACCAAACGCCAGAGCAGACCGAGGAACCGGCTGTCGGTCACCAGGGCAACCTTACCGACTTGCCGCTGATGACGGCGAATAAAACCGACATGAGCCCAGACCGCCTGGCCATCCCGCCATCCGGGAAACACCCGCGCATCCATCATCACGCCGTTCAGCGGCCCGGTGGCCTCGATGAACGGATCGATACGCCCGGCGGCGCGCCGGAAATCCTCCGCCAGAAGCCGCGCCTCAGGCGCCGGCCGCAGGATGGCGATCCGCTCTGTCTCCAGAAGTTCGCACTCCATCATCCGCGTTTCCCTCTCCATCTCCATTGACCCGCCCGGCCGTGGCGAAAGACAGGACCTTGGGCAGGCGGACCCTGAAACAGCTGCCCGCGCCCAGTTCGCTCTTCACCTCGATTTCGCCGCGATGCGCATCGACGATGAACTTGCAGATGCTGAGGCCGAGCCCGGTGCCGCCCATCTGGCGGGAACGCGCCTTGTCCACGCGAAAGAAACGGTTGAAGATGAACGGCAGATCCTGCTCTGAAATGCCGATGCCCGTGTCCGCCACGCTCACCACCGCCCAGTCCCCCTCTTCTTCCAGCGAAATACGAATCTCGCCGCCGGGCTGCGTGTACTTGATGGCATTATGCAGGATGTTCCAGATCATCTGCCGGAGCCGGACGGCATCCCCGTTGATTCTCACCGAATTAAGATGAACGATGCGGACATCGATATTTTTCTCCGCCGCGATGATCTCCGCGTGGCGGAACACCTCTTCAATCACCACCTTGAGGTCGAGAGGCTTGCAATCGAGCTGAATCTGGTTCTCGTCCGAGCGCGACAGGAGGAAAAGATCCTCAAGAATCTTGGACATGTAGTTGATCTCTTCCAGGTTACTGCAGATGACCTCCTGATACTCCTCGGGCGTGCGCTCCTTATTGAGGGTCAATTCGTTTTGCCCCTTGAGGACGGTGAGCGGCGTGCGCAGCTCGTGCGAGGCGTCACTGGAAAACTGGCGCACCTGCGCGAAGGAGCCATCGAGACGGTCCAGCATTTCGTTGAACGTGCTGACCAGATTGCTGATTTCATCCTCCCCGGCAGACACGGGAATGCGCTTGGACAAATCTCCGCTGCCGCCCACCTCGCGCGCGATGCGGGTGACTTCCGACACGGGCTTGAGCGCCCTGCGGGCCATGAACCGGCCCACGAACGTGGCGAGCAGCAAAACCATGGGCACCGAGAAGAACAGGAAGAAGCGCAGGTTCTTGAGCGTCTCCCGCACCGGCTCAAGCGACGTGCCCACCTGGATGAGGTTGGCCAGGGCCCCGTCGCGCAAGATGGGCATGGTGATCATGCGAACCGGCGTCACATTGCCGATCAGGAACGTCTCATAGGTGGTTTCGCCCTTGAGCGCCGCGGCATAAGCCGCCTGGGACAGCGGAAACTGCGACGCGTCGATGTTGCGGGAACGCGAGCCGACGTTGCCGGAACCGTCGTAAATCTTGTAGAACTTGTTGAGTTTTTCGTAACCGAAGAACTGCTCGAAAAAATGATCCACCCCAGGCATGGAAGACTGGGAAAACTTCATGTTCTCGGTTTTCGCCACGATGGAGGCCGAAACCTTGAGCGAGTGGTCGACACTTTCATACAGGCGCTTGGCGAGAAAAACGTTGAGGAACACACTGAAAAGAATAAGGATGATGCCGAGGAGAACCACGTACCACGCGGTCAGTTTCGTGCGTATGGAGGTGAGGGGCATCGTTATTCTCTCATGACATAGCCCACCCCCCGCAAGGTATGCAGCAGTTTCTTAGGGTGGTTTCGGTCGATTTTTTTCCGCAGGTGGTTGATATAAACATCGATCACGTTGGTGAAGGTATCGAAATTATAATCCCAGACGTGTTCGGCGATCATGGTGCGGGTGAGCACCTTGCCGGGGTTGCGCATGAAGTACTCCAGCAGGCTGTATTCCTTGCCTGTGAGGTCGATCTCCTCGTCTCCCCGCTTCACCTTGTGGCTCACCAGGTCGAGCGTGAGGTCGGCGATGGTGAGCACCGTCTTGGTTTCGGCCTTGCCGCGGCGAAGCAACACGCGCACCCGCGCGACCAGCTCCGAGAAAGCAAACGGCTTGGTCAGGTAGTCGTCCGCCCCTTTATTGAGCCCGAGGACCTTGTCTTCCACCGAATCCTTGGCGGTGAGGAGGAGAATGGGCGTGTCGATGCCCTTGTCCTTAAGACCCGAGAGCACCGCGAGGCCGTCCAGCACCGGCAGCATGAGGTCCAGGATGACGAGATCGTACTGATTTTGCTGGCCGAGATAGAGCCCCTCTTCCCCGTCGTAGGCCACATCCACGGCGTAGGTTTCCTCCTCGAGGCCCTTCTTGATGAACGCGGCGACTTTTTTATCGTCCTCGACGATCAGGATTCTCATGGCTACTTATCCCATTTCTTCTGTTCCTTGTGCAGATCGATCTCGCCCTTCAGCATCTCCATATGCCGCTCGCAATCCTTGAGAATGGCCGTATACATCGCGCGGCAGCTTTCGTCGTTGGCATCGACCATCGCCTGCTTGCAAATGCGCACGGCCTCGCCGCTGGCCTCCATGGCCTTCATAAGGTTTTCATTGAATTTTTTAGACATCCGAATCCTCAGTCATTGAGCGTTTGCAGATATTTTATCACCAATGGCGCGCTGGCGGGCCGCAATCTCCCCGGTTTCCCGCACAGTAGAGGAAGACCCCCTCAGCCCCCCCGGCTCAACTTTTCACCAAAAAGCAGCCAGACAAGGAAAATCCCCAGCCCCAGGCCCATGAAAGGCAGGAGATTGATCATCTCCAGCAGATAGCGGCCCATAAAACCATAATCCTGAACCAGCTGGTTGGCCGTGTAGGTTCCGGATTGCTCCAGCCAGTAGAAAATCAGGTTGATCAGTGTACCGCATACCAGGCCGATGAACGCGCCAAAACCGTAATATATACCCTTCAGGGTGGTCATGAGTTCCCTTCCTGACAAAAGCTATGGAATTCTCCGGGGGGAATGGACTATCATATCGTTCCCCACCGGAAGCGCCTGGCGCTCGGGTGGACAATTTGCCTGTATTATACATCTCTAAAGCCCAGCGCAAAACCCCGCATCATGAGACTCGCAGACAAAATAACCGTGATCACCGGCGGCGGCACAGGCATTGGCGCCGCCACCGCCCGCGCCTTCGCCGCCGAGGGCGCCCAGGTTGTCCTTTTCGGACGGCGGGCCGCCCCGCTTGCGCAAACCGCCGGCGAAATCGGCGAACGCGCGCTTGCGATCACAGGCGACATCACCCGCGAGGACGACGTGAAGCGGCTGGTTCAAAAGACTCTGGAGGCCCACGGCCGCATCGACACCCTGGTCCACAACGCGGGCGTCTTCCGCCCCGCCCCGCTGCACGAGACGGACAATCAGTTGTGGGACGACACCATGAACACCAACGTGCGCGGGCCGTTTCTCCTGACCCGGGAGGTGCTCAAGGGGATGGTGGCGCAGGGGTCGGGGAACCTGATCTTCATCAATTCCATCCTTGGGCAGATCGCCGTTCCGCAAGCTTCGGCCTACGCCGCGTCCAAGGGAGCGCTTCTGCAACTGGCCCGGTCCGTTGCCGTCGAATACGGCGATCGGGGCATCCGCGCCAACAGCATTTGCCCAGGCATGGTCGAAACCGACATGACCGCGGACCTCAGGGCGGACGAAGCCTGGATGGCCGAACTCAGGAAAGAATACCCCGCGGGCCGCTTCGGCACGGCGGAGGATGTCGCCCGGGCCTGCCTGTACCTGGCGGGGGACGAATCCTCCTTTGTCACCGGCGCCGTCCTGCCGGTGGACGGGGGCTACACCGCCCGTTAGGCGGCGGGGTTGACGGCCCCGCCCCATGAATATTACAATCAATTTCCCGAGAACCACATCGACAAACCGGTTGAACCCCGTACTCCGGGCCCAAAACCGCACTCGACGGAACAACAAGCATGCAATACGAAACGGTGATAGGGCTCGAAGTCCACGTCCAGCTTAAAACCCGGACGAAAATATTCTGCTCCTGCTCGACCCGGTTTGGCCGGCCGCCCAACGAAAACACCTGCCCCATCTGCCTGGGCATGCCCGGGGTGCTGCCGGTGCTCAACCGCCGCGCCGTCGAATACGCCATGGCCGCCTGCCTGGCGACCCATTGCACCATCCAGCCGGTGAACCGGTTCGACCGCAAAAATTATTTTTATCCCGACCTGCCCAAGGGCTACCAGATCTCCCAGTTCGAGCTGCCCATCGGCACCAACGGACACATCGACATCGAAACCGCCGAGGGCAAAAAGCGCATCGGCCTCACCCGCATCCACATGGAGGAAGACGCAGGCAAGCTCATCCACGGCGAAAACCTGGGCAGCCCCGGAAAAAGCTACGTCGACTACAACCGCACCGGCGTGCCGCTGGTCGAAATCGTCAGCGAGCCGGACCTCCGCTCCCCCGAAGAAGCCCGCGCCTACTTAGGCGAGCTCAAGGCCATTCTGGACTACACCGGAGTGAGCGACTGCAATATGGAAGAAGGCAGCCTGCGCTGCGACGCCAACATCTCCCTCCGGCCCGTCGGGCAAAGCACCCTCGGCACCCGGACGGAGCTCAAGAACATCAATTCCTTCCGTTACGTGCAGCGGGCGCTGGAATACGAGGTGAACCGGCAACGCCAGGTGCTCGAACAGGGAGACCGGGTGACGCAGGAAACCCGGCTGTACGATGCGGACCAGGGCGTCACCTTCACCATGCGCAGCAAGGAAGAGGCGCACGACTACCGCTATTTCCCCGAGCCCGACCTCGTCCGCGTGGTGGTGGACGAGGCATGGATGGAAGAGGTCCGCCGCACCCTGCCGGAACTGCCCGAGCAGAAGCGGGAGCGCTTCGTACGCGATTTCGGCATCCCGGCCTACGACGCCGGCGTGCTCACCGCCTCGCGCGCCCTGGCCGACTATTACGAACAGTGCCTTGCGCTCCTCATGCAGCCGAAACTTCTGAGCAACTGGATCATGGGGGAGCTCCTGCGGGAACTCAAGAACGACGACCGGGAGATCGACCAATGCCCGCTGACCCCCGAAGCCCTCACCGGCCTGCTCAAGCTGGTGGAGGAGGGCGCCATCAGCGGCAAGATCGCCAAAACGGTTTTCGAGGAAATGTACCGGACGGGAAAACCCGCCGCCGAGATCGTCAGGGAAAAGGGCCTGACGCAGATCTCCGACCACTCCACCCTTGAGCGCCTCATCGATGAAGTGCTGGAGAAAAACCCCGCGCAAGTCGCGGAGTACAGGGGCGGTAAGGAAAAAGTGTTCGGCTTCCTCGTCGGCCAGGCCATGAAAGCCACCCGCGGCCAGGGCAACCCCGCACTGGTCAACGAACTTCTGAAGAAAAAGCTCGGCTGACCCCGGACCCAACAGAAAGAAGAATATGCGAATAAAATTTTCAGCAATCCCCCAGCGCTCCCTCCGCACCCTGATCGCCCTGCTCCTCCTTGGGCTGCTTGCGCCTGGCCTCACCGCCGCGGGAGACACGGTGCGATCCGCCGACAGCCGCTACATCGACAACGGTGACGAAACCATCACCGACACAAAAACCGGCCTCATGTGGATGAAGAAGGATTCCTATCTCGAATCCGGCCACTGGATCAACTGGTTCGAAGCCTTCGACTACATCAAGGACCTGAACGAACGGGGGTACGCCGGGCATTACGACTGGCGCCTTCCCATCGTTAAAGACCTTCAGACCCTCTACGAGGCGGACAAAGTCAACAGCGCCCAGGCGGGCAGTGAAATGACGATCCACATCGACCCGGTGTTCGCCAGGGAAGGCGCGGGCGCGCTGTGGTCTATGGAAACCAACGGGAGCTACAACGCCTTCGGCGTCGTCTTCAACACCGGCAATCGATTCAACAGTTCGAAAAAATCCCGATCGCGCAAGGCGGTGCGTGCCGTGCGCGAAGCCAATCAATAAACCCCATTCATAACAAACCCAGAGAGAAACAAGCCATGAATCACCGAATTCTAACTTGCGGGCTGGCCCTGCTCATCGCCACCATGACCGGTTCGACGGCCAGCGCCACATTCCCCGGAAAATCGATCGCCCACTGGGAGATTTCCCAATCGCAGGAACTCAACGATCCCGACTACGACCGGTTGCAGACATTGGTCAGTGAAAAGAAATACACCGAAGCCCTCGACCTGCTCGCCGCCAAGATAGCCGCCGGCCCCAAAGAAAGCACACCGCCGGTTCTCACCGGTTTTGTGTTGAATGAAATGGGGAAGTACCAGGAAGCGCTGGAAGCCATCCTCTCCGGGCTGGCCATCGAGAGCCGGCACCCGGCAATCCATTTCGGCTTCTGCCAGGTCTACCGCAACCTTGGCGTGCTGGACCCCTCGGAGCGCGGCTGCTACATCGCCATCGAACTGCACCATGAAAACCCCCAGGTCTACTACGAATCCGCCAAGACCCAGGCGGCAAAGGGAGATATGGATCGCGCCGTCCGCGACTTGGAAACCGCCGCCCACCTTGCGCCGGAAAACGCCGACTACCGCCGCGAGCAGGGAATGGGCCTGTACTACCTCAACCGCATCGGCGAGGCCGAAAAAGCGTTTCAGGAAGCCCTGCGCATCGACCCTTCCGACCTGGACTCGGCCTATCAGCTGGCTTACCTCTACGCCGCACAGAAAAAAAGCGACGACGCGAAGAAATACATCATGCACATCCTCGAAAGCCGGCGGGAGCACCCCAAGCGCAATTCGGCGGAAATTCTCCTGGGCTACGTGAACAATGAGGAATTTGATAAACTGCCGCTCAAGATAGACCCGCACCAGTACCACTTCGGGCGCTCGCAGGCCCTGTACCGTGAAGGCCGCTACGGGCTGTCGCTCATCGAACTCGAAACCGCCGCGCGCCTCAAGCCCGACGACACAAAAACGCTCGAAATTCTCATTGGCCTGACCAGCCTGCTCGCCCGCCTGGAGCCCGCCGAGAAGGCCGTCAACCGTTTTATCGGCCTCTCCCAGGGGAACGACTCGGCGATGGCCAAGGGTTACCAGGAAATGGGCGACATCCGCCTTCTTGCCGGCAACCTCGAAGAAGCGAAAACCTATTACAAAAAAGCCGAGGCTCTCGGAGACCCGGCCGGCCTCGCTAAAATGAGCCTCGCCCAGTTCCCCGAGGCCAGCCATTCGCGCGCCCCGGCCATCGGCGAACTGCTCATCGACCCCGCCGAAGCCATGAACCAGAAAGGCGAAGTGTTCGCCCACTACGGGATGTATGAGCGGGCCATCGCGATATACTCCATGGCCATTCGCATGAATCCCAACCACCTGGCCAGCCTGCTCAATACCGCCACCGCGCAATACAAGAGCGGCAAATATTCGCGGGCGATCTCCATCCTGGAGCGCCTGCTGATCACCCATCCGAACCACGAGGATATTCTGGCCCACCGGCTGCTGCTCGCCCAGTCCTACGTGAAAAACGGCGACCTGGCGGACAGCCTCAAGAATCTGGAGATCATCGTGCGGATCAACCCCCAGGCGAAAGAATTCATCAAGGCCGATCCCGCGTTCGAAAGCCTGCGCCCCCTGCCGGCCTACCAGGAGCTGATTCCCTGAAATTAACGCCGCCCGCCGCAGCCTATCGGTCGGCCGAACCCTTTATAGAGAAGGCGCTTCATCCAGAAAACAATCATTTGACATCGCGAAGGTATTCCGCTTAAATGAGGGAATCGGCTATCCTTCGTATACACCAACAATCGGTCGTCGATATTTGCGCCACTTTAGTCATCTTCACCCATCTAACAGGGAGCTTGGGATGAAACTGTGCACGACGTTCCGATCCGGCACTGCCGCCGTTTTATCGCTATTCGCCGCGTTCATTCTTTTACTTGGGGCCTCCTCCGCCAGCGCCAACGAATTATGCCCCAGGGGCATCCATGCTTTGCAAAAGAGTTTCGACGTGGTGCAGGGCAAGGGGGGGCTGTGGGGCTTTCTCGAGAAAACCGGGGAATTGAAGGACAAGTCCGTCATTGGTCTGCAGATCGACGGTAAAATTCAACGCAGCATCTCCATGCTCAAGACCCAGTGCGATGAGGGGAAAACCCCGGACATGGCAATTTACAAGGCCCTGGAAGATGTCATTGGGGACGCCCGCATGGTGTTCAACCTGAACGATCGCACCCCCTCCAGCAAGATCCTCGAAGCCGTGACCCAGGTCAATCAAAAGGCGGACCAGGTCCTCGCTTCCATGGGCAACTGACCACCGGCCATGCTGAAAGAAGGCTCCAAAGCTCCGGATTTCACCGCCGCCGATCAGGCGGGCCGCAAGGTGAAGCTCAGTTCCTTTCGCGGAGAGAAAAACGTCGTCCTCTATTTTTACCCGAAGGACATGACGCCGGGCTGCACCACCGAAGCCTGCGATTTCAAGGACCAGCACAAGAAATTCAAGGACACGGTCGTCCTCGGCGTCAGCATCGACTCCGCCGAGCGGCACCAGAAATTCATCGACAAGTACGACCTGCCTTTCGATCTCATCGCCGATACCGACCAGAAGGTGGTGAACAAGTACGGCGTTTGGCAGGAAAAAAGCCTCTACGGCAAGAAATTCATGGGCATCGTCCGCAGCACCTTCGTCATCGATAAAACCGGCGTGATCCGGAAAATTTTCCCCAAAGTGAAGGTCAAAGGCCATGTCAGCGAAGTGCTCGACGTCCTGAAAACCCTCTAGCGAGCCCCCTCTTCCCAGCCGCTCACCCGCCCTTGTTCCGTTTGCCGGAATGCATGACCTTCTCGATCGCCGCCACGGTTTTGGGAATCCCCTTTGAAAAATTCACGCAGCCCGTTTTGGTGATCAGCAGGTTGTCCTCGATGCGAATACCGATCTCCTCATCGTACAGCTTGCCGCCAATGCGGATGCGAAACGCGCCGTAAAGGCCCGGCTCGTTGCTGATCTGCCAGCCCTCCCGCATCGGTTCGGTGGCGTAATTGCGAAACGGGTCGCCATCGTGCTCCTGCTCGCCCATGAGGTGGCTGACGCCGTGCGGCCGGCCCTTGTAGCGCAGCTTGAAACTCCCGCCCGCGTCGCTGAAATCTTCCTTGAGCCCCGCGTTTACCTTCTCCCAGCAGCAATCGTTGAGTTCCTCAATGGTGACCCCCGCGCGGGCCTTCTTTTCCACCGCCAACTGCGCCTTGAGGACGATCTCGTACAAAATCTTCTGCAGCGGGTTGAAGCGGCCCGACGCAGGCACCGTGCGGGAAATATCGGCATGCATCGTCATCCAGCGCACACCGAAATCGATGAGTACCAACTCATCCCGGGTAAAATCGTCGTCGTTTTTCATGTAGTGCAGCACCGTTGCGTTGTGTCCCGACGCCACGATGGAAGGGAAGCTCAACCCATAGGGCGAACGCTTGAGCATTTCCCCTTCGATGGTGCCCTGAACCTCGCACTCGTTTTTCAAGGTGTGGAACCGCCTGAGAGTTTCCTTGAAGGCCTCGCCGGTGATGCGCTGGGCCTCGTGGACGTTGGCCACATCGTAGCGGTCCAGCGGCAGGCGCAGATCGAAGTGGCTCTGCATGATGTTCACCGGCGGCTCGCCGCCCCAGG